>CAYZQM010000004.1:70586-71455 GCA_964480175.1 uncultured Sandaracinaceae bacterium
CCGTAGAGCGCGAGCTGTCCGTCGAGGAGCGCGGGCACCTCGATGAAGTAGCCGACCACGTCGGCGGTGCGCGAGCGGAAGCTGAACTCGCCAGGCTCGTCTTGGAACCAGGTGCGCAGCGCGTGCGCGCCGGTGTTGATCATGTCGTCGGGCCCGAACGTCGCGCCGAGACCGCCGCCCACCACGAAGTCCTCGGGGTCGGGGAAGACCGCGAGGGTGACCGGATCCTGGTTCTGCGGGTTCGCGATGCCCGCGTGCAGGCGGAAGCGGAAGTGTCCGTCGTCGAAGCGCACGTGCCCGCCGCGCAGCGCGTTGTCGACCGCGAGCAGATCCACTTTACGAAAGCTGAGCGCGATGCCGCGCCCGAAGACCAGCTGCGCGTCGCCGAGCTCGACGAGCCAGTCTTCGTGCTGCCAGCGCAAGACGAAGCGCTCGGGGCGCACGTCCCAGCCCAACGCGCAGTTGCCCTCGGTGCCTGGCGGACACACGGCGCCGCCGGGGTAGGGGCTGTCGATGCCGCCATCGAGCTGCGATCCGAACCACGCGGGGCGCACGGTGGTGCCGCCTCGGAACGGGACGACCGCCGAGCTCACCGCGAAGGGCAGCCACGCGTCCAAGCGCACCTCGAGGCGGAGCTCGTCCCCCTGCAGCACGAGATCGAAGCGCTGCTGGAGCGAGAAGAAGTCGTCGTCGAAGCGGTTGGGGTTGTCGTTCTGGCCTCGGAAGCGAGCGGTGGTGGTGCTCGTCATCGAGAACACGGTGTGCCCGAAGACCGGGAGGTCGAACGAGAGATCGAGGGGCTCCCCCTCGGTAGGCTCCTCACTCGGCTCGTCGACCGGGGCTGCTTCGGGCTCGGCGGGCGCGTCCTC
>CAYZQM010000005.1:0-9497 GCA_964480175.1 uncultured Sandaracinaceae bacterium
GCTGACCTACGAGGCGCCCACCGAGCCGTCCCTCGCACCCGCCGACGCGGCGCTCACCGCGCGCTTCGATGTGGCGTTCGAGGAGGTGCAGGCGCGGATCGCAGCGACGCACCTGACGGTCGCCGTGATCACCGAGGATGGCGCGAGCTGGACGGCGAGCTCCGAAGGCGCCCCGCCGCGCTTCTATTGGGCGAGCGTCGGCAAGGCGTTCACGGCGATGGCGATCTTCACGCTGGTGCAAGACGGTGTCCTGTCGCTCGACGACACCATCGAGCCCATCGCACCGCAGCTCGAGGACGCCGAGGACATCACGCTGACGCAGCTGCTCACCCACACGTCGGGCGTCTACTCGTTCCAGCTCGATCCGTCGTTTCGCGCACGCGAGGGCCACGTGCCGCCCGACGCGCTGGTCGCCGTCGCCGTCGACAACGGACCGCGCTTCTGTCCCGGCGGCGCGTGGGACTACTCGAACACGGGCTACGTGCTCTTGGGCCTCGCGATCGAGGAGGCCGCGGGCGCGCCGTACCACGCGACGCTGAACGAGCGGATCTTCGCGCCGATCGGGACCACCAGCCTGGAGGCGCTCGCGCCCGCCGCGATCCCGGACGACGTCGCGCTCCCTGCGCCCAGCGGCGACGACGGCCCGCGCCACGATCTCACGACGCCGTACGCAGCAGGAGTGGTCGCGGGCAGCAGCCTGGAGATGGCGATCGCGTGGCGCCGCTTCCTCGCGGGCGGGATCGTCCCGCCTGCCACGGTGCGATCGATGTTCGAGCCGCTGCGTCCCGTCTTCGACTCGCCCGTCGAGTCGTATGGGGCAGGCGTGATGGTGTACCGCCTGGTGCACGCCGACCCCGAGGAGCACGACGTGTGGCTCGGTCACTCTGGCGGGACGGCGGGCGCCAGCGCCATCGTCGCGTACTCGACCGAGCGTCGTGCCTTCGTGGCAGTCGCGTTGACGGGTGAAGGCAGCCCCGAGGCCATCGCGCTCCATCTCCTGCGCACCCTCGATTGAACGCAAGGCTCGGACGTCGCGCCCGCTCGCGTCGCGTGCTACCGCCGGCCGCATGCCCCGTCCGCCGCGCGATCCTCGAGCGCCCGCACCCCGTCCGCCCGGCGACCGCGGGCCCAGCGATCGACGCGGGCCCGCCGGCGCGCCGTCGCAGCGAGCGCCGCTGGATCGACGTCCCCATGCCCGCCCGGATCCGGCCGCGCGCTCTTCGCGCTTGGTGAAGCCCGCGCTGCGCATCCAGACGACCACGCTCTGGGACTATCCGTCGCAGCACTACGGCACCGGCATGCAGGGCGACCGCGCGTACGTCGGCGCGACTCCGTCGTACGTGATCTGGAACGTGCTCTCCCGCTACAGCCAGCCCGGCGACCTCGTGATCGATCCGATGTGCGGCTCGGGCACGACGCTCGACGTCTGCAAGGATCTCGGTCGCACGGGTCGCGGCTTCGACGTCGCGCCCTACCGCAAGGACATCGAGCAGGCCGATGCGCGCAAGCTGCCCGTCGAGCGCGACACGGTGCAGGTGGTGTTCGTCGATCCGCCCTACGGCGATCACATCCACTACTTCGAGGATCCGCGCTGCATCGGCAAGCTCTCGGCGTACGACCCCCGCTACTACCAGGAGATGGGCAAGGTCCTGCGCGAGGCGGCGCGCGTGCTCCGGCCTGGCGGCGTGCTCGCGATCTACTGCTGCGACTACTTCGAGAAGAAGAAGGGCATCGCGTGCGTGGGCTTCGAGCTCTTCGCGCTCGCGCTCCGCGATCTGACGCCCATCGATCACATCGCGGTGACCCGACACCACAAGACGCTGGAGCAGGGCAACTACCACCGCGGGGCCGAAGAAGGGAACTTCTTCCTGCGCGGCTTCAACCACCTGTTCCTCCTCGAGAAGGGCAAGCGACGTTGAAGGATCGGGCCACGTCGCTGCATGTGGCCGCGCTCCCCTTTCCGAGCCCGCAGGGTACGCAGGCGGCGATCCGCTTCATGATGGAGGCGTCGCGTCGGTGCGGGGAGCGCGCCGCGCTGCTCACCTACGCGCACGGCGACGGCGAGACGATCACCGCGTTCCCCCACGTGCGCGCGCCCGCGCTCGTCGCCGATCGCTCGCTCCGATCGGGGCCGTCGCTCGGCAAGATCGTCAACGACATCGCGCTCGCGCGCGCGCTCGCCGCGCACCCGAGCGACGACGTAGTCGCGCACCACGTCGAGGCCGCCGCGATCGCGACGCTCGGGCGCCGGCCTTGGGTGTTCGTGGCCCACACGGATCTCGCCGCCGAGCTGCCGACGTACTTCGCTCGTTCGATGAAGTCGCCGCTTCACCGCGCGGGCGCTCGGCTCGACCGCGAGCTGGGGCGCCGTGCGGGCGCGCTCGCTGCGGTCTCGCCGCTGCTCGCGTCGGTCCTCGCCGATCGCTGCGAGCGTGCGGTGCACGCGCTGCCCATTCCTTGGCCCGTCCCCGCACCGATCGAGGTGGACGAGCGGTCGGCCGCGCGGGCCGCGCAGGGTCTCGCCGAGCACGCGCACGTCGTGCTCTACGCAGGCAACCTGGACGTCTACCAGGGGCTCGAGGTGCTCTTCGACGCGCTCGCACGGCTGCGCGCAGCAGGGCGCGACGTTCGGCTGTGCGTTGCCAGCGTCGATGGGCGCGTCGGCGCGCTCGGACCCGACGTGCACCTCTTGCCGCTCGGGAGCGAGCGCGATCGACGTGCAGCCCATGCGCTCGCGGACGTGGTGGTGGTGCCGCGTCGCACGCCGGGCGGGCTGCCGGTGAAGCTGCTCGACGCGCTCTCGCGAGGCTGCGCCGTCGTGACGGTCCCTCGAGCGCTCGCTGGACACGCGATCGCGCCGCTGCTCTGTGCCGCGCGGGACGACGACGCAGACGCGCTGGCCGCCGCCCTCGATCGACAGCTCGGTGCGTCGCGGGAGCGGCGGCTCGAGCTCGGCATGCAGGCACGTGCCCATGTCTCGCAACATCACGCAGGCGCGCGATTCGTCGATGCGCTCGAGCGCGCTCGGACAGAGGCACGCCGGGCGACCCCGCGCGCGGGGTGAGAGGTCGCCGAACGCGCGACGAGCGGCGCCGCACGCTGGCGGCACCGCTCGTCTCACGTCGACGTGGTCGAAGAACGTTTCAGTTCTGGACCGCGTCGTCGATCTCTTCGCCGATGTCCTCGAGATCGTCGCCGCCGTTGTCGACCGCGTCGTCGATCTCCTCACCCGCGTTCTCGATCGGGCCGTCGTGGTCGCACGCGGCGAGCGTCGCGCCGCCCAGCGTGAGGATGCCGATCAGGAGCCAGTTCGAGTACTTGTTCATGGTCGTCTACTTTCGTTGGAAGTGGAGGAAGAGGTTGCCCAGCGCTCAGGGGATGAGGCCGTAGCAGTCGTCGGCGCAGCCGAAGGACTCGGTGCACGCGTTCATGTCCAGGCAGCTGTCGCAGTTGTTGGCAGCCGCGGGGTCCGCGCCGTCCACCAGCTCACCGCAGCGGCTGTTGCAGGAGTCGACGTTGTACTCGGAGTCGAAGCAGTCGCGGTAGCGAGTGCAGAGATCGTTGCAGTCGACCTCTTCTTCGATCTCCTCGACGGGGTTGCAGCCGAGGCTGAAGAGCGCGATGGCGAACGAGAGACCGAGAGCCTTCTTCATGGGATGTGTTTCCTTGCTTGATGCTGAGAGGGAAGCAGAGGGTGATGTGTCACCGTCGTCTGCGGTGCGTCCGCACCTGTCCGACCGCTTGAGCACGGTGCGTGCCGAGCTACCGGCCCCTCGAGCGCCGCGATCGTGAGACGGATGTCCACAGCCGCGGCGCCCGCGCGCGCCACGCTCGCCTCGGGCGGCCTTCGCGGGACGGAAAGACGAAGGCCCGCGCCCCTGAGGGACGCGGGCCTCGATGCGCTCGCGAGCGCGTCAAGCGGTTCGCATGCGCGTGCCTGCGACGACGAAGAGCACCAGCGCTGCGCCGAGGATGCTCCCGAGGAAGCCCGCAGGGTGCGCGGTCAGCACGTTCTGCAGGGTCACGAGGCTGGCGATGATGCCGCCCGCGATCGAGCCGACGACGCCGAGCGCGGTGGTCGCGACAAATCCGAGGCTCTGGGTGCCAGGGACCAGCGCGCGGGCCACGAGGCCGACGAGGAAGCCGAAGACGATCCAGCTGAGGATGGCGAAGAGAATGCTCATGACGGGTCCTTTCGTGAGGCGCACCGCGGTGCAGGGAGAAGTGGAGTGCGGTGCAGGGAGAAGTGCGGAGGGGCGAGCGCCCGCGCCGCTAGTAGAGGTCGACGCCGAAGCCGAGCAGGAGGACGGTCGACCATTCGCCGTCGTCCAACAGGGTCGGGTGTGCGTCGACCGAGATCGTGAATGCGTCGCGCCAGCCGGTGTCGTGGCGACCACCGAACATCACGGCGGCGCGGAAGTTCGCGCCTGCGTACGCGCCGCCGCGCGCGCACGCGACCTGCGCGCCCGCTTCGGAGCAGCCCCACACGAAGTCGAGCGAAGGGCCGGCGCCGAGCTGGAACATGTCGCCCGCCGTCAGCTCGAACATCGCCGAGTGGAACGCGAAGCCCGCGACGCGGTCGTCGCCGTTGGGCGCGAACTGACCGATGAGACCCTGACCCTGGATCAGGACGGCGAACATGTCGGTGATCTGAAGACCGATGCGCGGCTCGATGCCGCCGAGACCGCCGTGCACCGCACCGACGAAGCCGCCACCCACACCGCTCAGACCCGCGCGGAGGCGCGGGCCGCGGTAACGCTCCTGCGCGCTGGCGGGGCTCGCGAGCGCGAGCGTGGTGAGGAGCGCGGCGATGCCCGCGCAGGCGAGCACGCGGGAGGATGGCGGATGCAATCGAGTCATGATCAGAGTCCCTTCTGCGCGTTCGCGCGTAGTCGCGACTCTCCATTTCAATGCACGTGCCACGCGCGCCGCGCTCCGATCGCGGATCGCGCGTGCACGACGCGTCGCACGTGTGGCGCTCCACCGCGCGCGCACCCGAGCGACGCGACCGTCGTCGCATCGGTCCCCGAACGCGACTGCGGCGAGCCCCGTGAGGAGCTCGCCGCAGCGATAGAAACGAGCGGGCGGTTCAGCTCAGGACGTTGGTGAGCGTGGACGTGAGCCGCTCGAGCGACACGGGCTTGGTGAGCCACGCGTCGAAGCCCATCGAGGTCTGCTCCTCGATCGTACCGGTCATCACCATGACCGGCGCGCTTCCGAAGCGGCCGACGAGATCGGCGCCCGAGCCGTCGCCCAGGTTGAGATCGGTGAGCACCGCGTCGACGTTCCGCGCGCGCATGGCCTCGGCCACGCCGGTCGCGGTCTGCACGTCGTAGCCTCGCGCCCGCAGCAGGATCTGCACGAGCTCGAGGTTGTCCTGATCGTCGTCGACGACGAGGATGCGACGCCCTGCATCGGCGTGGCCGTTGCCGTTCGTGCTGCCGTTCGCCACCGCGGGGATGCTGGGCCGGGAAGGCGGCGGCGCGCTGTCGGCCTTCTTGTTCGCCTCCTCGCCCTCGGCGCTCTCCGCCTTCTGCACTTGCTCCAGCTTGCGATAGAGCGTGCGGCGATCGCAGCCGAGGATGCGCGCCGCCTTGGACTTGTTGCCCTTCACCATGGACAGCACGTGCAGGATGTAGCGCTGCTCGAACGTATCGAGCGACACCAGCTCCGCGACGGTCGCGGGCAGGAGCGCGCTCGCTTGGCTCGGACGGAACGCGCGGACGCGCTCGGGGAGATCGTCGAGCATGAGCTGATCGAACTGCGCCATCGCGACGGCGCGCTCCATCCCGTTCTCCAGCTCGCGCACGTTGCCGGGCCACTGGTACTGCACGAGCTTCGCCATCGCAGGGGCCGCGATCCCCTTGATCGCCTTGCCGTGCTTGGCGGCGAAGCGCTCGACGAACGCGTGCGCCAACACCGGCACGTCGCCCTCGCGCTCACGCAGCGGCGGCACCAACACCGAGCACACGTTGATGCGGTAGTAGAGGTCTTCGCGGAAGCGCTTGTCCTGCACCTCCTTCTCGAGGGAGCGGTTGGTCGCCGCGATCACCCGCGCGTCGAAGGGCTGCTCCGTCTGGCCGCCGACCGCACGCACGGTGCGCTCCTGCAGCGCGCGCAGCAGCTTCACCTGCATCTCGAGGGGCATCTCGCCGATCTCGTCGAGGAAGAGCGTGCCGCCCTGCGCTTCGAGAAAGAGACCACGGCGTGCGTTCTTGGCGTCGGTGAACGCGCCCTTGGCGTGGCCGAAGAGCTCGCTCTCCAGCAGCGTCGCCGGGACGGCCGCGCAGTTGATCGCGATGAAGGGGCCGTCGCTTCGCGCGCTCTGCTCGTGGATGGCGCGGGCCACGAGCTCCTTGCCGGTGCCGCTCTCGCCCGTGATGAGCACGGTGGCGTCGGTGGGCGCGATGCGCGAGACGACGTCGAGGACCCGCTCCATCGCAGGGCTCTCGCCCAGGAGGCGCGCGCTGCGTGACGCGCTGCTCGCGACCTGATCGCGCAGCCGGTGCACTTCGCTCTTGAGGCGGTGGTGCTGCACCGCGCGTCCGACCACGAGCTGGAGCATGTCGGCGTCGACGGGCTTCACGACGAAGTCGAACGCGCCGGCGCGCAGCGCGCCGACCGCGGCATCCACGCTCGCGTGCCCGGTGACCACCACGACGGGGAGGTCGGGTCGCGCCGCGGCGATGCGCTGACACAGCTCGAGGCCGTCCATCGACCGCATCTGCAGGTCGGTCAGCACCACCTCGATCTTCTCGTCGAGCGCGTCCTCCAGCGCTGCGCCCGGGTTGGACTCCGGGGTGGCCTTGAAGCCACGCGCCCGGAGGCTCTCCGCGATCATCTCTGCCGCGTCTGCGTCGTCGTCGACGACGAGGATGGTGCCAATGGTCTCAGTCATGGCCGCCCCGGTTGCAGCAGATGGGCCGCACACACACCCTGCCGCGCACTTGGGTCGATCTGGTGGATTCCATTGGAAAAACCTCCTAACCAGGGTCGCGCGGGGGAGCCTACGACTGTGGCTGAATGCCGCAACCGCCCAGGCTCATGTGGCGTTCATGCACCATCCCAGGTGCCACGGTGCCCGCCAGGAAGGGGTGGCGCGGTGGCACCGGCGTTGCTGCGGGGGCCGCGACGTGCGCAAGCAGTTCGACAGGATGGCTCAGGCTCGGAGCAAGCTCGCGGCCCTCGTGTCGATCGCCTTCTTGGTGCTGGCGATGGCGGGCACGTTCTTCTGGGTCGAGTACGAGCGCGAAGGCGCGCTCGATGCGGCGCGGCGCTACCGCCAGCTGACGACGAACACCCAAGCGCTGCTCACCGCCGTGGTGGATGCCGAGACCGGGCAGCGCGGCTACCTCCTCACCGGCGACGATCGCTACCTGGAGCCCTACGACGCCGCAGTGACTCGGGTCAGCTCGTTGCTCGTCGCGGTCGAGAACGACCTGGGCGATCGGGCGATGCGCGAGCAGCTGCACAGCGTGGTCGACGCGAAGCTCCAGGAGCTGGCGGAGATCGTGATGCTCACCCAGTCGGGCGACACCCGCGCGGCGATCGCCGTGATGCAGACCGATCGCGGTGCGGTGCTGATGGATCGGATTCGGACCATCCTGGCCGACATCGAGACGCGCGCCGACGCCGAGCGGCGCCAGGCGGTCGAGCGGCGCGAGCTGTTCACCCGGAGCGGGCAGGTGGGCACCATCGGCGCACTGCTCGCGCTCTCGCTGCTCTTGATGGTGGTGTGGTTCGCCATTCGGCGCGACTTCGAGACGAGCGCCGTCCAGCAGGAGCTCATCCAACGCCAAGCCGGTGAGCTTGCGGCGAAGAGCCAGGGCCTCGAGCGAGCGCTCGCCACCGTCGAAGAGCACAACGTCGCACTGGCCCACGCCAACCGCGATCTCGAGGTCGCGGCGCGCGACAAGCAGCGGGCGATGGCGGACCTCGAGCGACGCAACGAAGACCTCGACCAGTTCGCGTACGTGACCTCGCACGACTTGAAGGCGCCGCTGCGCGCCATCGGCAACCTCGCGACGTGGATCGAAGAGGACATGCCGCCGACCACGTCCGCGGAGGTCCGCGAGAACCTCACCCTCTTGCGTCAACGCGTGACCCGCATGGAGACCCTCATCGAGGGGATCCTCACCTACTCCCGCGCGGGGCGCGCCCCCGCGCGCCCGACGACCGGATCGATCCCCACCACCATCGCCGCCGTCGCGGAGGACGTGCGCTTGCTGCTCGGGCTCGACGAGGATCGGCTCGAGGTGATCGGCGGCGACGTCGCGAGTCCCGTGCAGCAGACCGAGTTCGCGCAGGTGCTCGCGAACTTGGTGTCGAACGCGGACAAGTATGGCGGCGCCGGGGGACGCATCTCCATCGACGCGAGCGAGCGCGACGGGGTGCTGACGATCGGCGTACGCGATCGTGGTCCCGGCATCGACCCACGCTTCCACAAGCGCATCTTCGAGATCTTCCAGACGCTCGCGCCGAGTGATCGCGCGGACGGCGCCGGCATCGGCCTCGCCATCGTGAAGAAGCTGGTGTCGGGCGCAGGCGGTCGGGTGTGGGTCGAGTCGGAGCTCGGCGGCGGCGCGACGTTTCGTTTCACTTGGCCGCGCGCGGATGCCCGTGCGGAGGTCGTCCCCCACGTCGTGTCCCCGGTGCCGGCGCGATCGGAGGAGCATGCCCGCGCGTGACGCGCAGAGAGCGAGCGAGTCGTGATGGAGGTCGATCGGAAAACCCACATCCTCGTCGTCGAGGACGACGAGGTGGACGTGAAGAACATCCAGCGGGCGTTCGCTCGCGGCAACCTCACGAACCCTCTCTACTTCGCGCGCGATGGGCTCCAGGCGCTGGAGATGCTTCGCACCGGGCAGATCCCGGGGGAGCGTCGCCTGGTGCTGCTCGACATCAACATGCCGGGCATGAACGGGCACGAGTTCCTCCGCGAGGTGCGACAGGATCCGCAGCTGCGCACGCTGCCGATCATCGTGCTCACCACGTCGAACGACGAGCGCGATCGCTTCGAGGCGTACGACGTCGGCGTCGCCGGGTATCTGTTGAAGCCCGTCACCTTCGCGGGCTTCGTCGAGCTCATGGCGACGATGAACCGATACTGGAGCCTCGTGGAGTTGCCCTGAGGCGAGCTAGGGGGTGCGCGGGAGCTCGAAGTAGAAGGTGCTGCCGCGACCGACCTCGCTCGAGAGGCCGACGCGTCCGCCGTGGGCGTCGACGATGCCCTTCACGATGAAGAGACCCAGGCCCAGCCCACCGCCGCTGCCGCCGGTCTTGGTGCCGGCCTGGTAGAGCCGCTCGAAGAGGCGGTCGCGGACCTCGGGAGGCACGCCCGCGCCGGTGTCGAGCACTTCGAAGCGAACGTGATCGTCCGAGAAGAGCGCGCGCAGCCGGATGCTGCCGCTGGCGGTGTGGCGGAGCGCGTTGGACACCAGGTTCGCCAGCGCTTGTGCGACGCGCGCGCCGTCGGCGCGCAGCGTCCCCGAGCCGAC
>CAYZQM010000005.1:9507-32841 GCA_964480175.1 uncultured Sandaracinaceae bacterium
GCTCCCGGATGTCGTGGAGGATCGCGGCGGGATCCACGTTCCCGATCCGCAAGGCGATCGCGCGGTCGTGGATGCGGCTCACGTCGAGCAGATCGCCGAGCAGGCGCGACATCGTCGCGATCGACCGCCGCATGCGCGCGTACGTGCCCTCGAGCGCCTCGGCGTCCGGGTGCTTGGCGGTGCGCATCGCGACGGTGTCGAGACCGAGCGAGAGGCTCTGGAGGGGCGTGCGCAGATCGTGCGAGACGACCGCGACGATCTCCTGGCGCTCGCGCGCGTTCTCTTGCGCCGTCTCCAGCAAGATCAGCTTGTCGGCGCCGGTGACGCAGATCCGCGCGAGCTGCAGCGCCACGAGCCGCTCACTGTCGTCGAAGGGCTCGGCGCGGTGCAGCTCCAGCTGACCCGAGACGCCGGAGCCGGCGCCTCCGAGCTCGAGCGCGAGGTGCTCGTCGAGCTGCGCGTCGGCGCCGAGCGGTCCGTCGAGCGCGAGCTCCAGCGGCGGGTGCTCCTCACGCTCCAGCTTCACGCGCACGGCGGCCTCGAAGATCTCCTTCGCGGCGCGGCCGACGGCGTCGAGCACCTCGGGCAAGCTCGCGTAGCTGGCGATCT
The DNA here is from genome assembly GCA_964480175.1 of uncultured Sandaracinaceae bacterium. Taxonomy (GTDB): domain Bacteria; phylum Myxococcota_A; class Polyangia; order Polyangiales; family Sandaracinaceae; genus CAYZQM01. The sequence continues at coordinate 10,117 of CAYZQM010000005.1, forward strand.
CCACGCTCACGTCGGCCAAGCGCGCGAGCTGCTGGTTGCGCTTCTGGGTGAGGGCGCGCGCGCGCACCAGATCGCGCTCCGCGAGCAAGACGCGGCTCGCGAAGCGCACCACCTCGCCGAGCCGATGCGGCTCGAGCGCGGACTTGGGGAGATAGTCGAGCGCGCCGGCGCGCATGCCCGCTGCGACGCGCTCGGGGTCGCTGGTCCCGGTCAGCAAGATCACGGCGGCGTCGCAGCCACGCTGACGCAGCGACAGCACGACGTCCTCGCCGCGCTGGATGCCGAGCTGCATGTCCAGGAGGACGAGGTCGGGCTGGAGCGTGTCGGCGAGCGCGAGCGCCGAGGGCTCGTCGGTCGCGGTCTCGAGCACGAGCGGTCGCCCCAACGCCTGAAGCGCGCGGGTGGCCGCGCGCAGGTCGACGGGGTCGTCGTCGATGACCAGGATCTTCAACGCGTCGGACACGGGGGCGCACAACGTGCCATGGGGCGGGTCGTGGTGACCACAGCTTCGAGCACCATCGCGAGGGTGACCGGGCCCCCGGCGCCGGCGGCCAATGGGCCGCTCGGCGTTCCGGGCCTCCCCGCCCGAGTCCGCGCCCCCGAGCCCGTGCGGAGGGCGGCGCTGCGAGGTCACGGCGCGGCGACCGCCGTGGCCTCGGCCGAGCGCTCGATCGGCCAGAGCGGGGGCGACGTCACAGCGCCCTCCTCACCCATGGTGCGCACCACGAAGTCGGCGGTGACGCCGGTGCCGTGGAGGTAGTCGGCGACGGCGAGCGCGCGCGAGCGCCCGAGGATGAGGTTGTCGCGCTCGGTGCCGTCGGGATCGGTCATGCCGGCGACGTAGACCACGTCGATCTCCTGGCGCGCGATGCACCCGGCGTACACGTCGAGGCGCTCGCGTCCCGCGTCGTCGAGCTCCGAAGAGCCCGTCTCGAAGAAGACCTGGGCCGAGCCACAGGGCGCTTCGCTGCCCGAGGCGACGGCGGCCTCGGGGGTCGCGGCGCGGGCGGGCTCGCTCTCGCTGCGGGAGCACGACGACGCCATGACGGCCATGAGGAAGAGGGTGGAAAAGGTACGCATGAAGACTCCTGAGATGGGGAACGAGGGACGAAACTCAGCCAAACGCGACCACCGCGGTCACGTTGTCGGGGGCGCCCATGGCGAGCGCCTCGGCGATCAAGGCCTGGACGGCGCTGCGGGCGTCGGGCGCGGCGCCGAGCAGCTCGGCGATCCGGCGGTCCTCGACGCAGCCGTGCAAGCCATCCGAGCACAGCAAGATGCGGTCGCCCGCGCGGAGGTGCACCGAGCTCATCTCCGGCGTCGGCAGGTCCGCGTTGCCGCCGATCGCGTTCACCAGCACGTTCTTGTGCCCAAACGTCGAGGGGTCGGCGTGGGCCTGCTCGGCGAGCGCGGCGTTGAGCGTGTGGTCGCGGGTCAGCCGCACCAGCTCGCCGCCGCGCAGGTAGTACGCGCGGGTGTCGCCCACGTGCGCCAGCACCATCCGGTCGGGCTGCACGAAGGCCGCGGTGAGCGTCGTGCCGAGCTTGGGCGGAAGCTGCTTGCGGTTGGCGATCTGGATGAGGCGCTGCTGGCACTCCGCGACGAACGTCGTCATGTCCGCGGCGAGGAGCGCGTCGCCTTCCTCGGTGCCCACCCCGAACCACGGCATGTCGATCAGCGAGTGCGCGACGAAGCGATCGAGGGCGACCGCGCTCGCGACGTCGCCGCCGCCGTGTCCGCCCATCCCGTCCGCGACCGCGAGCAGCGTGCCCTGGGGGCGCGTGAGCTCGTGCGGATCGCCGACCGAGGTCGACTCGATGTGGATCCAGCGGCCGAGCCGCGCGACGAGGAACTGATCTTCGTTGCGCTGTCGCTCCTTGCCCACGTCGGTCGCCGCCGCGATGTCCATGCGGGGCACGGCGGGCGCGGGCGTGTTGCCGCGGGTGAGGACCTGGAGCGTGGCGTCTGCGGATTGACCGGGCTGGAAGTCGGCGAGCATGCCGCCCATCGAGCAACGCCCGTGCCCAGCGCGGGCCGGATCGATCAGCGTCCGATCCAGCTCATTTCGGCCACACGTGGGCGGGGACGCCGCGGCAGCGCGGTCGATGGCCACGAACGAGCCCTCGAGCGCGCGGTCCGTGGACGCTCAGTCGCCGAAGAGCTCGTCGAGATCCTGCTTGGTCAGGCCCTTGAGCGCGGTGCCCTCGGTGCTGAGCACGTTGCTGACGAGCTCGCGCTTCTTGTCGGAGAGCTGGAGGATCTTCTCCTCGACGGTGCCCTTGGCGATCAGGCGGTACACGGTGACGACCTTGGTCTGGCCGATGCGGTGCGCGCGGTCCGTCGCCTGGTCTTCGACGGCGGGGTTCCACCAGGGATCGAAGTGCACGACGGTGTCGGCGCCGACGAGGTTGAGGCCCGTGCCGCCCGCCTTCAGCGAGATGAGGAACGCGCTGAACGAGTCGTCGGTGTTGAAGCGGTCGACGCGCTCCTGGCGGTCCTTGGTCGAACCGTCGAGGTACTCGTACTTCACGCCGTCCTCGTCGAGGACGTGGCGGATGTGCTGGAGCATCTCGACGAACTGGGAGAAGACCAGCACGCGGTGCCCGCCCGCGACCGCCTCTTGGAGGATCTCGCGGAGCGCGTTGAGCTTGCCGCTCGTGTCGTCGTTCCACTCGGTCTGCATCGCGTGGATCTTGACCAGGCGGGGATCGCACGCGGCCTGACGCAGGCGGGTGAGCGCGGTGAGGATCTGCAGCTGGGCCTTGTTGACGCCCTGCTTCTCGACCTCGCTCATCACGTTCGCGCGGACGGCCTCGCGGAGCTGCTTGTAGAGGCGCGCCTGATCGTCGGCCATCGGCACGATGATGTCCTGCTCGATCTTGCTCGGGAGCTCGGGGGCGACCTCGACCTTGGTGCGGCGAAGCACCAGCGGCCGGACGATCGCGCGGAGCTTGCGGATGGTCTCCTCGTCGCCGCGCTCGACCGGGCGCGCGTACTTCTCTTCGAAGGTCTTGAGCGAGCCGAGCATGCCGGGCGAGACGAAGTCGATGATCGACCAGATCTCGCTGAGGCGGTTCTCGATCGGGGTGCCGGTCAGCGCGAGGCGGTGCTCGCTCTTGACCCGCTTGGCCGCGCGCGCCGTCGCGGAGAGCGGGTTCTTGATGTGCTGCGCCTCGTCGAGCACGACGTAGCGGAAGTCGATCGTCTCGAAGAGCTCCTCGTCGCGGCGCAGGAGCGCGTAGCTGGTGATCACCACGTCGGTGCTCTCGAGCTGATCGCGTTGCTCGTGCCGGTCGGGGCCGTGCCACACGAGCGTCGAGAGCGAGGGCGCGAACTTCTCCACCTCACGGGCCCAGTTGGGAACGACCGAGGTCGGCGCGACCACCAGCGTCGGCCGGTGCTCGTCGTGGTTGGCCTTCACCCAGCAGAAGAGCGCGATCGCCTGCAGGGTCTTACCGAGACCCATGTCGTCGGCGAGGATGCCGCCCGTCTTCATGTCGTGCAGGAACACGAGCCACGAGAAGCCGCGCTTCTGGTAGTCGCGGAACTGCTGCACCTTGAGGTTCCGCGGCTTGGCGATCTGATCGATCGCGTCGATCTCCTCGAGCTTGCCGAAGAGCGACTTGGCCTGGGGCGAGATGCTGCGGTTGCCCACGAGCCGCAAGAGATCCTGCACCCGACCCGCCTGCGACAGCGGGATCTTCGCGCCCGGCGAGCCGGCGACGATCTCCGCCATGCGCTCGAGCACCTCGGTGACCTCGTCGGCCTTCACGGGCGCCCACGTTCCGTCGGGCAGCTTCACCAAACGACGACCGCGCTCGAGCGCGCTGCGCAGCGCGTCCTCGTCGACCGCGACGCCGTTCACCGAGAAGCTCACGTCGAGCGAGAGCCAGTCGACGCCGCTCGATACGCGCACCGTCGGGGTCACCGCTGCGTCGCGCACCTTCACGGCGCGCAGGTCGTGCGGGACGAGCTTCTCCCAGTCGTCGGGCAGCGAGGCGATCTTGTCGGTCCAGAACGCGACCGCCGTATCGCCGTGCGCCTCGAGGCCCTCCTTCGCCTCGTCGACGGTGAGGCCCGTGTTCATGATCTGCTGCACCGCGGTCATCTCGGCGCCGACGTCGCGCCGCACCACGCGGGGACGCTCCGAGCCTTCGAGCGGCGGAAGCACCACGAGCGGCGACGGAAGCGACGCGGGCGGCACCGCGAACGTCTGCTCGCCGTAGAGCACCCAGAGCTTGGTGCGCACATCCAGGATGTCGCCGTCGGCCTGCAGGCGGAACTTCGGCCGCTCGTCGACGAGATCGGCGACCTGCTCGAGGTCGGGGAGCTCCGCGTTCAAGAGCGCCGCCACGCGTGGCACCAGCTCGGTGAGCAGGCGGGGCAGCTCGTTCATCGGATAGACGAGCGCGGGCGAGCGGTAGAGGCGCTGCAGCCACTGCGGGGTGACGCTGTTCTCGAGCGGCCGCGCGACGCCCTCGGTGGTGTCGAGGTGCCAGCCCGGCGTGCCCTCGAACCAGGCGCCCGTCGAGAGCGGGAAGCGGCGCACGCCGTTCTTGGTCTCGAAGACGACCCGCACGCGGCAGGTCTTCCCGTTCGCCTGATCGAGCTCGATGTGCGGACGCAGCGACTCGTCCGAAAAGCGCAGCTCCATCGAGGCCGGCTCGAGCAGCACCCGGTGCTCACGCAGCATCGAGAGCAGCTCGGCGGCGTCCTCGCCGCGGAGCTCGGCGGTCGAGCTGCCCGTGCGGCTCACGTGGCGCGCGAGCGAGCGCATGACGGCGCGCAGCTTGAGCGGGACGCCCGCGTATGCCGCGAGGCTCTCGGCGATCGGCATCGGGGTGCGGGTCCCGGCGATCACCGGCGTGACCGCGATCGACGCGGAGCGCACCTGCATGCGGAACTCGAGATCGAAGGGCCGACGCTCTTCCTCCGGCGACGGGAGCCAGGCGTCGAAGATCGAGCGCGCGTCGCTCGCGGGATCGCGGCCGGCGAGCTCGCGCGCGGTGGCGAGATCGCGGGTGCCGAGCTCGCGGCCCGTCGTCAGATCGCGCGTGGTGTAGACGTCGACCGCGCCACCCTCGCCGCGACGGCGCCTGCGCGAGCGGCGACGCTTGCCGCCGACCGACACCGTGACGGCCATGCCGGGCGAGACCTCGGTGGTGGTCTTGCCGAACGGCGTCACCACGATCGCCTTGGGCTCGACGGGGCTCGGCGGCTGCTTGGGGCGCGGAGGGCGCTCGCGATCGCGCAGCGCGACGAGCACCGCGGCGACGTGCTTGCAGTGCGAGGTCGGTCCGCGGAAGCCGGGGCAGGAGCAGCCGGAGATGAACGTGTTGTCGTCCTGCAGGTTCACCCGCGGGAAGTAGACGTCCTGCTTCACGTGCAGCTCGGCGCGCGCGGCGCCGTCGTCGGTCACCAGGCTGCGCACGTCGCCGCGGCGCGCGTACTGCCGACCGCGGAGGAACGCGTTGCCGCCGACGACGCGCTGGATCGCGCGATCGGAGAACTTGGCCAAGTGCTGCGCGATGCGGCTGGGATCGACGATGCGCGTGGGCGCGGGGCCCGCGGGGTAGTGGATCTCGCCTCCCTCGGAGACGTCGTGCACGTCGTCGCCGTCGCCGTCGTCCGAGACATCGGACACATCGGACGCGTCGGACGCGTCGGACGCTGCGTAGCTCTCTTCGGCGGCGTACGCGCCGGAGTCCGGCTCGCGCTCGTGCTCGGCCGAGCCCTCCTCGTGCGCGTCGTCGTGGGCTTCGAGCTCGTCCTCGCGCGCGGCCGCGCCGCTCGCGAAGAGCACGCCGTCGAGCGGCAGGGTCTCCTCGGCCTTCTTGCTCCCCTTCTTGGCCGGCTTGCTCTTCTTGTCCGCCCCGTCCTTCTTCGTCTTCGCTGCGGCCTTCGCCTTCGTCTTCTTGGGCTCGACCTCGATGCTCTGCTCGCCGGGCTCGGCCTCGGTCCCCTTCGCTTTGGCCTTCGTCGCCTTGGGCTTCGTCGCGGGCGCATCGGCCTTCGTCGACTTGCGGGCCCGCTTCTTGGTCGGCTCTAGGTCCAGCTCGGTATTGCTCATCGATTGCTCTCGTCGGCTCGGTTGCAGGCGCTCTGCGATCGTCGGGCCGGTGGATGCGCTTCTCGCGCGCTGTTGGAAACGGTGCGGCCTCGGGGGCCGCTGGGCTCGTTGCGGCGGAGGCCGCGTGGACTGGGTGCGGCGAAGCCGCGCTAGCGTGAGTGTCGTCCCGAAGGCTCGCATCGCGCGGGACCATGCGGTCGCCGCAGCGCAAGGCCGCCCCTGTCCCGGGAGGCCTCTTCGGAGTGGTGTGGGGTGGCTGGTTGCTGGGGCCGAGAGGATCCCGGCGCAACGAACACGAGCTTTGGCGCTTATGGCACGACGTATGCCGCGACGCAAGACCCCTCGTTCACCGCTGCATCACGAAGGCGACGGGACCACGGTGCCCCCTGTATGCTCGCGCGCTCATGTCGGTGACCTTTCAGGATGTGCTGCGGGCCTGGCCCGTGGTGCATCGCCATCTCCCGCGCACCCCGCTCTACCGCTACCCGCTGCTCTCCGCTCGATGGGGGATCGACGCGTTCGTGAAGCACGAGAACCACCTGCCGATCGGCGCGTTCAAGGTGCGCGGCGGGGTGAACCTGTTCGCGAGCATCCGCGACTCGCAGCGCGCGCGCGGGGTGATCGCGGCGACGCGGGGCAACCACGGGCTGTCGCTCGCGTGGGCCGCGCGCGCGTTCGGATCGCGCGCGGTGATCTACGTGCCGAAGGGGAACAACCCCGAGAAGAACGCGATCATGCAGTCGCTCGGCGCCGAGGTGGTCGAGCACGGTCGCGACTTCGACGAGGCGCGCGCCGAGGCCGAGGCCCGCGCGAAGAACGAGCTGTTGCAGTACGTGCACCCGGCGAACGAGCCGCTCTTGATCGCGGGTGTGGGGACCTACGCGATGGAGATCGCCGAGGACCTGCCGGACGCGGACGCGATCTTCGTCCCGGTCGGCGGCGGCAGCTTGATCGCCGGCACCGTGGTGGCCCTGCGCACGCTGCGTCCGGAGATGAAGATCTACGGCGTGCAGGCCGAGCGGGCCGACGCGTTCGCGCGCTCGCTCGAGGCGGGCAAGCTGCTCGAGATCGAGCGCGCCGACACGTTCGCGGATGGCCTCGCGACCCGCTACGCGTTCCAGATCCCGTTCGACGTGTGCAAGGACAAGCTCGACGGGATCGTGCGGGTGACCGAGGACGAGATGAAGGAGTCCGTGCGCGCGGTGCTCGAGGGCACCCACAACGCCGCCGAGGGCGCGGCCGCGGCGAGCTACGCCGCAGCGTTCAAGATGCGGAGCGAGCTGCGCGGCAAGAAGGTCGTGATCGTGCACAGCGGGCACAACATCGATCGCAACACCCTGCGCTGGGCGCTCGGTCTCTTCGACGCCTGACGGTCGCTCCGCTGCGCTCGCTCACCCGCGCTTGCTCACCCGCGTTTGGGCAAGAGCGCGGTGAGCGGGAGCTCGGCGCCGCACAAGATCGGGAGCGAGAGCGACGCGAGCACGAGGTTGCGGGTGATCGACCAGCCCGAGACCTCCATCGCCAGCGCGCTGCCGAAGCAGCCGCAGTCGAGATCGATGCCGCGCGCGATCGCCTGGGCCATCGCGCCCGCGAAGACCAGCAGCATGCCGGCGCTCAAGAGCGCCGCGCCGCGGGCATGGAAGCCGACGAGGAGCGCGAGCGCGACGACGAGCTCGAGCGGCGGCATCATCACGGCCGCCGTGGCGGCCCACTCGACGGGGAGCACGTGGTAGTTGTCGATGTCGCGCGCGAAGGCGGCGGCGTCACCGAGCTTGGGGATCGCCGCGAACGCGAAGATCGCCGCGAGCGCGACGCGCGCCGCGAGCGCGATCCACTTGGACGACGGGTGATCGTGAAAGCGCGTGAGCGCGCTGGGCTGGGCAGTGGTCATGGGCACACCTCACAGGGCCCCGACTCGGTGGGGCGCTCGGCGTCGAGCCACTCGGGGAAGCCTCCTCGCAGCACGCGCACGTCCATGAGGCCTTCGAGCGCCAAGAGCTCGGCGAGGCGTCGGCTCTGGGCGCAGTCGGTGTCGGCGTCGCAGTAGGTGACGACGATCTGCGCGCCGCGCACCAGCGCGAGCGCCGCGTGGTCGAGCGCGCCCGTGTCCATCGGCATCGAGATCGCGCCGGCGACGTGGCCTTGCTCGTAGACGGAAGCGGCGCGTGCGTCGGCGAAGGTCACGTCGGTTCGGGGCAAGAGCTCGGCCGCTGCCTCTCCGTCGATCCAGCTCACGGCGGGCGCGTCCGCGACGGGCGGGGCGCAGCTCGCCGAGTCGTCGTGGTAGCTGGCTCGCTCGGGCGCGCCCGTCGTGATCAGCATGGCGACCCCGAAGGCGAGGCCCACGAGGAGCACGCGGCCAGCCTCGAGGAGCGTGGTGCGGACGAACGGTGACACGGAGCGCGCGGACTGTAGCAGCGCTGGCGACGAGGGGAGCGCTCGCGCGTCACTCGATCGCGGTGCAGCGCGGCTCGCGCGGGGCGTCTTGCTCGAGCGGGACCTCGAGGTCGCCCAGCACCCGGCCCGCGGTGTCGAGCACGGTGTAGGTGCCCCCGCCGAGCGGCGGCGCGACACAGGTGGCGACGCGCGGACCGACAGCCGCCTCGCACGCGATGCGGGTTCGTTCGGCGGCGTCGATCGCGACGATGAGGCGGGCGCCATCGACCTCGACCTCGCACCGTTCGAGGTAGCGCGCTCCGTGGCACGGGTCGTCGCCCGTGAGGTGAACGTCGAAGACCAGCGGCGCCCCGCACCGGGCGAGCGGATCGTCGCAGAGCAGTGCGTAGTTCGTCTGGGGCACGTAGCGATCGGCGAGCGTCGCCTGCAAGACGGTGCTCATCGCGACGCAGCGGCCGGCGGGAAGCTCGACGGGGAGCGGAGGAACGCGGCGCGGCGAGCGATCGAAGGCGACGTCGTCTGGTCCGGCTCCACACACGGTGCTGCGACGCTCGGTGGCGCCTGGTTCGACGCACTCGGCCTCCCGAACGCGGAACACGACGTCGCTCGAGGCCGCGCTGAGGGCTTCACAGTGGAATGGCGTGTCGTGTTCGACCGAGGCGATCCAGGTGCCGTCGTCCAAGTGACACACCACGCTCGGGGTGCCGCTGGCGACGACGTCCTCTTCGCACGGCCACGTCGTCTCGTCCGGGCCGTCACACTCCAGCAGACCGTCGTGCTCGGCGTAGCAGCCGCTCACGAGACAACACACGAGCCATCCGTACCGCGGTCCCATCGACATTGGGCAGAGATGCCCTCGTACGCGCTGGCGGTCAACGTCTCGATCTGCACGCCCCATCGCTCGGGCCGTGCATCGAAGCACGCCCTTCGCCCGACACGCAGGTGGTGCTCCTGCGTCACTTCGACGCGATTCGGTCCCCCGAGCCAGCGGTGGACGAACGCGATGACGCTCGCGACGTCACTCGATCGCGGTGCAGCGCGGCTCGCGCGGGGCGTCTTGTTCGAGCGGGACCTCAAGGTCACCGAGCACTCGACCCGCGGTGTCGAGCACGGTGTAGGTGCCCGCGCCGAGCGGCGGCGCGACGCAGGTGGCGATGCGCGCGCCGAGCATGCGCTCACAACCTCTCCAAGGGACCGCGCGCGCGGTGTCGATCGTCACGACGAGACGGTCCCCGTCGACGTCGAGACGGCAGCGCTCGATGGTCGCAGCCCCAAGGCAGTTGTCGTACCCCGCGAGGTGAACGTTGAAGACCGCTGGTGCTCCGCAGCGTGCCAACGGGTCGTCGCAGAGTTGGGAGTAGTCCGTGGCGACGACGTAGGGCTCTGCTTCTTGGCGCGGAAACACGGCGCACTCGCCGAGCGCCACGCGGTATGTCGGCGCTTCGAGATCGTCCGGCCACCGTGCGGGTCGTACGAGTCGAACCTCTGAATCGCTCGTGGGGCAAACGCTGGTCGTGCGGGTCGTCGGCCCGGGTTCCACGCACGATGGGAATGCGATGCCGAAGGCCTCCCCTTCTTCGCTCGCTGCGCAGTGAATGGGTGTCTCGCCATCGTTGATGGCGAGCCACGTCCCATCTTCCAAGTGGCACATGGCCGCCGCGGGGGCGAGGCGAGCAGGAGGATCGTCGCAGGGCCAGGTCGTCTCCTCCGGGCCGTCACACTCGAGCAGACCGTCGTGCTCGGCGTAGCAGCCGCTCACGAGACAACACACGAGCCATCCGTACCGCGGTCCCATCGACATCGGGCAGAGATGCCCTCGTACGTGCTGACGGTCAACGTCTCGATCCGCACGCCGCATCGCTCGGGCCGTTCGCCGATGCACGGGCCGCGGAATGCGGGCGATGTCGCCTCTGGTTGGGCGCGCCATGCGCTCTCTCGCTCTCCTCACGTTCTTCGGCTGTGTCGCCTGCGGCGGCCTTCCCCCGCGCCGCGCGCCGGCCCGCGCGCCGATCACCCTCACGTACCTCGGGGTCGCCGGCTGGCAGCTCGAGGGCGAGGGACACGTCGTGCTGGTCGATCCGTACTTCTCGCGGCCCGATCTGAATGCGCCCATCACGCCCGATCTCGAGGCCATCGCTTCGCACGCTCCAGCCCACGCCGAGCTGGTGCTCGTCGCGCACTCTCACGTCGATCACGTGCTCGACGCGCCCGCGCTCGCGTCGATCTCGGGCGCCGAGCTGATCGGGACGGCGAGCACGATGCGCTTCGCGCTCGCCGCAGGCCTTCCGCGCGATCGCATCGTCCCGGTGCAGGGCGGCGAGGACTACGCGTTCGACGGAGTGTCGGTGCGGGTGATCCCGGCGCTGCACTCGGCGCTCGATCACAAGCACACGCTGGCGACGGACATCGAGGCGGTGCCCACACTGCCGATGACGATGGACGCGTTCGCCGAGGGCGGCTCGCTCGCGTTTCTGGTGCGCGTCGCGGGCCACGAGGTGTTCTTCCTCTCGAGCGCGAACTTCATCGAGCGCGAGGTCGAGGGCCTGCACCCGGACGTCGCCGTGATCGCCACGGGCCTGCGCCAGGAGATCTACGACTACACCTGCCGGCTGATGCGGGCGCTCTCGTATCCCCCGCTGGTGTACGCGAACCACTTCGACGACTGGCAGGGCCCGCCGGTGGACGCGCCGATCGACGAAGACCTGAGCGCGTTCATCGAGGAGGTCGCCGCGTGCTCGCCCGACACGCAGGTGGTGATCCCGCGCCACTTCGACCCGATGCAAGTCCCCTGAGCGCGTGCGACCCTGCCGTGCATGGACGACCGCTACAACACCCGACTGGACAACAAGTACGGGGTCTCTCGGGTCATCGACATCCCCAAGGAGGTCGCCGAGCACGCGCCCTGGTTCAACCAGACGCTCACGCAGGTCAACGACGCGGTCGTGCGGCTCGGGATCCTGCAGGGCGAGTACCACTGGCACAAGCACGACGTCGAAGACGAGTGCTTCATCGTGCTCGAGGGTGAGCTGCTCCTCGACATCGAGGGGCAGGAGACGGTCACGCTGAGCAAGCACCTCGGTTACACGGTGCCGCGCGGCGTCGTGCATCGCACCCGCGCGATCGACAAGACGATCGTCCTGATGATCGAGAAGGCCGGCGTCACCCCGACCGGCGACTGACCCCGCGGCTCGCGCCGCTTGGACCTTTCGCCGTCGATCGATCCTGCGACGATGCGGCGATGAGCGAGCGCGCGGGTGACTTCGACTACGAGACCGAAGGGAAGGGCTACGAGCGGGTGCGGCGCGCCGATCCGCGGATCGCGGCGCAGCTGCATCGACATCTCGGTGACGCTCGCCGCGTGCTGAACGTCGGCGCCGGTGCGGGGAGCTACGAGCCGCTCGAGCGGATGGTCGTCGCGGTCGAGCCCTCGGCGGCGATGCGCACCCGACGGCCTCGGCATCATCCGCCCGCGATCGTCGCGCGCGCCGAGGCGCTGCCCTTCGACGATGGGAGCTTCGATGCGGCGATGGCGAGCATCACGATCCACCAGTGGGCCGACCTCGAGCGCGGCTTGAGCGAGATGCGCCGGGTGACGGCCGGGCCGATCGTGATCCTCGCGTTCGATCCGGATCGCGCCGAGCGCTGCTGGCTCGCTGCGTACGCGCCCGAGATCGTCGACGTGATGCGAAATCGCGATCCGTCCATCGACCGGGTGCGCGCCTCTCTAGGGCAGCTCGACGTCCACGAGGTCGCGATCCCCTTGGACTGCACCGATGGGTTCACCGAGGCGTTCTACGGGCGGCCGGAGGCGCTGCTCGATCCCGCCGTGCGCGCGGCGCAGTCGAGCTGGGGATTCGTGGCTCGCGAGGCGATCGATCGATTCGTGAGCGAGCTGGGAGCCGACCTCGCGAGCGGCCGGTGGGACGACCGGCACGGCGCGCTGAGGACGCAGCCGACGTTCGTCGGCTCGCTGGTGCTCCTCGTCGCGCGCTGAGGCGCGCCCCGATCAGAAGGGCACGCGGGTGAAGTCGAGGCCCGCGGGGTAGGCGTACGACGTGTAGCTGCCGAGCCCGAACGCCACGAGGCCGAAGCGGCTGGTGCCGGTCGCGCGGTGCGCGCCGCCGCTCACCGGGATCGTCGCGAGCTCGCGATCACCGACCCGGCGCCAGCCGACCTCGAGCTCGGCTCCGTCGAGGGTGATGCTCGCGCCGGGCTCTCTGGAGATCAGCACCCACGACTGGCCGCGGGTCACGGCGGTGTACGACGTCGGGGTGAGGAACACGTAGCTCGCGCGGAACTGCTCCTCGGGCACGAGGATGGTGAGCGCGGGGTCGCCGCGGGGCTGCGGCGGATCGGTGTAGTTCTGCCCGACCAAGATCTGCGCGACCTCGATCGGCTGGCTCGCGGTGATCGACACGGGCGCGCGCAGGAGCACGTCGAGCACCTCGCCGCGCGCGAGTGTGGTGGTGCGCGCGATGCCTGGGGGCGGCGGATCGATCGTCACCTCGGTGGCGTCGCGCGCCGCGACGAGCCGCAGCAAGTTCGGCATCGCGGTCTCTGGATCCGAGAGCGGCGCGGTGACGAAGCGCGTGCCCCAAGTGGGGATCGGGGCGAGCGTGGTCTCGAGGTGATCGCACGCGCCGATCGACACCGGCGCGTTGGCGCAGGTGTGCCCGCCGAACGCGGCGATCGGCGCGCTCGCGCGGATCAGCGCGCCCGTCAGGTCGTGCTCCGGCTCTTCGCAGTACCCCGAGCTCTCCGTGGGGATCCAGCCAGGCCGCGTGTCGTCGCAAGGCGGCGGCGGGCTCGCGACGAGCTCGGCGATCTCGCCTCGCGCGAGGGTGAAGCTCAGCGTCGCGTGGGCGGGCGTGTCGCTCCAGCGGCCGCTCCGATCACCGGCGATGGCGACGGGCGCGACGATCTCCACGGTCGTACCCGCCGGGTCGTGACCGACGAGCGCGAGGTAGCCGGGGATGAACTCGGGAGGAAACCCCGCGGCGCTGAGCGGGAGGTACGAGATGCCGACGTAGTCGGTGCCGAGCACGTGCGCCGGCAGGAGCAGCGATGCGTCGTTGGTGAACGAGGGCTCGCTGCCAGGTGCGGCGTACTGGAAAGGGTTGAACTGCGCGACCACGACGGGTCGGCTCGTGCGCACCCGGTACGCGCCGTCCGCCACCACCGCGCCGTGCGCGGGATCGCTCGCGAACGGGAACGACACCTCGTCGATCCACGGGAGCGCGATGTCGATCGCCGCGCCCGGCGGGACGCTCTCACGATCGATGAGGCGGCTGCCGCGGGTGATCGTGATCTCCGCGGTCTGCGCCCCGGTGTTCGCGACCATCACCCGGAAGTCGTACGCGGAGCGCCGCAGATCCGGGTAGTTCGCGAGGGGCGAGGCCCAGTACTCGCAGCCCACGTACGAGCGCTCGCGCTCTGCGCCGGCGCACGCGTCGTCGCAGTAGCCGTCGCCTCCGCACGCCGCGTCCCAGTCGCCGCAGTCCCGGCCGAACGTCCAGCCGGAGCCGTCGTCGAGGCAGACCTCGGACACCTCTCCGTCGCAGCGGCGCGCGCCGGGCACACACGGCACGCAGCCGAGCGTCGCGTCGCAGGCGTCGGTGCACGTCTCTTCGTCGAGGCGGCTGATCCCGTCGGGCGCGCAGCGGTAGCGCACGTCACCGAAGCAGCCGAGCGCATCGGGCGTGCAACGAAAGCCAGCGTCGGGGCGCGGCACATCCAGCATCGCGTCCGCGCCCGCGTCCGGAGGATCGAGCATCGGATCTTGGGTGATCACGCAGCCGCCGAGCGCGGCGAGCGCGAGCGCAGCGAGCTCAGAACGGATCTTCATAGCCGCAGACTCCGAGGGTGCAGACGCCATCGCAGCAGTCGCTCGCCTGATCGCAGGACTCACCGTAGCGGCGGCACGCGGTCGGGGGCTCGCAGGTGAGCACGTCGGGCATGGAGGGGTCGGCGGCCGCGCACTCGCCCGAGCAGCACTCGCTCGAGCTGGTGCAGCGATCGCCGCGCGCTCGGCACGCGGTCGGCGCCCAGAGCGCGGCGATGTCGTCGGCCAGCACGTCTTGGCCCGGCAGCCAGTACGGCGGGTACGACGGATCGTCGCCCGCGGCGGCGCGCTCGGGATCTATCGCCATGACCCAGAGCTGGCGTCGATCGCTCTCCGCGGTGCCCGCTCGATCGTTCCCGTAGTCGGCGCGCGAGTAGAACGCGAGCCAGAAGAGGCGCGTGCCGTCCGCCTCTTCGGTCACGAAGGGCGAGAAGACCGGCCAGAACGCGTCGACTTGTCCTTCGCGTCCCATCCCGCGCTCGAGGCGCACGGGCGCGCCGCCTTCGCGCGCGATCAAGTAGAGCGCTGCCCGCGGTGCCTCCTCGCCGATCTCGGTCGCGGACACCGAGCGATCACCGTGGGCGAACGCGAGCCACGCCGCGTCGGGCGACCACGTGGGCCGCGCGTCGGTGCGGCCGCCCTCGAGCGACGCGCCCTCGAGGCGCTCGCCTTCGTGCAACACGACGGCGTCTCCGAACGCGTCGCCCGCGAGCACTGGCGCGATCGCGATGTGCGTGGCCTCGCTAGTGCCGCGCGGGCCATCTCCACCGCCGCCCATCCACGCGACCCAGGATCCGTCGGGCGACCATGCGGGGTAGCCGGCAGATTCCGTCGGCAGGCCCGTCGCTGCGATCCGCGCGCCGCTGCTTCCGTCGAGGAGCACGAGCTCGGTCTCGTCTCGTCCCTCGCCGTTCGGCGCGCGGCTCGCGAGCGCGCGCGCTCCGTCCGGCGAGAAGCTCAGGAAGTGGTAGCCCGGCTCGATCGGGGTGATGAGATCCGCCGGCGGTGCGCTCGCGCTCGCGGGGTCGACGAACGTGGTGACCCAGTCGAAGCTGCGGCCGTCTTGGGTCGCGGCGAGGCGTCGGCCATCGGTGCTCAGCGCGTGGCAGCCGACGCATGCGCCGGGCTCGGTGGCGAAGACGCTGCGGCGCGCGCCGCTCGCGGCGTCCAAGCGCAGCACGTCGCTGGCTTGGGGATCGGTCCGCACTTGCCAGTAGTAGACCGTGCCGAAGAGGCCGTCTTCGCTCAGCCACACGTGGACGGGCTCGCCCATCGCGATCGACGTGGCCGAGGGGGTGAGGCGATCCACCCGGATCGACAGCTCGGTGCTCCGGGTGCTGTCCGCGAGGATGCGCCACGCGGCGGGCTCGACCGGATAGCTCGCACGAAAGCGCCGTCCGTCGTCGTACGCGTACGCGGTGACCGACACGTACTCGCCTTCGAGCACCACGCGGTAGCCGTCTCCTCGCCCCTCGCGGGGGAACCACTGCACCTCGGGCGCCACGACGTTGCCTGGCATGCGCGCTCCGTCGAGCGGGTACGCGATGGCCGCCGACTCGAAGGGATCGTCGCCCTCGGGAAGGGTGTGGAAGCGATCGATCACGGAAGGAGGGATCGAGGACGGAGGCGGCATGGTACGCTCCACCCGCACGCCGATCTGGGCGCTCGCGGTCAGCACGCCGAGGTCGGCGTCGGTGTAGCGCGCGCGCACCTCCACGGGTCCGCCCGCGAGCGCCGTCGCCACCAGCGATGCGCCGAGATCGGTCGCGGTGAGCGTCGCGATGCGCTCGTCGTCGATCGACCACTGTTCGGGCATCACGTCTTCGATCGTCCCGTCGGCGTGGGTGACGAGCGCGCGCAGCGCGAGGCTCGGCGTCGCGCCGTCCACGCTCACCAGCGTCGCGCTCGCAGGCACGATCGCGAGGCCCGGCGCGGGAGCGCCGGCGTCGCCCGCGTCGATGGGGGCCATCCCGCGGGTGCACGCGATCAGGTTCGCGCTGGCGAGCAGCGCGAGCGCGAGGACGCGCGCGATCATTCTGCGTACCGCCACAGCGCGACGCCCACGGCGGGGGCGCTGCTCGAGCGCGTGAAGGTGCCGCCGACGTACACGCCTTCGTCCATGTCGATCAGCGCCTCGACGAGATCGTTGACGCCGACCTCGAGCGCGCGCCACGTGCCGCCGAAGAACACAGCCGCGTGCGACGCTTCGGCGCCGAGCGAGAACACGCCGCCGACGAAGAGCGCGTCGCCCACCGGGGCGAGCGACGAGATGCTGTAGCCGTCCGGACCGTCTTCTCCGAGCGCTTCCCACGCGGTGCCGGTCCAGCGCGCGAGGTTGGGCATCGGGCTCGCGCCGCTCGTGGTGAACGCGCCGCCAGCGACCAGGGCTCCGTCCCACAGCGCGAGCGTGAGCACGGTGCCGTAGCGATCACCGAGCCCGTCACCAAACGCGTGCCACCGCTCGCCGTCCCAGCGCGCGACGTTGGACGCCTCGATGTGCGCATCCCCGCTCCCGATCGCGGCGAAGTTGCCCCCGATGATCACGTCGCCCGTATCGGGATCCACGATCACCGAGTACAGCCGGGTGTCGTTCTCCATGGAGGGATCGAACTCGTTGGGGTGCCCGGTGATCCCCACGCCGAGATCGGTCCAGCCGCTCCCGTCCCAGCGCGCGACCCGGTGCAGGGGCACGTCGCCCGAAGTCGTGAAGTCGCCCGCGGCGTACACGAGCGGGTTGGCGTCGGGCGCCGTCGGTGCGTGCAGCGCGACCGACCACACCATGCCGTCGAGCCCGTCGCCGAGCGGGCGCCAGCGCGCGCCGTCGAACGCGGCGATGCCCTGCACCTCGGTGCCGTCCTCACCGCCGACGAAGCCGCCGACCGCGTAGACCACTTCGTCTCGGCTGATCGCGATGTCTTGCACCGGCCCGATCAGGCCGTCACCGAGCGCCTCGTAGCCGCCTTCGAGCGTGTAGCGCGCGATGTTGTTGGCGCGCACCTCACCGGCGTAGTCGAACTCGCCGCCGACGTAGACGGCGCACGTCCCGTGGCGCGCGAGCGCGAGCACCGAGCCGCTCACCCCTTCGTAGCGCTCACCGGGCGTTCGCAGCGCCGACCAGTACGTGCCGTCCCAGCGCACCACGTGCGCGACGCGCAGCGTGCCGGCTTGGGTGAAGAGCCCTCCGAAGTACACGCTCCCGTCGGGCGAGACCTCCATCGTCTCGACGTTGGACGTCGGCAGGGTGAAGCCCACTTCGGGGAAGAGGCCCCCGAGATCGGTCCAGCGCGTGCCGTCCCATCGCGCGACGCCGTGCGCGGGGCGAGGCTCGGCCGCGTCGACGAGCTGGAAGGCGCCCGCGACCAACATGCCCGCGGGGGTGAACGCGATGCTGCGCACCTCCCTCGTGCTCCCCGGGCCGAACTCCGTCATCACGCCGCGACCGATCAGCTCCCAGTGATCGGTCTGCCAGCGCGCGATGCTGCCGCCGTTCTCGTTGGTCTCGTCGAGCATGAACTCGCCTGCGGCGACCAACGATCCGTCGGCCGGATCACGCGCCAGCTCGTAGACCCCGAGGTAGAAGGGCAGGGGGAGCGAGCGCGCGGTCCACGTCGTGCCGTCGAAGCACGCCACCGAGCGCGCCTCGATCACCCCGAGCGTCTCGAAGCTCCCGCCGAGGCAGGTCTCGCCTGCGCTGACCTCGATCGCGTGCACCGCTCCGTCGGGCGCCAGATCCGTGAAGCCCGTCCACGTGGCGCCATCGAAGCGCGCCGCGCCCGCCAGCGCTTCGCCGCCGATCGCCGTGAAGCGGCCGAGCGCGTACACATCGGCGCCGACGATCTCGAGGTCTTCGATCGGGCCTTCGCTGTCTGCGATCGTCGTCCAGGTCGTTCCGTCGAAGCGCGCGATGCGCGTGGCCTCCCAGCCGTCGGCCGGCGCGTACGCCGCCCAGAGCCGACCTTCGCCGTCCACGGCGAGCGAGCGGACGCGGCCGTCGAGACCGTCGCCGAGCGCGTGCCATCCTGCGGCGCCGTCCCAGGACGCGACGTTCTGCACGGGCAGGTAGCCCGCGCTCGCGAACTCGCCGCCGACGTAGACGGTGCCATCCGCGCCGAACGCGAGCGCGTTCACGTTCGGCAGCTCGCCATCGACACCGGGGTTGGCGAAGCGCTCCGCCCACGCGCCCATCGTGGGATCGGCAGGCGCAGTCGGCGTGCGATCGACGCAGGGCGGTCCCGCATCGAGCAGCGGGGGGCCTGCGTCGCCGGGGCCGACGTCGGTGCCTGCATCGGGCAGCGGTGCGTCGCTCCCCGCGTCTCGATCGGTGAGCAGCGGCGCGTCGTCGCACCCGCCGAGTGCGGGTGCGATCAGCGCGAGGACGACGAGCAACGAGGCACTTCGGGACATGGACACACTCCGGACGCAGGAAGAGAAGGCGTGGGCCCCGACGGAGAGGGCCGTGGGGGCTCCGCCAGGGAGTGGCCGTCACGGCGGAGGATCGGCTCAGCGAATTGTTCGAGGCCTTTCTGCGTCGGGCGCGCCCGTCAGAGGTCGCTCAAGTCCAGGGCGATGCGCAGCGCCGCCGCGAGGGCCGGTCCCGAGAGCACGACCGGCGCCTCGCCCGTCACGCGTCCTTCGGGGGCGAAGGCGATGCCCGAGAACATCAGCGGCAGCGCGATGATCAGCGGACCGGCGCGCAGCGAGGGCGCGAGCTCCACGAACGCCTGCGCCGCGAGCGCGCGCGTGCTGCCGGGCGCGACGTCCGCCTCGTACGGCCGACCCTCGAGCACGATGAACACCGCGCCCACGCCGAGCGACGCGTCGAAAAAGAAGGGCCCTGCCGACGGAGTGCGCAGGCCCAAAGTGAGCGCCGCGCCACCGACGTAGACGTCGATCGCGCCGCGGGTTCGCTGTAGGCGGGTGGCGTCGAAGTCCACGCGCACACCGAGCAGCACGAGCCCATCGAGCACCAGCTGCGCCCGCGCCGCGGCGAGCGCGCTCACGGCGTTCTCTCCTTCGAGGCGCACCCGTGGTCCCGCCTCCAGCGACGCCTCGATCGCGGGCGGCGTCGCGGTCTGCACGGGGGTCTCGTCGGGCATCGGCTGCGCTTCCGTCGGGGCCTCCTCCTCGTCGGTCCGCGCCTCACTCGCGAGGCTGCTCGTCACCGCTTCGCGCGCGCGGGCCTCCGCGGCTTCGGCGCCCGGTGCGTCGCTCTCGCCCGCCTGCAGCAGGAGCTCGAGCCACGACGTCAGGAAGAGCTGCGCGATCGCGAGCGCCAGCACCCGCTCGCGATCGGCCGTGGGCATCGCGACCGTGCGCGCCACGCTCTTGTCGGTGACGGGATCGGTGATCTCGATCCGCACGCGCCCCTCGGCGCAGCCGAGCAACACGATGGGCGCCGAGAGCGCGCGGAACGCCTCCGCGACGTCGGCGATCTCGACCTCCAGCGCGCGCTCGATCGCGGACACGTCGAGCTCGGCGCAGGCGGGCGCCGCGACCGCGACCTGCGCTTCGGCGGCCTCGGGACGGAGCATCGAGGCCGCGGCGAAGAGCCCGACCAGCAGCACGAGGGTGCGGCGCACGGTCGCTGATTACCTCTCGGGCTCGGGTCGGTCGATGCGAGTGCGCTCCCTTTCGATCCGCAACGACGCGCCCCGGCGCGTGCACCCGCAGGGGGATGGGACGACACTTCCGCCGGGCCCGCGTCGGCCCGAGAGATTCCTGAGCCGATCCGTCGGGGTCGGCGCCACCTCTGGGCGCACCCGTGAGCGCAGCTCCCCTCCTGACCCCGATCGCCGACGACGACCGCACCCTGGTGGCGCGCGCCGCTGCGGGGGACGAGCGCGCGTTCACCGCGCTCTACCGGAGGCACGCGCGCTACGTCGCAGGCGTGGCCTACCGCCTGCTCGGGGACGAGAGCGAGCTGGACGATGTCGTCCAAGAGACGTTCGTCGACGCCCACGACGCGCTGGGCGACATCCGTGACGGCGCGACGGTGCGCGGCTTCTTGGCCACCATCGCCTCCCGCAAGGTCGCTCGGCGCATCGCGCGACGGCAACGTCAGCGCTTCTTCGCGTCGCTGTTCAGTCGCAGCGCGCCCGCGGCCGATCGCCCTGCGGTGGAGGGCGACGCGTACGCCCTCTACCAGGCGCTCGAGACGATCTCCGTCGATCGGCGCATCCCGTGGACGCTGCACGTGGTGGAGGGGATGACGCTCCCCGAGGTGGCGAGCACGGTCGGGGTGTCGCTGGCCACGGTGAAGCGGCGCATCGCGGAGGCGAGGGAGCAGCTTCTTCGTCGAGGCATCCCCCTCGAGCCGCGCGAGGAGACGCCATGAGCGGACCTGTCGAGCGAGCGCGAGAGGCCTCTCCGAGCTGGGACGAGGTGCGCGAGCGCCGGGTGCTCGCGCGGGTGCAAGGCGCGCGGGCCGAGCGTGGCGCGCGTCGCAGGCGCGCGGGCCAGGCGCTCGCGGTGTCCGCGCTCGCCGCGATCGCGCTGATCGCCGTCACCGGGTGGTGGATGTCGCGGCCCACGCCGCCCACGGCGAGCGCGCCTTCGCCGGTCGAGGGCGTCGGGCGCTTGGCGCTGTCCGACGGATCGGAGATCGAGCTCACCGAGGGAGCGCACGTCGAGGTCGAGATCGACACGCGCGACGAGGTGCGGCTGGTGCAGCACGACGGCGCCGCGCGCTACGTCGTCAGCCACCGCCCCGAGCGGCGCTTCGTGGTGCGCTGTGACGGAGTCCAGGTGGAGGTGCGAGGCACGCGCTTCTGGGTGCGCCACCACGCGGTGGAAGCCGAGGCGGCGATCGTCGAGGTGGAGGTCGAGGAAGGTCGCGTCGAAGTGCGCCGCGGCGGCGAGCGCTCGCTCCTCACCGTCGGCGAGTCGCTGCGGGTGCGCAGCACGCTCGAGGTGGAGGCGCCTACGGAGACCGAGGGCCCATCGGAGGTGATCGAAGCCGATCCGCCCGCGCCCGCGCCGTCGACTCCGATGGAGGCGCGCGAGCCGGCGCCCCGTCCCTCCGCGTCCCGCCCTCCCTCGAGCGAACGCAGGGAGCGCGCAGCCGACGTCTCGGCGCTGCTCACGGAGGCCGAGGAGGCGCGTCGCGCGGGCCGCCTCGACGACGCCGTCGCCGCGCTGAACGAAGTGCTCTCGCTGCTCGGAGACGATCCCCGCGCTGCCACCGCGTACTTCACGCTCGGCCGGGTCGAGCGCACCCGCAGCCGACACGCCGCCGCGGCCGCCGCGTTCGAGGCCGCGTACGCGCGCGATCCAGACGCGATCCTCGCCGAGGACGCCCTGGCAGAGGCGACCATCTCGTGGTCGGTGGCGGGCCGGCTCGAGCGAGCCCGCGGGGCAGGGCAGCGCTACCTCGCGCGCTACCCGGACGGCCAGTACCTCGAGCGCGTCCGCGCTGCCCTCGGTGATTGATCCGTCGGTGAGTGCGGGGCCGGCGAGCGCGCCCGAGGTCGTCGCGGATCTATCTCCGCGCCTCGACGTGCAGTAGTCTCGACCTTCGAGTGCTGCCGTCTCGTCCCGCGATCGAGGGTCCCTTTGCGCGCTGCGTCCGCGAAGCGGCGGAGTCCGTGTCCTCGCCTGCGGCCGCACAGCTGTTGATCTCCGAGGCGCTGCGCTTCGGCGCGCTCGAGCGCGTGCCCGACGAGGTGCAGAACTTCCGCGCGTTCTGTGAGGGCCCGCTTCGTCGAGCGCTGCGCGCGAACGTCGCGCAGCCCGGCATCGAGCAGATCTTCGAGCGCATCGGCTACGTGCTCTCGATGGCGACCAACGATCCGCAGCTGCTCGAGGTCGCGCGCGGATGGAGCGAGCCGGGACCGAGCGATCGCGATGGCGACTCGGGCGTGCGCAACGTCGAGGTCAGCCTCTCGGGAACGCGTCCGACCGCGCCCGATCCGTCGAGCACAGCGGAGCGAACGTCGAACACCGCGGAGCGAACGTCGAGCACAGCGGAGCGAACGTCGAGCACAGCGAAGCGAACGTCGAGCACCGCGGAGCGAACGTCGAACACAGCGCAGCAGCGAACGTCGAGCGCCACGCTCGGGCGCATGCGCGCGGTCGGCAAGTCGATGACCGACCTGCTGCGCGCCAACGAAGAGATCGTCGCGCCGCGAGAGGATCCCCGCAGCGAGCCCTTCGAGGTGCCGTCGCACCTGGCGCTGGCGGTCCTTCCTTCTGCAGTGCTCGTGGTGTCGCTCGACGCGCAGCTCGTGCGCGAGGTCCGCGAGGGCATGGCGCAGCACGCGCCTGTTCGCGCGATCGCCGCGGCCAGCGAGCTGGTCGGCTCGCTCGTGACGTCTGGCGAGCGCGTCGTGATCCTCATCGACACCGCGCTCCCTTCGATCCCGGTCTCGACCTTCGCGGGCCTGGTCCCCGTCCTGCCCGACGGCACGCGGGTCGTGCT
>CAYZQM010000005.1:32851-48439 GCA_964480175.1 uncultured Sandaracinaceae bacterium
CTCTGGGGCGCGAGCCGGCATCAGCTGATGCGCCTCAACGCGCTGTACCCGGACACCAAGGGATGGATCGTCCGCGAAGGCGAACGCGATCCGGTCGCCCTCTTGCTCACATTGCCCGACCCGCGCTGACCACCCCCGTTTCAAGCGGGAGCGGAAGCGGGTACGCTCGGCCTTCGTGCTGCCCTCACGCCCCGCTGCCGACGGCCCGCTGGCCCACGCGATCCGTGAAGCGCTGGAGTCCGCGCTGTCTCCGGCCGCGGCGCAGCACCTCTTGGACGTGGCCCTTCATTCGGGTGCGCTCGAGCGGATCCCCCGAGAGCTCGGGGCCTTCGTCGCCTTCTGTCAGGGGCCCTTCCGCCGAACCGTGCAGACGACGGTCGCGCTCTCCGAGGCCGAGGCGATCTTCGATCGCGTGGGCTACGTCCTCTGGATGGCCACGGGCGATCCCGGGATGGTCGAGGTCGCGCGATCGTGGAGCGACCCCTCCGAGGCCGACGGCGAGGACTCGGGCGTGCACAGCGTGGATGGCCCACCGATCCGACCCGCGAGCCTTCCGCCTGCGACGAGCCAGGTGCGCGGCGCGGCGCGTCCCCGCCCGCCGGAGACGGAGCCAGCCGACGCGCGATCCGTCGACGCGCGGACCCCAGCCGAGCCCGCACCCAAGCAGAGCGGCACGCACGACCGTCGTCGCCGAACCACTCCGTCGAGCTCGTTCGGCACCGCGGCGACGCTCGGCAGGATGCCAGCGGTGAGCAAGCCGATGCCGGTGGTAAGAGGCAGCGTCGAGATCCCCGCGCAGGGGCCCGACGCTCGCAGTGAGCCGCACACCCTGCCGGCGCGCGCGCCGAGCGCCGTGATCTTGGTGTCGCTCGATCCGAGCTTGGTGAACCAGGTGCGTGAGGGCATGTCGCCGATCCCGGTGCGCGCGGTGAACGCGGCGAGCGAGCTCGTGCCCTCGCTGCTCGCCGTGGGCGATCGGCTGGTCGTGCTGATCGACGCGGCGCTGCCTTCGATCGCCATCCCGACGTTCGCGGGGCTCATCCCGGTGCTGCCGGAGGGCACGCGCGTGGTGCTGTGGGGAGGGAGCGAGCGCCACCTCGCGCGGCTCGGCACGCTGTTCCCGGACACCGCAGGCTGGATCGCCACCGACCACGTCGACGATCCCATCGCGTTCCTCGGCTCGCTCCCCTGAGCTGAGCCTCCCTCACGTCGGGGTGGGAGCGGGTCGCGCCTCGGCGCGATCGCGCCAGCGCGCGGCGATCGAGGTCTGCGTGTCGATCAGCGTCGCGAGGCTCTTGGCGCGAAGACGCTGGGCCCGGTCGACGATCCCCGCGAGCTGGCGGCCCACGCGCTCGAGGGGCGCGCGCGGATCGTCGACGTCGACGAAGATGGCCTCGGTGAGCAGCGGCTCGGACAACAGGATGCGCGCCAGGCGTCCGGGCCCGCCCGGATCGGCGGGCAAGTTCGGCAGCGACGGCATGCTCGTGGTCACGCGCGCAGCGAGCAAGAGCTCCGAGATCGACGCGAGGACTTCGCACCCTTCGTTCGCGATCACCCGCCCATCGATCGGCGGCGCGCCCAGGGGCCCCGAGGGAAGCTCGCCGCTCGCGAGGATGAGCGCTCGCCGCAGTCTTCCACCCACGTCCGCGAGCTCGCGGAGGATCTTCTCGAGCTGCTGATGAAACGCGTAGCGGCTCGCGAGCGACGCGAGCGTCCCGTCCGTGAACGTCGCTGCCATCGATGCGTGCACCCGCGCGACGCGCGCGTCCCATTGCTGGCGCCACTCGGCGTCGCGCTCGAGGGTCGCCTCGAGCGGCTCCGCGACCTCGCGTGCCTGGGACAGGGGGCGCGCGAAGCCTCGAAACACGAACGTGTCCTGCTCCTCCGTCGCCGCGTGTCGGACGATCTCGGCGAGGCTCCGGAGCGCCTCGAGGGAGGCCTTCACCTCGGCCGCGCGACGGTGGTGCTCGGAACCGTACACGTCGGCGTAGGCCGCCTCGATCTCGGACGGCGGCAAGAGCGACGCGGGGGCGAGGGTCCGCTCGACGTCGAAGCGACCGAACGCCCGATCGCCATACACCCCGGCGTCCCGGTCGGCAGCGGCGTGGGCCGCGCGTTCCTCGGCGAGGAACCGCGAGACCTCCGTGGGATCGGCGAAGCGCACCGCGCGATCGGGGTGCGCTGCGCGGGTCATCGCCATCGTCATGCGCTGTCGCAGCGCGAGCGGATCCGCGAAGAGCGACCATGCCTCCGAGCGATCGGCCTCTCGCTCGCGCACCGAGAGCCACGGCGCGCGCGCCGCACGCTCTCGCTCGTGCGACGGGGGATGGGTGCTCCACATCGACGGTCGGCTCTCGTCGCCCTCGGTGAACAATGCTCGCGACGCCTCGGTGAGGGGCGCATCGAGGGCGCGCCACTCGGGACGCATCGCCTCCTCCGGGAGCGCGTCGACCGCTTCGAGCTGATGGACGAAGACGTCGCTGGTGAAGAGGCCGCGATCGGTCGCGTGGGCGAGCGCGCGCCCGGCGTGCAGCAGGCACGCGTCCGCGTAGCTGGCCTTCGCCAGGAGACGAATGGTCGCGGCGCTCCCGGCCGACGCGATCGCGACCCGGTCGGCGCGCAGCTCCATGGTGCGCATCAGCTCGAGGCTCCCGAGCTCGACGCTGCGCAGGAGCCAGCCGAGGATGCTGCGAAGCACGCGGATGATCGCCGCCGCGACCGCGAGCACCACACCGCCGCCCTTCAGCCGCGCGACGCGTACCCACTCGTCGAACGCGTCGTGCCCGTGGACCAGCTGGCGCAGCGTCGCGGTGGCCGAGTACGCGTGGTTTCCCCAGCCCATCGCCGCGCTCGAGGTGTGCCCCAGCTCGTGTGCGAGGAGCGCCTTGAGCTCACGGACGTCGAGCGCGTTGATCAGCCCGAGGCCCAGGAGCAGCTCGCGCTTCGGTGGCACGACGAGCGAGAGGAGGGTCGACTGAAAGATCACCGCTGCGTTCACCTCGGGCACCGCCCAGACCCGGTCGGGCATCGGCGCACCGACCTCTCGGGCGAGGGTGGAGAGGAACGCGAAGAGGGCCGGCTCGCGCGCAGGCACGAGCTCGATCCAGCCCTCGCGCGATCGGTGAGGGCGAAGGAACACGCCCTTCACCAGGAAGAGCACGGCGATCAGCGACGCGAGGGAGAGCAACGCCCACGCGCCGAGGAACGTCGGGGGCGCGCCCAGCGGTGGGTGCGAGAGCAGGAGCAGCAAGCCGGCGATCGCCACCACCACCACGGCGGCGTAGGCGAGCCCGTACGCGGCGACCGAGATCATCACCCGCACGATCATCCAGCGATAGCTCGACGATCGCGCGAGGTAGCCGCGCGGCGGCTCGGGTGCGGTGGGAAACAGCGGCTCCGCCATCGGGCGAGCACGATAGGAGAATTCGACCTCGATGAGGCGCGCCTTCCGTCGTGAGGTCTCGATTCGGAAGGAGGCGTTCGCAGCCTCGGAGGAAGAGGTACGAGCCCGCCCGCCGAGTACGCCGCGAAGTGGGGAGCCGCGTCACAGGTGCGACCGTGGAGCGAGGCGCGTGCGGCACGGTGTGGGCGGGGCAGACCGCGAAAGCGCGGGTGTTCCGCGCACGCACGGCGCTGGGCCTCGGTCTTGCGATGCGCTCGTTCGTCGCGGTCGCGCGACCGGGGCTCGCGCACGAGCGTCGACCCCGTCCCCTTCGCCAGGAGTCACCGATGCGTTCTCTCTCGTTGCTCGCCGCCATCCTCTTCGTGCCCGCCAGCGTCGCCCTCACGGGCTGCGATCGCGAAGAGCCCGCCGCGCCGCCACCTCCGCCGACCACGACGATCGGCGCGAACACCAGCACGCCCGCCACCGAGCGCCGCGTCGAGATCCGCGAGGTCGAGCGTCCCGTCGTCGTCGAGCGCCGTGTGGTGGTGGAGCGCCCGGTCGTGGAGCGCAGCGTCGTGATCGAGGCGCCGCGCCCGCCGACTCCGCCGCGCGTCGAGCTCCACGCGCCGACCCCGCCGCGCGTCGAGGCACGCGTCGAGGTCGACTGATCGCCACCGCGCGAGCCCGGGTCACTCGCAGTCGATGGCCTCGTTCCACACCCATCCCGCGGGCGGGCCGTCGACTCGGCGCCATGGGCCGCGCGACTCGAGCACCGTCACCCGCGCGCCGTTCGTGAGCGTGCCGATCACCTCGGCGCGCCCCGAGCCCTCCGCCCGCACGTTGAGCGGCGTGCCGCTCTCGTCGTGCACCACACAGCCCGGGACCGTCGCGGTGGGTGGGCTCGCCGCGGTCGTCGTCGCCGCGTCGTCGGTCGTCGCCGATGGCGCGGCGGCGACCGCGGAGTCGACGCGCAGCGGATCGCAGCCCGTGGTCGTCCCGCTCGCGCAGACCCGGAACGGTCGCTCGCCGGGCCGCGCGTTCGCGAGCCAGTCGGGCGAATAGAAGCAGCGCACCACGCCGCCTTGGATGGCGCAGGTGACGCCGACGTAGGGGCCGCCGCCCCCCGCGATCTCGGTGACGCCGCTCGCCATTGCGACGACGGGGCGCGGCTCGAAGCCCTCGGTGCGACCCGTGCGGAACGCCGCGCCCCAGCAGCTCACGCGGCCGGTCTCGCCCAGCGCGCATCCGTGATCGCGCGCGGCGGAGATGCTCCGCGCGGTGAACGGCAGCGTCGCGATCCCGCCGGGTGAGAGCGGCGCCTCCATCGCGTTGACGGGTCCGCGCTCCTCGTCCTCCCACTCGAAGTCTTCGTAGTACCAGCTGCCCGCGAGCTCGCCGTAGCAGGTCGCCTCCACGCCCGAGGCCGAGAGCGCGCAGCCCGCCTCGCGGGTGGACGCCAGCGCGCGCACGCCGTTGAGCTGCGTCTCCACCGGACGAGGCGGCCGCGATCGGCTCCAGCAGTGCATCCCGCCCGCGACCGCCGCGCAGGTCTCGTAGCCGTTCGATGCGAGGTCGATGGCTGGACCCGGCAGCGTGATCGTCGTCGGCGCGCTGGTGCCCTCGGCGCAGCGCACGGCGCCCGCGTCGTCGAGCCCGCACACTCCGTCTTCGGTCACCACGATGCGCCGGACGCCGCGCAGCGCGTCGATCGTACGCGGCGCGCCCGGGGTCCCCACGCGGTAGCGGAACGTCACGCAGCGCACCATGCCGCTGCGATCCACGGCGCACACGTCTTCGCCGGCCGCCGCGAGGGTGACCGCGTCGGCGAGGCCATCGACCGGCGCGGCGATCGCGTCCCCGATCGGAGGGCGTCCGGCGATGGGAAAGCAGAGGACCGCGCCGTCGGCGCCGATCACGCAGCCGCGCGCATCCGAGAGCGCGAGGCGCGCAGGTGGCGGGGCGACCGCGCTCGCGATGGCGGGTGGCGCGACCGGTTCGATCACGGGCGCGACCTCGGGCTCGGGGATCGGCGCGGCCACTGGCTCGGGCGCCCGATCGCTCGTCACCTCGTCGGGCTCGGGCGACAGCGCGGGCGCGGGCGCGGACTCTCCGCACCCCAGCGCGAGCGCGAGGCACGCGGCCCCGAGCTCACGCCTCGAGCGCAAAGCCCTTCTCCCCGTAGAGCCGATCGAAGAGCTCGGCGTACGCCTTCTCTACTTCCTTGCGCTTCACCTTCATCGTCGGGGTGAGCTCGCCGGCCTCTTGGGAGAAGTCGCGGTCCAAGATCACGAAGCGCCGCACCTGCTCGACGTTCGCGAGCTTGGCGTTGCCCGCGCGCACCGCGGCGCGCATCCGCTCGCGGAAGTCGGGGTGCACCACCACCTTCGCCATCGCCGCGTTCAGGCCCGCGCTCCTGCCGGCGGGGTTCTCCATCAGCTCGGCGGTGCGCTTCTCGATCTCGTCCTTGCTGCACAGCCCGCGATCGAGCCCCCACTCGAGCGTCTCGATCGGGCTCGGCGCGATGATCGCGCTCACGTAGCTCCGCTTGTCGCCGTGCGCGTGCACCTGCGAGATCAGCGCGTCGCTCTCCTTGATCGCTTTCTCGATGTTGCTCGGGCTCAGGTTCTTGCCGCCCGCGGTGATGATCAGGTGCTTCTTGCGGTCGGTGAGCTTCAGGTAGCCGTCGCCGTCGAGCACGCCGACGTCGCCGGTGTGCAGCCAGCCGTCCTTCAGCGTCTCGGCGGTGGCCTCGGGGTTCTTGTAGTAGCCGCCGAAGACGAACGGACCCTTCACCAAGATCTCGCCGTCGTCTGCGATGCGGCACTGCATGGGCGGGATGGTCTTGCCGACGGTGCCGAGGCGGGTCTGGCTCGGGGTGTTGATGTGGGTGATGACCGTGGACTCGGTCATCCCGTAGGCCTCGTAGATCGGCAGCCCCGCCGACCAGAAGAACTCCAAGATTGCGGGCGCGGTCGGGGCGGCGCCGGTGATCATCAAGCGCACCCGGCCGCCGAACGCGGCGCGGATCCGCGCGAACACCAGGCGATCGGCGATCGCGTACTGCAGCGCGAGCGCGCGCGGCACGGGCCGATGCTCGATCACGTAGGGCAGGCGGCGCCTGCCCACGTCGGTCGCCCACGCGAAGAGCTTTCGCACCGCGGGGGACTGCTTCTCGATCTCCGAGAAGATCTTGGCGTGCGCCTTCTCGAAGATGCGCGGCACGCTGCCGAAGACGGTGGGGCGCACGGTCTTCAGGTCCTCGAGCACCGTACCCACCGACTTCGCGTAGGCGCCGGGGACGCCGTTCGCGACCCGCCCGTAGAAGCCGAGGATGCGCTCGGCCGCGTGCGCCATCGGCAAGAAGTTCAGCGAGCGATCCGCCTGGGTGAAGGGCAGCTCGCCCGCGCTCGAGGTGAGCACCGCGAGGATGTTCGCGTGCGAGACCATCGCGCCCTTCGGCGGACCCGTCGTGCCGGACGTGTACACGAAGATCGCGGTGTCGCTCGGATCGATGCTCGCTTGGATCTGCTCGGCCTCGCGCCGGGTCAGCGCCTCGGCCGCGACCTTACCGGGCGAGACCATCGTCAGCCCCGCTCGCTCCGCGCGCGGCGCGAACGCCGCGAAGAGCGCCTCGTTCCACGGCACGATCGTGAGCTGCCGCATCCCATCGGCGGCGCTCAGCACCGCCTCCAGCTCCGCCGGCTCGTCGACGAAGATCACCTTCGCCTCGCTGTGCTCGAGCAGGTACCGGATCTGATCGGGCGACTGCTTGGGATAGATGCCGAAGCTCACCATGCCCGCGAGCTGCGCGCCGAAGTCGTAGATCGCCCAAGGAGGCTGGGTGGGTCCGAGGATCGCGACCCGATCGCCCTTCTTCAGCCCGAGATTGAGCAGGCCCTTCGCGACGCGTCGCGCGGCCTCCTCGAAGCCGGCCCAGGTGATCACCTCCCAGCGCTCTTGGGGTCGGTGGTAGAGCGCGGGCCGCGACGCCGAGCGCGCGGTGCGGGAGAGGAACATCTCGCCGATGGTGCGCGCGCCGTGCGCGGCGACGGTCACCGGGATGGCCGGACCCTCTTCGAAGATCATGGCGCCGAGGGTAGCAAGGCTCGGGGGCGCGCTTCAGCGAGAGTTGCGCTCGCGGCGCGCGCGCGGGTCGGTGGTAGGCTCGCGCCCGATGCGTGCCCGACTCCTCGTCGCCCATGTCCTTCTGATCGGCATCGCCGCCCCGGTCTCGGCGCAGGAGAGCGTCGCCGCCACGGCGGTCGAGGCGGAGCCCGCCGTCGCGGCCGCGCCGAGCGTGCCTCCGGTGCTCGTGATCGCGACGTCCACCGGACGGGTGCCGCCCGAGCTGGTCGATGGTGTCCGCGCGCGGTTGGCAGCTGCCGTCACGCCGCTCGCGGGGAGCCGTCCGGTGCGCGCGGTGCCGACCGACGATCCGACGTCGCTCGCGATCGCCGCGTGCACCGACGACGCCTGCGTCGGCGGCGCGATCGCGTCGGCCAACGCGATCGGCGCGATCGTCGTCGCGCTGTCACGGCGCACGGCGCGCGGTCCCGTGGCGCTCACGCTCGACATCCGCGATCCGGTCAGCGGCTCGATGCGCGCGCCGACGCAGTCCCTCGCGCTCGAGCCCGACGCCGATCTGGCCACGCTCGATTCGCTACTCGAGACGCTCCGCCCGGTGATGTTCTCGCCGCCTCCTCCTCCGCCCGAGCTCCTGGTGACCGTGAACGTCGATGGCGCGATCGTGACCATCGACGGCGAGCGCGTGGGCACGACGCCGATCGCAGCCGCGGTGCTCACGCCGGGTCGGCACGCGGTGATGGTCACCGCGGTCGGCTACTCGGGGGCGCGCCGCGAGGTCGAGCTCGATCCCGGTGAGCGCGAGCGCCTCGACATCACCCTCGTCAGCTCGAGCGCGGTCCCGATGGACGAGGTGATCGTCGCCGACGGGACCGTCGTCGACAGCCGCCCTTGGTACGAGGAGTGGTGGGTCTGGACCATCGTGGGCGGCGTCGTGGTGGTCGGCGTCGCGGTCGGGGTCGGCGTCGGCGTCGCCGCCAACTCGGGACCGCCTCCGGATCCGATGGGGATCCCCCTTCCGCCCATCCGCTGAGAGGACGACGACCATGCAGAGGACGCTTCTTCTCTCTCTTTTTCTCTCGCTCTTCGCGCTCGCCTCGTGCGGCTCCGAGCCGCCCGAGGGCTTCACCCTGAACTTGCAGCTGCAAGGCGTGCAGCTCTCCGCCGTCGACAACGTGCGGCTCATCCTCACCCCGCAGCGGATCGGCGGCGCGATGCCGAGCTTCACCGCGCCCGAGATGATGTCGTACGAAGATGGAGGGGTCTCGCTCAGCGTCGACGACGACGGGCAGCTGGTGATCCTCATCACCGGCGAGTACTTCCGCGCCAACGCCGTGCCGACGGGCGAGGGCGATCTCGATCCCCGGCTGAGCCTCGAATTCTGGTCCGACGACGAAGTGATGCGCGCGATGACGCCGCAGATCCGGGGCAACGTCGTCGCGGGCGGCTTCGAGGCCGCCGCGGGCGCCGCGTACCTGCCGAGCTGGCCGCTGGTGCTGGGCGAGCAGTTCACCCTGACGATCCCCTGCATCCCGGGCCGCGAGACCGAGTGCCGTCCCACCGCGCCCTGATCGCGCCGCTCGCGCTCGGCGTGGTGCTCTCGGCGTGCGGCGGAGGGAGCTACACCATCGAGCGCACCGTCGGCGGCGCCGTGCGCACGGGCCCGTTCGTGCCCCCGTATGCCTACGAGCACTACGTGCGCGCCGAGCTCGCGATGGCGGCGGGCGACTTCGAGACCGCCTCGCTCGAGCTCGAGCTGGCGCGCAGCGGCGCCGACGACGATCCGCTCCTCTGCGCTCGCCACGCGCTGGCCCGCTTCGGCGCAGGCGACGAGCGCGGTGCGGCGCGAGCGATCGCAGAGGGCCTCGCGCTCGACCCCACCTCCGAGGCGGTCTTGCTCGCAGCGGGAACGATCGCAGAGCGGCAGGGCGATCTCGACGCCGCGCTCGCGCACTACGAGGGCGCGCTCGCGGCGGCGCCAGCAAGCACCGAAGCGATCGACGCGCTGGTGGCGCTGCTCGATCGGCTCGGCGACGCAGAGCGCGCGGCGCGGGTGCTCTCGAGGCACGCGGACGCCGCGCGCGTCGAAGTGGCGATCGCGCTGGCCCTCGCCGAGGGCGACGTCGATCGCGCGATGCGGCTCTACCGTCTCAGCGCGCGCGTGAGCCGCGCGCACCGGGTCCGGACCGCGCGCGCTCTCCTCGACGGCTCGCGTCCCGTCTTGGCGGGCGAGGTGCTCGCCGCGCTCGGCGCCGAGCCGCCGCGCACCGCCGAGGAGCGTCGGGTGCGCATCGCGACCGCGACCGCGCTGCGCGACGTGGACGCTGCGGAGGCGCTGCTCGCGCTCCCTCTGGTCGGGGACGCTGCCGAGTCGCTCGGGGACGCGCGCGCGTGGATCGCCTTGGGCCAGCCCGAGCGCGCCGAGGCGCTCGCGACGAGCGCAGCGGAGACGTCGCCGTCGCTCGAGGCCGACGTCGTGCTCGCGAGCGCGCTCTTGGCCGAGGGCCGCTTCGGCGAAGCGGCGAGCCTCGCCGCGAGCGTGCCGGAGGGGAGCAGCGTGAGCGCCGAAGCGCGCGACGTGGTGCGCCGTGCGCTGCGAGGCGCAGGCCTCAGCGCGCTCGCCGACGAGCTCTGACCCGATCAGACCCGAACGGTCGCTTGCGCGACGAGCCGCGGAGGGCCGACACTCCGCCGATGCGAGCCCTCTTGCCCCTCCTCGTGATCTCGGCGTGTGCGCTCGGTGGGAGCTCGCCGCGCGCGCGCTCGTCGGGAATGGAGGCCGCGCCTTCGTCCGAGTGGATCGCGCGGATCGATGCGGAGCGCGCGCTCGCCGAGCGATCCATCGAGCATCGGCCGCGCGCCACCGAGGACGGAGTCGCGCTCGGCCCGTTCGGCCGGCTCTCGGACGACGGAGCGCACCTCGCGCTCGAAACGGGTGGCGAGATCACCGTCGAGCTCGCGGCGATGGGACGCTCGACGATGCACCCGACGCGTCGCGACGCCCCCAGCATCGCCGGGCCCGAGGGCCGCATCGTCCGTGCGCCGGGTGTCACGGAGTGGTGGCGCTCGCTCCCGTCGGGATTGGAGCAAGGCATCACGATCACCGATCGCCCGAGCGGCACAGGTAGCCTGCGCTTTGTGCTCGAGGTGCGCGGCGCGACTCCGTCGCTGGACGACGGCGACGTGGCGATGCGGGACGCGAGTGGCGAGGTGCTCGCGCGCTACGCCCACCTGATGGTGCGCGACGCGGACGGCGCGAGTGTGCCGGCGCGCTTGGCCGTGCACGAAGGGCGAATCCGCATCGACGTCGACGACGGGGACGCGCGCTATCCGATCGTGGTCGATCCGCTGCTCTACACGCCGCACGAGGCGATGCTCACGGCGTCGGTGTCGTCGCAGGGGCGCTTCGGGAGTTCGATCGCGACGAACGCCGATGGCAGCCGGATGGTCGTGGGAGCGTCGTTCGATCGCTCTGCGCGGGTGTTCGTTCGCACCGGGACGACGTGGACCGCGGAGGCGACGCTGCGCGATCCCATGGCGCCCGCGACCGCACCCAACGTCGGGACGAGCGTCGGGATGTCGGCAGATGGCGCGACCGTCGTCGTGGGCGCGCCGCTGAACACCGGGGGCGGCCAAGCGGTCGTCTTCGTGCGCAGCGGCTCCACGTGGACGCTGCAGCAGAGGCTCTCGCGTCCCGGCGGCGCGGTGGGAGACCGATTCGGCGACGCGGTCGCGATCGACGGCTCGCGCATCGCGGTAGGCGCGCCGAGCGCGGACGGCGGAGGCGTCAACGACGCCGGCGCAGCGCACGTCTTCACCCGCAGCGGGAGCACCTGGAGCCACCTCGTCGAGCTGGTCCCGCCCGCGCGCGCCGTCGCCGATCACTTCGGCGACGCGATCGCGATCAGCGGCTCCAGCTGGGTGATCGTGGGCGCGCCCGACGCGGGGTCTGGCGGCGTGGCGTACCTGTTCGCTGGCACGGGCCTTCACTCGACGACGTACGCGGGGGCCTCGGGTGAGCGACTCGGGATCTCCGTCGCCATGTCGGGCAACCACTGCCTGATCGGCTACGACGGCGGCGCGAGGTACTACGACAACCTCTTGCTCACGGGCTCCAGTGACACGCTGGTGCCCTCGCCCGGCGGGGTCTACGGAATATCCGTGGCGCTCACGTCGCTCGGGGGCGTCCGGCTCGCGCTCATCGGGGGCCCCAACGCGAACACCGGCGCGTCGCGCTCCGGCGGCGCCGCGCTCTTTCGTCGCTCGGGCTCCACCTGGTCGACGCCGGCACAGGCGAGCCTCCTGGCGTCGCCCACGCCGGGCGTAGACGACTTCTTCGGCTCGAGCGTCGCGCTCGCTGGCGATGGGACCCGCGCGTTCGTCGGCGCGCCCTCCGACGACGACGCCGGCTTCAACTCGGGAACTGCACACGTCTTCCGGGTGGCGATCGGCCTCGCGCTCGGGACGGACTGCACGGAGAACGATCAGTGCTTGTCCGGCTTCTGCGCCGACGGGGTGTGCTGCAACACCGCGTGCGATCTGCCTGACGACTGCACCGCGTGCGCGGCCGAGCTCACCGGCGAGACGGACGGAACCTGTGCCGCGCTCTCGGCCGCCGTGGCGCCCACCATCTCGTGCCGCGCGCCCGTCGGCGGGCTCTGCGACGCCGAGGACTTCTGCATCGCGGGCGACCCCGTGTGTCCCGATGACCGTCAGCCGTCGGGGTTCGCGTGCCGTCCGTCGCTGGGCCCCTGTGATCAGACCGAGGTGTGCGACGGCGTGTCGGCGACGTGTCCCGGCGATGCGGTCACCGCGGCCGGGATCGTGTGCCGGAGCGACATGGGCCCGTGTGACATCGAAGAGGTGTGCGACGGCGTGAGCGGGACGTGTCCCGCGGACGTGGTCGAGCCAGCAGACACCCCGTGCCGCGCGGCGGTGGGCGACTGCGACGTCGCCGACGTCTGCGATGGGAGGCTCCCGGAGTGTGTCGATTCCTTCCGTGAGGCTGGCTTCGTTTGCGACCCGAGCGTCACCGGTGTCTGCGACGCGCCCGACGTCTGCACGGGCAGCACCGGGAACTGCCCGCGGGTCTTCCTGGCGGGCGTCGAGTGCAGGGCGAGCACGGCGTCGTGCGACGCGCCCGAGTTCTGCTCCGGCGCCGAGGCCACGTGCCCCCCCGACTCCCTCACCGCGGCCGGGCTGGTGTGCCGTGCGTCGATCGATCCGGAGTGCGATCCCAGCGAGGCCTGCACTGGCGTATCGAGCGCGTGCCCTGCGGACCTGAACATGTGCGTGTTCCGCGACGGCGGTGTGGGCGACGGTGGCGATGCGGGTCCTGCTGCGCCCGCGACCGGATGCAGCTGCAGGGTGGCCTCGAGCGAGCGCGTCCCGCCGTCGCTCCTCGGGCTCGCGCTCCTCGGGCTCGCGCTGCTGCGGCGACGACGGTGAGCCGAGGCGCGCGGGGATCGACGGCGATCCCCGCGCACCGTCGTCTCAAGTGAGGCGCCGCTCGACGAGCGCGTGCACCAAGCCCGACCACGCCGCGCGATCGCGGGGTCTCACCCAGTCACGACCGATGCGATCGAACGCCCCATCGTCGGGGTCCAGCCCGAGCGCCTCGACGAAGTAGCGCTCGGCGACGAAGAACTGCCGCCGGTAGGGGAAGAGGTAGCCGTCGCTCTCTTCGCGGATCGCCCTCGCCTCGTCGTAGCTCGCGCACCACACGTTCCACAGCGCGCCCCCGAAGTGATCGGGGTAGAGCAGCTTGCCCGCGTCGTCGTGCGGCTTGCCCGAGAGCACGTCGCTCGCGTGCTTGAAGCCGGAGAAGCCCAGCTCGAGCGAGAGCACGCTCAGCGCGTGACGCCGCAGGATGGCGCTCGGCGCTGGCGATTCACCCAGCTCACGGACCTTCTCGAAGCGGGCCAGCGCCGCGGGCTCGGCGCGCTGTGCGCTGCGGTGCAGGATGCGCGCGCGCTCCTTCAGCGCGGCGACGGGATCGACGTTCACCATGGAGACCTCACTCGATCCGTCCGCTCCAGGATCCGTGGGCTCGCGATGGCGTTCCCGGAACTTCGAGCCGCGCGCTCGAAGGACTCGAGCGAGCGGGAGGGTGCGGCGGCTTTCGGCGGAGAGGCGCCCCTCGGCACCTGCTGCGCGAGGTGTGGGGCGCGCGCGTGCGATCGGCAAGCGTCGTCATGCGAGTCGCGCGATCGATGCGGTCAACGGACCCGCGCGGCGGCGTGATCCGCGCGCATGCAGATGCGCAGCGCGGCCTTGGCGCGGTGCACGAGCACGTCCACGTGGCCGCGCTGGATCCCCAGCGCTGCTGCCACGTCCTGACCCGGCTGCTCGTCGAGCAGGCGGAGCAGCACAACCGAGCGCTGCACCCCGCAGAGCGACGCCACGCACGCCCGCAGGCGCACCACGTCCTCCGCGTGCACCAGGAGCGACTCTGCGTCGGCGCCGGCCGCGGGCTCGAGCTCGCCTTCGATCGGCAGGTGCGTGCGATCCCGGTGGTGCCGCCGTCGCGCGTTGCGCGCGGCGTTGCGGGTGATCGTACGCGCGCTGGCGCGGGCGGCCTCGAAGTCGGTGCTCTCCAGCGGGCGCGACAGGAGGGTGCAGAGCGCGTCCTGCACGCACTCGAGCGCGTCTTCGGGGCCCAGCCCCTCGTGGCGCGCGATCGCGAGCAGCGCGCCGCGCTCGCTCCGCACCAGATGATCCAACAGCTCGATTCCGTCCGGCGCCATGCGTCTCGTTGGAGGTGTCCTCGCGCCGAGATCTTACGAGGAACCTTTCGCCGTAAGGGCAGGCGCGCTCGGGACCATTGCTCGCGGAGGTCGATGATGACGAAAGACGACTTGGTATCCGTGGACGACGCGAACTTTCTGGCCGCCGTGCGCCAGCATCGAGGGCGCCTGCTCCTCGACGTGACCGCCACCTGGTGTGGCCCCTGCCGCGCGATGATGCCGGCGATCCTCTCGCTCGCGAGCGAGCGCGAGCACTCGCTGACCGTGGGCCTCTTGGACGTCGACGCCGCACCCGAGACGGCGATCGCCCTGGGGATCCGAGGCGCCCCGACCCTGATCCTCTTCGAGGACGGAAAAGAGATCGCCCGCCACCAAGGCGCCGCGAGCCCGACGATCCTGCGCAGCCTGGTCGATCGCCAAGCCGCCGCCTGACTCAGGCCACCTGCTTGGTGGCGCTTCGGGCTGCGAGCGCGGTCGCTGCGATGTGGGTGACGCCCATGATCGAGTGCTGGGGGTTCACTCCCATGTTCGTGGGGAAGATGCTCGCGTCCATCACGAAGAGCCCGGGGCGGCCGTGGACCTCGAGGTTCTCGTCCACCACGCCGCGCTCGGGATCGCTGCTCGCGCAGGTCGTGCCGAAGTGGTGCGAGGCGACGAGGTGCACGTCGGCGCGCTTCAGCTTCTCGGGCATGAGGCGGATCAGATCGGCCTCGCTCGTCACGATCTCGGGGACGCTGGCGATGCCGGGATACACCTCGTGCGCGCCGACGGAGAACATGAGCTTGCCGATGAGCAGCAGCGCCTCGCGCACCATCGCCAGATCGCGCTCGGTCGGCTCGTAGCGCACCGAGACACCGTCGAAGATCCCCGCGCGCACCCGGCCCATGGCCTCCATGCGCGCCACACATCCCCACTGCGCGTAGTGACCCAGCTTGCTCACCCGCTCTTGCCACTCCCTGCCCGCACCGGGCAGGCGCGCGGCGAGCATGTCGGGCGGAAGCGAGAGCGCCTCGAGCTTGTAGCCCCGATCGCGCATCGGGATCTCGTAGCCCTGCGACGCGCCGAACCCCATGTGGATCGGCTCGTCGAACGCACCCACGAACGCCGCGCCGGGGTGGGCCTGGAAGCGCTCGCCCAGCAGCGGGTGACGCACACCGCTGCGCATCAACAGAAGCGGCGAGCCGAACACGCTCGCCGCCACGATCACGCCGCGGCGGGCCCGCACCTCGAACGTGCCGAGCGCGCGTCCGTCCTCGCCTCGCACGGTGCCGGTCACGCCGACCGCGCGCGCGCCCTGAAAGAGCACCTTGCTGGCCCGACACCGGGTGTGCAGACGCGCGCCGTTCTTCATGGCCGCGGGCACGTACGAGACCT
>CAYZQM010000005.1:48449-49595 GCA_964480175.1 uncultured Sandaracinaceae bacterium
CCCTTGGCGTTGCGGGAGATCACCTTGCCCGGCAGGCCGAGCTTCTCGGCGGCGCGCTGCATCAGCTCGTTGTTGCCGCCCGCGATCGCCACGTCGGTGGGGCCGACGGAGAGCGCGTCCTCGATGTGATCGAACGCGGCGTCGAGCTTGTGATCGGTCAGCGTGCTCAGACCAAACTCTCGGGCCCACACCTCGCGCACGTCGTCGGGCATCCGCCAGATGATCCCCGAGTTGATCGCCGTGCTCCCGCCCACGCAGCTGCCTTGAAGAAGCGGCATCGGCACCAGGCTGTCGGTCGCCAGCGTCGCCATGCCGCGCACCGCCATCGCCATCGCGTCGACCAGCTCGCGCGGTCGATCCTCGGACTTGAGGTACGCGCCCTCCTCGAGCATCACCACCGAGTGGCCCGCCTCGCTCAGCACGCGCGCGGCGGTCGCGCCGCCCGCGCCGGTGCCCACCACCACGAAGTCCGCGTCGTCGGTCAGCACCGGCTTGGAAGAGAAGAAGCTCATCGCGCACCTCCGGCGATCATCGGCGCGGCCGTGGGCGGCTCGCTGTCGTGCTGGGTCGGGTAGTCGCCGCTCTCCGCGGGGATGCTCCGCGACGTCAGCACCGGCAGCGATCGACGCAGGCCGGCGGCGCGCCGCGCGGGCTCGGGACCGTCGTAGTCGGTGCGCTCGCGGGTGCCGGGGGTGCGGAAGATCGCCATGCACGCGATCAGCTTCAGCAAGAGACACAGCTCGCGCACGAAGAAAACGCGGTGCCGCGACATGCGATCGAGCAGCTCCGAGCGCTCGGTGGGCGTGAGGCTCGCGAAGCCCTTCATGCGGCCGCCGATCCAGAGCGGCGTCGTGACCGCGAGGAGGAACGCGAAGCGGATGCCGAGGCAGGCCTTGTCGCTCGCCTTCGCCATGAAGCGCCGCAGTCCATCGAGGTAGTCGACCTCGCTCGGTCCGACGGTGAAGGCGGCCTCTCGGCGCTCGAACGATGCGCCCGCGAAGCTCGGCAGGACCAAGCCTGCCCAGAACGTCTCGAGGCGCGTGAGGCGGAGCGGCGGTAGGGCGAGGGTGGCGGTGGTCATCGGCGGGTCTTTCGGGAGCTGGGGGTCTTCTTCTTCGTTGTGGTCTGCTTCTTCGTCGTCGCGTG
>CAYZQM010000005.1:49605-60579 GCA_964480175.1 uncultured Sandaracinaceae bacterium
GGCGGGCGCCGGCGCGGGGCTCGGCGGCATCGCGGCCTGCAGCACGAGCAGCTGGCTCAGCGCGTCGGTCGTCGTGCGGTCGAGCCGGTAGAGCAGGCGCGCTGCCGTCGCTCGCGCGCGCTCGGCGTCGCGCGCCTCCATCCGATCGAGCAGGCGCCCGTAGACGAGCACGGTCGAGCTGGCGTTCGCGAAGAACGCGAGCTCGAAGCCTGGGTGTCCCTCGACGGTGCGCACCACCGAGTTGAAGAGCAGCTCGAACGCGAGGTTCTTCGTCGCGCGCACGATCTTCCGCGCGAAGAGGAGGTCCTGGACCATGAAGCCGTGCGCGTCGCCGGTGAGCATCGTCAGGTGCCGCACGTGGGCCCGCAGATCGGCCAGCTCGTCGGCGCTCGCGCGCTCGGTCGCCAAGAACACCGCCTCGACCGCGACGGCGCGGCGCAGCTCCATCAGGCTCGCGAAGATCTCGAGGCCTCCCGGCACCGGCTGTCCCGACAAGACCATGCTGGCGAGGTGGCCGAAGAGATCGAGCCCACCAGACTCGCGGTGATCGAGCACCAGGGTCCCGGAGCCGTGCACCGCGCGGACCAAGCCCTCCGCCTCCAGCGTGCTGATCGCCGAGCGCAGCGTGAGGCGCGAGACCTCGAGTTCGGCGGACAGATCGCGCTCGCCGGGGAGCGTGTCGTTCGGTCGATAGGTCCCGAGCAGGATGCGCTTGCGCAGCTCGGCGGCCGTGCGGATCACCGCGCTCGTCTTGCTGCGCGCATCGCTGCGCCCGTCGCTCGCTTCGCTCCGTGTACTCGTCCCGTCCAGCATCCGTGCTCCTCGCCTCCGACGCGCAGAGGCAACTGGTATGACCAGTGGTCGAGAGTGGTACTACCAGTTGTGGGGAGGATCAAGGGACAAGTGCGCAAGTCGTTTTGCACTCGGCGTTTGTCCATGAAATACGGTGGCTTACCTCTCGTATCCGACGCCTCATCCGACGCCCGCGACTTGCACGGGCCCCCAGTTCACGTCAACTCCGGCGATGTCCTTCGGAAAGAACCCGTACGTCGCCAAGGCCCAGGCGGCGGAGCTCTTGGCCGACCGCGCGCGCGACGAGATCGCCCGGACCCGCGCTCATCGCGAGGCCGCGCACGAGTGGGAGCGCGCCGCCGATCGCGAGAAGCCCGGCAAGCGACGGGACGAGTACCTCGCGAACGCCACGCGTCAGCGAGAGCTCGCGGACGCGTGTGACGGCGTGGTCGCGGAGAGCGACGTCGAGCGCCAGTTCTTCGCGGGCCCCGAGCCCGATCCGACCGAGCTGAATTGAGCGCCGCGCGCCAAAGCGATTGAACGGCCCCTCGTTCACCCGCACCCTTCAGCCCATGCGGCTTCGCTGGTTGGTGTTCGCGCTCGGTCTCTTCTTCGCTTTCTCCTTCAGCCCTCGGCCCGCAGAGGCGACCGTCGCCCGCGCGATGGCGATGCGCGAGTTGGTCATCGAGGCCGACGTCATCGCGCGCGTCACCGTGCTCTCGCACCACGCGCGGCGCGACACGCTCGACCGCATCGTCACCGACGTGACCGTGCGGATCGACGAGTCGCTCTACGGCACCACGGGCAGCGGGCCCGTGCGCGCGGGTGACACGCTCGTCGTCACCCGCTTGGGCGGCGTGCTCGACGGTGTGGGGCTGCGCGTCGAGGGCGAGCCCGGTTTCGTGCGCGGCAGCGAGCAGCTCGTCTTTCTGAGCGAGATGCACGGCGTGCTCCGGCCCACCGGGATGTCGCAGGGCGTCTTTCCGATCGAGCGCGACGCGGCAGGACACGAGCTCGCGATGCCGAACGGCGCGGGGCTCGCGCTGGTCGCGCCTGGCGGACCTGCGCTGACGCCGGCCAGCCCGGCGCTCGCTGCGCCGCGCGCCGTCGACGTGCTGCTCGACGAGGTGCGCGCGCTGATCAGCGAGGTGCACGGTGGCTG
This sequence comes from uncultured Sandaracinaceae bacterium, assembly GCA_964480175.1. Lineage (GTDB taxonomy): Bacteria > Myxococcota_A > Polyangia > Polyangiales > Sandaracinaceae > CAYZQM01. Next base: position 51,560 of record CAYZQM010000005.1, read on the forward strand.
ATCGTCGCGCATCGATCGCGCTCGTCGCGCTCGGCCTCTCGCTCGTGCCGAGCCAGGCGTCGGCTTGGTGCCAGATGACCACGAGCGATCTCTCGCCCACGCCCGACGAGCCCTGCATCCTCGCCTCGGAGCACCCCGGCGAGTTTCCCCTCGCGTGGCGTCGCCGCTGCACGTCGGTCTCGCTCTCCACGATGGACGGCTCGTACGACCTCTCGGACGCCGACGTGCGCGGCGTCGTCTCTCGCTCCATCGCCTCGTGGGAAGCGGTGCGCTGCGACGGGGTGTCCCCCGGGATCGACATCGAGCTCTTGGCGGAGACCAACCTCGTCTCGCACGCGCGTCACTTCTCGAACGGTCGCAACGTGCACTCGATCATCTTCGTGCACGAGGAGTGGTCGGGGGAGCGCGAGCACGACCCGCGCGCGCTCGCGGTCACCTACGTGTGGCACGACCCCTCGACCGGCGAGATCTTCGACGCCGACATCGAGCTCAACGAGGAGCTCAACGAGTTCGTGATCTGTCCTGCGCTGGGCTGCACCGGCATCACCACGGACACCGCCGATCTCGAGAACACGCTGACCCACGAGATGGGCCACTACCTCGGCGTCGCCCACACCCCGGATGACGAGGACGCGACCATGTTCGCCTCGGCCAACCCAGGCGAGGTGCTCAAGCGCGATCTGCGCCCCGACGACGAGGCGGCGATCTGCAACATCTACCCGCCCGGCACGCTGCCCGAGGCCTGCGACTACACCCCGCGCGGCGGCCTCGGCCTCGACGGACAGCCGCCCTCGGGGTGCGCCGTCGAGGCGCCGGGCGCGGCGCGATCGAACGCGCCCGCGCTCTTGCTCGCGCTCGGGGCGGGGCTGGCGATGCTCATCGCGCGGCGGCGGTCGCTCTGAGCGGGAATCGCGGAGCACCCAGGAGCGTCGAGGGCTGCGTTGTCCGAGCGGCGTGAGCGACTCCAGTCCGTGGCGATCGTGATGCTGGCGATCGGCCTCACCGGTGCGATCGGCTACTCGATCTGGGCGTGGCTGAGCAGCCGCATCGAGTCGCGCCACGAGAGCGCGCACCCGATCGCCGTGGCGCTCGCGTCGGAGGAGGCGAGCGAAGAGGAGGGCGCGTGGCCCCCGCGCGCCGGCGAGCTGAGCGCCGCGCTCGCAGACGCCCCGGCCACCGACGGTGGCGCGAGCGACGCGGGCGGCGACGCGTCTTTCTACGACGCCGGCCCACCGCTACCCGCGCCGCCTCCGGATCGTCCCGGCTTCGTCGTGCGGCAGCACGAGGCGGACGGCATCTACTACCTCGAGACGGTGATCGGCGAAGCGGCGTGGGACGACGCGCTCCCGATGATCGTCGTGCTGCACGGACGCGGGGGGAGCGCGCAGATCCCGGGCGGTCCATTCTTGGGCCTCACCCATCCGGTGCGGGTGATCGTGCCGCAGGCGCCCGATCGCCTCGGCGCGGGCTGGGAGTGGATCCCGGTGTACGTCGGTCAGGGCCTGGTCGATCGGCTCTCGGCGACGCTCTTCCAAGCCGCGAGCCGGGTGGCGGCGCTGGTGCGGCGGCTCGCGGACGAGCGGCCCACCAGCGGACGCCCGATCGTGACCGGCTTCTCGCAGGGCGCGCTCCTCACGATGACCCTCGCGCTCCATCACGACGACGTGGTCGGCGCCGCGTTCCCTCTCGCGTCGTGGCTCCCGCCGCCGCTCGAGCCCACGTACCTGCGCCCCGACCTGCGCTATCCGCGCATCCGATCGATGCACGGCACCGCCGATCCCATCATCCCCATCGGTCCCACCCGGCAGCTCTTCAGCCACCTCGAGGGGCTGGGCTACGAGGTCGATCTCGTCGAGTTCGACGGCGTCGAGCACACGATCTCCGCGGACGAGAACGAGCTCTTCCACCTGTGGCTCGAGCAAGCGGTGTGTCGGGCGAGAAACGATCCGTTCTGCGAGGCGCGGGCCGCGTACGACGAGGCGATGCTGCGAGGGATCGAGATCCCGGATGCCGGGGTGCCGGATGCAGGTGTGCCCGACGCGGGCGAGCCCGACGCAGGAGCGAGACGAAGGCGGCGCCCCGTGCCTGCCGCCATGCCGAGCGCCGAGTGATCAGCCGCGGGTGGTGGGATCTTCGTGCTTCACCGCGCCCGCGGCGCGGAGGGCGTCGCGCAGGGTCTCGGGGCTGGTGCCCTTCTCGAAGCGCTTGAGCGCGTGCAGGCCCTTGTTGGGATCGCAGATCAGCACCGGGCCCTCGCCATGCACCCAGATCGCGACGAGACCCTGGCCGAAGCGCGCGGAGTCCGCGGCGTCGATCGGCTCGCTGGCCGCGAGCGTGGCGGCAGGCTCGACGTGCAGCGCGGGGACCTGATCGTCGCCCGCGTCCCAGCGACCGCGGTCGCCGACGATCCGTATCCACATCGTCCCGAAGCTGACGTCCTGGGTGGAGACCACGCCCCTGTCTACCGCGATGCGCGCGTCTTGCCTAGCCTCGCGCTGGCGACGACGCGGGCCCGACGATGGACCGCTGCGCGCGACCATGGACCTGCCTGGACCCCCTCGGGCCTCGCGTCTATGCTCCCGCGCCCCGAAGACCGGCCCCTCTCCGCGCGAGGAATCCGTTCGGCTTCGACCCTTCTTCTCTGCTTCAGCGAGCCATGACCGACCGACCCGAGGACGACGCGAACAAGGCTGACGAGACAGCCACCGAGCCCTCGAGCGAGGCAGAGCCCGACACCGACGCTTCCGGTAGCGAGACCGAGCCCGACGATTCGGTCGCGGGCGAGGCGCACGAGGGCGCGCCGGAGCCCGAGGCGAAGGCCGACGGCAAGCCCGCGAAGAAGAAGAAGGGAAAGAAGGGCAAGAGCGAGAGCGCCAAGGCCGAGAGCGACAAGGCCGAGAACGCCAACGCCGAGAACGCCAAGGCCGAGAGCGCCAAGGCCGAGAGCGCAGCGAAGACCAGTGCAGCCGACGCCGATGCGGCCGACGCCAAGCCCGACGCGACGAAGCCCGCCGACGCGCCGAGCGCGGCGCCCCCGGCGCGGACCCACCTGATCCGCGGCTCGATCGTCTTCGTGCTCGCGTCCGTCTCGCTCTTCTGCCTGATGGCGATGGAGCACCAGATCAGCCGCGGGCCGCTGGTCGGCATCGCGCTGACGTTGGTCGCGGCGCTCGGGCTCTGCGATGCGCTCGGCCTCCTCGGCGGCCTGGCGATGCCCGGCGAGGTGATCGACTGGCGCAAGACCTGGCTGGGGCCGGTGCAAGGGGAGCCGATCTTCGTCGCGCCGGTGGTTGCGCTGCCGGTCGCGCTGGCCGTCGCGGTGTTCGGCACCATGGCGGTGAGCTGGGAGCAGCTGCCTTTCTTGCTCACGTTCGCGCTCGCGCTGCTCTTGCCGGCGGCGCTGCGCCGACCCTCGCTGCTCGTCTTCACGATCGCGTCGCTGATCATGCTGCCGATGCTCGGCGCCTACGGTCTCTACGATCCGTGGGAGACGCACTACGGCGAGGTCGCCCGCGAGATCCTGTCGCGCGACGACTGGATCAGCCTGTGGTGGGCCCACGAGGAGTGGTTCTTCAGCAAGCCGATCTTCATCTTCTGGATCGAGGCGCTCTCGATGGGCGCGATGGGGGTCGACTTCCATCCCCACGCGCACCCGCTGCACCCCGAGTGGGCGGTGCGCTTCCCCATCTACCTGCTCTCGGTGGTCGCGCTCCTCTGCGTCTACCACCTGGTGAAGTCGAGCCACGGCAAGCGCACCGCCGCGATCACCGCGCTGGTGGTCTGCACGCTTCCGCAGTTCTTCATGCTCTCGCACCAGTCGATCACCGACATGCCCTTCGTCAGCACGATGACGATGGCCATCTCGATGCTGGGCCTCGCGGTGGTGCACCGCGCGGGGTACACGGTGAAGCGCTACCAGGTGGGGCCCTTCACCGTGTCGGTGCAGACCCTGGTGACGCTGGCGATCACGATGGTGGTGCTGCCGCAGATCCTCTACCTGTTCAGCCGCAACTGCACGCTGGTCGAAGGCGGCTTCGCCTGGCACCACGACCGCTTCGTGTTCGGCTCGGCGGGCAACGCGGGCAACCCCGGTCATCCGGCGGCGCGCGAGGTCACGCCGGCGTTCGACGGTCTCGGCGCGCAGCCGATCGTGCAGGCGCTGCTCTACGCGGTGGGCCTCGGCGCGGTGCTGCGATGGCTGCGCAAGGAGCAGAGCGCGCGGGGCCTCGCGATCTTCGCGTTCTACTTCTTCTGCGCGCTGTCCTTCATGGCCAAGGGCATCCCGGGCTTCGCGCTGCCGGGCATGGTCGCGATGTTCTTCTTGATGGGCTCGCGCCGCTGGTCGCTGCTCACCGAGGGACACCTCAAGGTCGGCGCGGGCATCCTCGTGATCCTGATCACCGGCGCGCCCTGGTACGTGGCGATGTACATCCGCCACGGCACCGCGTTCACCGACCGCCTCCTGGTGCACGATCACATCAACCGGCTCACCACCGGGGTGCACGGCGACAACGCGTCGGTCGAGTACTTCCTCGAGCAGCTGGGCTACGGCCTCTTCCCCTGGATCGCGCTCGCGCCGCTCGCGGTCGGTCTTTGGATCGCGGGCGCGAGCCAGCGCGCAAAGAGTCTCGCCGCGCGAGCGCCTGACCTCGGACCGTATGGCCGAGGGCACGTGCCGGGGGCACCCGAAGGCGCCCTCGAGGCCACTGCGGTCCGCGACATGACGATGCTGGTCGGCCTCTGGGGCACCTCGGCGTTCGTCCTGTTCTCGGCGATGACGACCAAGTTCCACCACTACATCTTCCCCGCGGTGCCGGCGGCCGGGATCCTGTTCGGCCTCGCGTTCGCGCCGATGTTCGGTGAGCACGCCTCACCGCGGCTGCGTCAGATCGGGGGCACGGTGCTCGCGATCCTCGCGCCGCTCGCGCTGGTGATCGGCATCGGCAGCATGGTGGGCGATCCCCGCGGCGTCTCGCCGGGGCACGACAGCATCGCGTCCTCCTGGGTGCCCGAGCACGCGTGGAGCTTCGGCACCTCGATGGGCCTCGTGCTCGTCGGCAGCGCGCTCTTGGTGGGCGCGTACTTCCTCCTCGGACGCGACGCGAGCGTCGAGGGTCAGCCGCCCAAGCCCTCCACCGCGCTCGCGCTCTTTGCGGCGCCTGCGATCGTCGGCTTGGTGGGCCGTGATCTCGCGTGGGCGACCGACGCGCACCCCTGGGGCTTCGAGCGGCTCGTTCACCTCTTTTGCTACAACTACGCGCGCGCCTGGCCCGAGCAGTTCGACTACCGGCCCATCCTCACGGGCTTCGCGGTCGTCGCGACGGTCGTCATCGGGCTCGCCGCGTTCCGGCAGATCCGAGCCATCGCTGCGCGCGCGTTCTTGGGCACCGCGATGCTGTTCTCGCTCTGGTGCCTCGACGTCTACTTGATCGACATCGCGCCCCACTGGGGACAGCGCGAGATCATCTTCGCGTACTACGACGCGCGCACGAACGACGAGCCGATCATCGGCTGGCAGCTCAACTGGAAGGGCGAGAACTTCTACACCAACGGCGCGGTGTACATCTTCGAGGACCTCGACACCCGCGAGCTCGAGCGCTGGGCGGCCGAGCACCCCGGCGAGCGCGTCTTCTTCGTGATGGAGCACGCGCGCATGGGGAGCCTGCGCACCACGCTGCGCGGCGCGGAGATCACGCCGCTCACCGACACGCGCTTGGACAACAAGTTCATGACCGCCGAGGTGATCTTGCCCGGTCGTCCCGGCAGCGCGCCGGCCGACGGCGCGCGTCGCGGCGCAGCGCCGGGCTCGACCGTTCCAGGAGCGGCGGTTCCGGGATCGACCGTCCCGGGATCGATGGTGCCGGGCGTGCCCGGTCGCGCGATCGATCCCGCCGCGGTCGAGCGCTCGATCACCGCGCCGCCCGAGGGCCCGCCCGCCGAAGGGCCGATGCCCTCGGAAGGGATCCCGAACTGACGGGGCTCGCTCGCGCGAGCTCGTGCGAGGGGACGCGATCGTGAAGGCAGCGCGCGCGCGGCTCTTGCGGTGGTTCGACGCGCACGCGCGCGATCTGCCGTGGCGGCGCACCCGCGATCCGTACGCGATCTGGGTCAGCGAGGTGATGCTGCAGCAGACCCGCGTCGAGACGGTCATCCCGTACTTCGAGCGCTTTCTGTCGCGCTTCCCCACGGTCACGACGCTGGCACGGGCGAGCGAGGACGCGGTGCTCTCGCACTGGAGCGGGCTCGGCTACTACCGGCGTGCGCGCCAGCTGCACGCGGCCGCGAAGGTGATGCTCGCCGAGCACGAGGGAAGTCTGCCGCGCGATCGTGAGGCCCGCCGCGCGCTGCCGGGGATCGGCGCGTACACCGCGGGCGCGATCGGCTCGATCGCGTTCGATCTGTGCGAGCCGATCGTCGATGGAAACGTCGCGCGGGTGCTCTCGCGGGTGCACGGCATCGAGGCGCCGCTCGGCAGCAAGGAGAGCGAGGCTGCGCTGTGGCGAGAGGCGCAGCGGTGGGTGGAGGGCGAGCGGCCGGGCGCCCTGAACCAAGCGCTGATGGAGCTGGGCGCGACGCTGTGCGCCAAGAGCGCGCCGCGCTGCGACGACTGCCCGCTGCACGCCGAGTGCGACGCGCAGCGCACCGATCGCACGGCGCTGTTGCCGGTCGCCAAGCTGCGCCGCGCGCCGAAGGACGTCGCGCTGGTCGCCGTCCGCGCGACGGATCGCGACGGAGTCTTCCTCATCAAGAGCGACGCCGAGCTCTTCGGGGGTCTGTACGGTCTGCCGAGCGCCGAGGTGGCGCCGGGCGCCTCGCTCCGCGTGCAGCAGGCTGCCGCGCGCCGCGCGCTCGACGCCGCCGGGCTGAAGGCAGCCACCCCGCTGCGCCCGTGTGGCGAGCTGTTGCATGTGCTCACCCACCGGCGTCTGACGGTCTTCGTCTTCGAGACGACCGCGTCTACGAACCCGCGGGCAAACGCGACTTCCAGAGCCGCCGCGAGCGCGAAGACGACAGCGAGCGCGAAGACGACAGTGAGCGCGAAGACACCCGCGAGCACGTCACACGCCAAGTGCTTCTCGCCGCGTCAGCTCGAGTCGGTCGGACGCTCGACGCTCACTCGCCGTCTGCTCGCGATGCCTGCGATCACTCGATCTTCAGATCGAGCTGACCCTCCGCGCTCGCGGTCGCCGGCACGGGGACGCGCTTCGCGCCCGCGCTCGTGAGCCGCTCGGTCGCGATCTCGATCGCCTTGTCGCTCACGTCGCTGCCCAAGAAGTGACGCCCCGTGCTCACGGCCGCCAAGCCGGCCGATGCCGTGCCCATGAAGGGATCGACCACCAGCTGGCCCGGCGAGGTGCTCTGCTCGATCAGGATCTGGTTCACCCGCACCGGCTTCTCGGTGGGATAGCCCCGGTGGATCCGGCTCTCTCGGATCACGTCCGCGATCCCCAGATCGTTGAGCCGGCGCTTCCCCTTCTCGAAGAAGAGGATCATCTCGTACCGAGACCGGTAGTGGTATCCCATCCCGATCTTGCAGTTGTGGCTGACCACGCCGTTGGCGAGGACGTAGAGCTGCCGCGCATCGTCGATCGCGATGTCGACGAGCTCCATCGACTCCCCGTGCTCTACGGACACGATGTCCAACGACTGGCAACGAGTGGCCGGGTCGAAGCGCACCCTCCATCCGCCGAGATGGTCGTTCTCGAACCGAGATAGAGACGCGTTCCAACCCAATTCGCGAGCGAAACGGAGGACGAAGGTCGCGAGATCGGGGGAAGCAGAAACGAACGTCTCCCGTTGCTCGTCGTGCGACCAGTGACCGTCTCCTTCGAGCAGTCCATCGAAGACGCCCCGTAGGAATGCGGGGGGGGCCCGCAGCGTGCGCGGCAGGAGGTGCTTGGTTCCGGCGCCAGCGCCACCTACGAATGCACCGAGCAGCGCGGAGAACAAGCGCGAGCCTACACTCACGACGCACCCGGCCTCGCCACTCGGCGTCACCGTCGCCTTCAGTCCGAGGGAGCGGGCGAGGCGGGCAATGTGGCGATGCAGGTGCTTCTCATCAGCGTGGAACGCGAAGTGCACGACGTTCTCGTTGCGCCAGCCCTCCGCCGCGTACAGGCCGACGAGTCTTCCCCAGCCGTGGTCCAACACGATCCTCTCGGGAAACCAGAGCGCGGCGTCGTTCTGGAGGCGCATGCGAGAGCGGCCAGTGGCCAGCGCCTCGAGCCCGAGCTCTCGAGCCCAACGCGCAGGCAGGCGCCCGTCACTCATCCAGCGGCGCAGCCGCTTGGGCGCGACGCCGAGCGTGTGGGCCATCTCATTCTTGGACCGCGCGCTTTCACAGAAGCGCGCCTGGTGTGCGGCCGCGCCTCGGGCGTCGTCGAAGCTGCGGCCACAGAACAGGCATGTGCTCGGGTCGGGCATCTCGACGACGCGCTCCTCGTCGTCGATGAGCTCGTCGAGGAAGACGGTTCCTGCACCCGCCTCGTCTGCACCCAGGTGAAGGGGCGCGACCTTCAGTCGATCGCCCGGCGCGAGCGACCCCGCCTCCACCTCCGCGCCGTGGGCGTTGATGAGGCGATGCTCTGCCGAGCACACGAGGTGTGAGCGGTCCGAGAGCGAGAGCCGCACCACGGGGGCCTGCGTTCGTCTCGTCGCGAGGACCGCGACGTCGCGGCCATCTGGCGTCACCACGCGGTCGCCGGGGGCGAGCTCACCGATGGGGCGAACGCCCTCGGTGGTCCACACCAACGTGGCTGGTGCCAGACACTTGTCCCAGATCAGCGGCTTCCAGAACTTGAAGCCCGCGGCTTCGCCGATGGGCTTGGCGACGAACGCCGTCTCCTGATCGCAGAAGAGATAGAAGTGCGCGTTCTTGCTCAGGACGCGGTGCACTTGGTCGAAGAGCTCGCGGAAGCGCGCGTTGGGAAAGACCGTGAACCAGTCGTTGCTCGAGCTCTTGCTGTGCGACAGGCGCGTGGTGGTGCCCACCGCGCGGTGCTTCTCGAGCGACTCGTAGG
>CAYZQM010000006.1:0-12428 GCA_964480175.1 uncultured Sandaracinaceae bacterium
TCTCGCGCACCATCTCGCCGGTGATCGGCGTGACCTCCGAGGGCTTGAGCACCACGGTGTTGCCCGCGATCAGCGCCGAGAGGACCGGGATGATCGCGAGGTTGAAGGGGAAGTTCCACGGGCTGATCACCGCGACGACGCCCATCGCCTGGTGCTCGACGTAGCTGGTCTTGCCGGGGAAGAGCAGCTGGCTCGGCTGCTTCTTGCGGCCCAGCGTCTTGGCCGCCGTCTTCTCGTAGAAGTCGAGCGTCGCCAGCACCGGGAGCATCTCCGACATGATCGCGTCGGCGTGCGGCTTGCCCGTGTCCTCGCCGATGCGGCGCGCGTACTCCTCGCCGTGGGTGCGGAGGACGTCTTTGATGCGCATCAAGAGGCGCATGCGCCCCTCGAGGGAGCTCGACTTCCACGCGGGCGCGGCCTGCCGCGCGCGGGCGACGGCGGCCTCGACCTCGGCGGCCGACGCGATGGGGAAGCGCCCGAGCACTTGCCCGGTCACCGGGCTCCGCTTCTCGTGGGTCCGCTCGCTGCCCGAGGGGCTCTCTGCCTGCACGCTGGCGTTCGTCACGTCGCCTCCATCACGCCGCGCCGCGCGGCCGCGGGCTGATTCTGGCCGGCAATGCGCCGCGTTGGCAACGACGAGTCGCGCGTGGGAACCCGAGGCGGGCCTGCGTTGTCTGCCGAGCCCATGCACCTCACCGCCCGTGATCGACGCCGCGTCCAGCGCGCACTGCGCGCCCACACCGAAGGCCAGCACGCCATGGGCGAGCTCAACATCATCCCGTTCCTCGACATCACCGTGAACCTGATGTTGTTCTTGCTCGCCACGACGGCGGTCACCCTCACCACCGTCGAGGTGCGGGCGAACCTGCCCGAGACCCGCCCGGGCGGCCACGGCGTGGCGCCTCAGCGCTTGAGCGTGACGCTGACCGAGCGCGGGGTGATCATCGGGACGCGCGAGGGCTTCGTGCGATCGGGCTGCGAGGGGAGCGGCGCGGGCGGGAGCGTCGCGGTGCCCTCGATCGCCGGTGCGCTCGATGGCGAGGCGCTGCATCAGTGCGCCGTGCGCCTGCGCGCGTCGCTGCCCGAGGTGAACGACGTGGTGCTGAGCGCCGATCCGATGGTGCCCTACGCCGACGTCATCGCCGCGATGGACGCGCTGCGCGCCGACGGCGCGGCGCCGCTCTTTACCAACGTGCTGATCTCGGGCGGCGTCCGCTGATCCCGATCCTCGGCTAGCCTTCGGCGGGTGCGCACTTCTCTGATCGTGTGTTCGTTGTGGGTCGGGCTCTTGGGCTGCGGCGCGGCGCCGAGCGCGGGTGCCGCACGTGGGTCGGCGACGCTCGACGATCTCGGCTGGCTTCTCGGCACCTGGCAGAGCGGAGACGACGAGCCCGCGGGCGAGCGCTGGGTCCGCGGCGCGCACGGCTTCGTCGGCAGCGGCTACGTGGTGCAGCCCACCGAGTGCGAGGACGAGGCGCCGTGCCGGGGCGAGCCCATCGAGACCGAGTCACTCGAGCTGATCGAGCGCGACGGGAGCCTCCTCTACGTGGCGACGCCGCGCACCCAAGCGCGCACCGAGTTCGTGATCACCGAGCTCGACGCCTCCCACTTCGTCGCCGAGAACCCCGAGCACGACTTCCCCACCCGCATCGAGTACCGGCGCACACCGGTCGGACTGCACGTGATCGTGTCGTCGAGCGAGCGCTCGTTCACCCTCGATCTCTTGGCTCACGACAGCTCGGAGCGCTGATCGATCGGGCGCGTGCCGAGCGTTCGCTCGTGCGCGGCCATCGCGTCCGCGGTGGTCGGGGTGACCACGAGGTGCGCGCTCAGGTGCACGCCCGCGGCCTCGAGGTTGCGCACGCCGGCGAGGTGCTCGGCCCACGCGCCCGGCCCCACCAGCGCGTCGTGGCGCGCCTCGTCGCCGCCGAACGTGAGGATGGTCGCATGCCGCAGACCCGCACGCTGCGCGCGCGTCGCGAGCGACGGGTCGGCGAAGGGGTGCGCCATCGTCTCGAGACCGAGGCGAAGCTCGTGGCGCGACGCCGCGTCCAGCACGGCGCCGAAGCCCGGGTGCTCGGCGGGCTCGCCCCCGAGCAGCCAGAGGCGCTTGGCGCCCACCTTCACGGCATAGGCGACGCGGTCCAAGAGCTCTTCGGTGCTCACGCCGCCCGGCTGCAGCTGGTGCAGGCGCGCGTGGAAGGGCGGCCTCCGCGAGGCCGCGCCACCGAACTCGATCCCCACCGTGTCGGGCTGGCCGCAGGTCTCTGCGATGTCTTCCTCGGTGCGCGCGGCGTAGCGCGCGATCGCCTGGTCGCTTGCGTGCTGCTGCTTCAGCGTCGCGAGGTTCGCGAGGAAGCCGTCGAAGTCCTCGCGCGATGGTCGCGCGCGGCGGAACGGGTTGCGCGCGGCGGGCTCGCTCGGATCGACCAGGTGGTAGCCGACGGCGAAGCGCGAGAAGACCCAGCGCGCGCCCGCGCGATGCAGCCGCACGCCGAGATCGAGATCCTCGAGACCCCAGCCCGAGAAGGCGTCGTCGAAGCCGCCGATGCGATCGAAGAGCGCGCGCGGCAGCGAGAGGTTGCCGGTGTAACAGAGGCGCCAGGGCTCCTCGAGCCAGTCGATGTTGTCGAGCACCGCGCGCATCGGTGGCTCGCGCTGGCGATCGGGGATGACGGGGATCGACTCGAGCGGGGTGACGCCCTGCACCTGAGCGAGCGTGTGCAGGTGACCGAGGTCGTGGAGGTTGTAGCCCGACAGGTAGCCGCAGAGCACCGCGTCGTCCCAGCGCCGGTGCACCCAGTCGAGCGCCCACAAATAATCGCGTCCCACCGCGACGTCGCCGTCGAGGAACGCGACGATCGGATGCGACGCCGCCGCGGCGCCCCGGGTGCGCGCTTGGCCGGCGCGAAAGGCGCCGCCGACGTTCGCGGTGGGCAGCAAGCGAAAGCGCGGATCGTCGGGCACGACCGCGCGGAGATCTTCGGTGCTGCCGTCGTCGACGACGATCACCTCGTGCAGCGCTTCGGGGTAGCTCTGCTCCTTCAGGCGTCCGAGCGTCTCCTCCAGCATCGCGGACCGATCGCGCGCGGGGATCACCACGCTGATCCCCAACGGCTCGCCGTCGCGCGGGGTCACCCGCCCCATCGCCTCGAGTCCGTCCAGGCGCGGGATCGCGTGCAGGTCGCCTTCCCACGCCAGGTCCTCGCGGACCGTGAACGACGCCGAGAAGCCGGCCGCGCGTGCGGCTTCGCGCGCGTCGATCGGATCTTCACCGTAAGGATAGGCAAAGAGCGCGGGCGCCTCACCGAGGATCGCCTCGAGCACCTGCCGGCTCTGCGCGCACTCGTCCTTCAGGCGCTGCGCGTGGCGTGCGGGGTCCTCGTCGTAGAGCGCCCAGCTCATGCGCGGGTGGTGCACCGAGTGCGCGCCGATGCTCCAGCCCCGATCGCGCAGCGCGCGCAGCCCATCCGCGTCGAGCCACTCGGGCCCCATCCCGATCCACGCGGTCGGTACGAAGAGCGTCGCGGGGATCTTCAGCTCGGCGAGCAGCGGCGCGGCCAGCTCGAGCACCGAGCGGTGCGCGTCGTCGAACGAGACGGTGAAGCGATTCTGCGAGGGCGGTGATCGCAGGTAGTCGTCGAGCGACGCGGGCGCGCCGCGCTCGAGCTCGCGCAGGAGCAGCGCCCGCAGCACGTCGAGCGACACCGAGAGACGACGCCGCGCGCCCTGCGCGTCGTCCGCGCGGTGCACGTAGTGCAAGCACAGGTTCCGCGCCGTCATCGCCCTGCTCGTTGCGCTCGTCGGCACGGGCGCAGGATTACCACCGGTCAGCCGCGGAGGGTCTCGATCTCTTCGCGCCACGCGGGCAGCGCGGGGATCAGCGCGTCGAGATCGAGCTTCGCGCTCGCGATCGCCTCCGCGTGCTCGTCGAGCAGGCCCGCCAAGCGCAAGAGCGCCTCGCCGCGCTCCTTCTGGAACGCGAGGGTGCGGGCCTCTCCGAGCGGCGCGAGCTCGGCCTCGAGCGCCTCGATCTGCTGATCGAGCTCGACGCGCTTCTCCATCGCGCTCAGCAGCTTCTTCTCGAGCGTCTCCTTCTTGCGCAGCTCGGACTTGCTGAGCCCCTCGGCCATCTTCGCCTCGACGCGGCCGACGCCATACGCCCGACCCTCGATCTGGCGGATCGCGTCCGCGAGGTCAGGGTGCTCGGCGATCGCGAGCTCGCGGCGCAGCTCGGACTCGCGCTGCTTGAGCTGCTGGAGCTGGTGCTGGATGCGCTCGCGATCCGTGGTCGCCTCGACGACGGGCGCGCTCACCTGCCCGACGTGCGACTCGGTCACCTCGCCGCGCTCGTCGTGGGTCGCCGCGTCGCTCGCGCGCTCTTCGGTCGGAGTCTCGTCGAGGGGCGCGGTGCGTTCGGCGGCGTTCATGGCCGGCGTTGATAAGGGCACCCACGATCGAGAGCAAGCACGAACACGAGAGGGATCGCGCTTGATCCATCGATCGACGGAGAGCTTCGCCTCGAGGGAGCCGAGCCGCGCTCAGAAGTCGAGATCGCGCACGACGGTGCGAGGGGGATCGGCGGGCGTCGCGGCCCCTTCGGCGTCCTCGCCCTCGGTGGCTTCACGGCGTGCGCGGCGGCGCGACGCGCGCCCGCTCGATGCCGTCTCATCCGCGACGGCTGGCGCGCTCGCGGCGGCGTCTTCGGCGCCCGTCGCCACCTCGGCGAGCTCGGCCGCGTCGCCGCCCGCGACGTCATTCGGCGCTACGTCGCTCGGCACGACCTCGTTGGCCGCAACCTCGCTCGCCACGGCTTCGTTCGGCAGTGCTTCGTTGGGCACAGCCTCTTCTGCTGTCGCAGCCACGCCTGCTGCCGCCTCGTCGGCGACCACGGCTTCGATCGGCGCCGGCTCGACGGCCTCGCGCTCGTTCGTCGCCTCGGGCGCGACGCGATCGCTCGCGGCGGCTTCGTTCGCAGCGGGCGCCGTGGCGTCGTCTGCGCCGCCCAGCACCGCCCACGCGCCACCCGCGCCGGCGACTGCGAGCGCGACGAGCGCGATCGCGACGAGCGGCGCGCGCTGCGATCGAGCGGGTGAGGGCGTCGGGTACGCCGCGAGCGGCACCTGGATCAGCGGCGAGCCCGCCGGCAGCGAAGGCGCTTCCAGCTCGGGCGCCGTGACGGCCTGCGCGCGCTTGCGGGTGCCGCTCTCGCGGATCGCCGCCATCCGCTCCGTCGTGGTGTCCGCGCCGCCCGAGGCTTCGAGGATCGCGCGGCGCATGTCCCGAGCGTTCTTGTAGCGATCGTCGGGGTTCTTCGCGAGGGCGCGCTCGACGACGGCGGAGAGATCGATGAGCGTCGGTCGCAAGGTGCGGAGCGGGGTGTGCACCCCGGCGACGACCATCTCGAGCACGCGCGGCGCCTCCTCGTGCTCGAAGGGCAGCCTCCCGCCGCTCAGCATCTCGTAGAGCATCACGCCCACGCCGTAGAGATCGGCGCGCAGATCGATCGCCGCGCCGAACGCCTGCTCGGGCGACATGTACTCGGGCGTGCCGACCACCAGCCCGCTGTCGCGCGAGGAAGAAGGCTCGGCGCCCTCGGAGATCCCGAAGTCGAGGAGGCGCGCGAACGTCCCGTCGTGATCGTGGGTGAGGAAGAGGTTCCCCGGCTTCAGATCGCGGTGGATGATCCCCGCGCGGTGCACCGCGTCGAGCCCGCTCAAGAGCTGCAACGCGATGTCGACGCTCTCGTCGTCGCTCAGCGGGCTCCGCTCGATGCGCTCGCCGAGCGTCTCGCCCTCGAGCAGCTCCATCACCATGTACGGCTCGGGATCGCCGTCGGCCGGCTCGACGAACCCGAAGTCGATGATGTCGACGACGTTCTTGTGACGGACCGACGCGGCGACCTTCGCCTCGATCAAGAATCGCTCGATGCCGCTCGCGCCCGCACCCGCTCCGTCGACGAACTTCACCGCGACCGGTCGGTTGAGGTCCATGTGCCGCGCGCGCCACACCCGGGCCATCCCTCCGCGCGCGATCGCCTCCTCGAGGCGGTACTTCTCACCGAGGATCACGCCGGGCGCGGCGACGAAGCCGCGGGGGCGATCGGTGCGAGCTGCGTGGGCGTCGTTCGGCATCGGAGCGATCGTTCGTCCGGGGTCGACGCGTGGGCCACCATCGCCTACATCGTCGGACCGCCGCGTACGCTATCAGAAGACGTTCGTCGACCGTGTGGAGATCGTGTGAGCACCTGGGAGGACCCGACATGAAGCAGCTGACTCGGAACCTTCCGCTCACCTTGCTTCTCATGGCGGGGCTCGGCTGGACCGCGAGCGCATCCGCGCAGCTCGACGCGGTGCGCTCGTCGGCCGCGGCGCGCGCGCTCTTTCGCGAAGGCGTCGAGTGCGCCGATCGCCAGGACTGGCCCTGCGCCGTCGATCGCCACGGTCGCGCCTACGGGCTGAGGCCCTCACCCGTCATCGCATACAACCTCGGCATGGCGCTGATCGCGGTCGGTCGCCTGGTCGAGGGTCGGGAGATGCTGGTGCGGGTCTCGCGCGACGAGCACGCGACGGCCGGCCTGCGCGCCGAGGCGGCGACGGCGGCCGAGCACGCGTTGCCTCGCATCGGTCGCCTCACCGTGCACGTCGAGGGTCCGCTCACGGGCGCCACGCTCACCCTCGACGGCCACGATCTGCGGCGCGAGCTCCTGGACACGGCGAGCCCTGCCGATCCCCGCGAGCACGTGCTGGTGGTCAGCCGAGGCGGCGCCGAGGTCGCGCGCGGCAGCGTGATCGTCGCCGAAGGGCAGGCCGCCGAGCTCTCGGTCAACGTGCCTCCGCTCCCGGCGAGCGAGCCGGCGCTCACCGCGGATGCACCGAGCGCCGACGTCCTCGCGCTCCCGCCGAGCAGCACCGACGGCGGCGGAGGCGATGACGCCCCTTGGATTGCGCTCGGGATCGGCGCCGGCGTCGTGGTGGTCGCGGGCGCGATCGTGCTCGGCGTCGTGCTCGCACAGCCGGGCGAGATGGCGCCCTACCAGGGGACCCTCGGTCACGTGGAGCTCGGACGATGAAGCGCGCGCTCGCCACCTTCTTCTCCCTCGCCTCTTTCTCCGTCGCTTGCGCGGGCTGCGGGAGCGAGCCGCTCACCCAGCTCGTCGTCGCGGTGGACACCGATCTGATGAGCCCGAGCGATCTCGATCGCGTCGAGCTCGTCGTGACCGATCCCGAGGGCACAGCGGAGAGCCGCACCGCGGTGATCAACGGCGCGGGCGCCCTGCCCATAACGCTCGGCATCGTGCATCGGAGCGGACCGCTCGGGCCCGTGCTGGTGGAGGCCCGCGGCATCCTGGGCACGTCGGTGATCGTCGAGCGGCGCGCGAGCGTGACGATGATCGAGGGGCGCACGCTCCTGCTCGAGCTGCACCTCGAGAGCCTCTGCATCGGTGTGGCCTGCGGTGACGGGGAGACGTGCGCGACCGGGACCTGCCGCGGCGTGGCGATCGGCGCGGACGAGCTTCGCGACTTCGATGGGACGGTGCCTCGCTACGACGTGGACGCGGGCTCGGGCTGCCTGCGCGCCGAGCTCTGCAACGGGCGCGACGACACCTGCGACGGGATGATCGACGAGGGCTTCGACTTCGACGGCGATCCCAACCACTGCGGCGGCTGCGGCATGGCGTGCCCCGGCTACTCGCACGGCGCGCCCGCCTGCAGCGCCGGCGCGTGCACCATCGCTTGCGACGAAGGGTGGGGCGACTGCGACGGGGAGATCCGCACGGGCTGCGAAGAAGATCTCACGTCGCCGACCATGTGCGGCGCCTGCGGCGAGGTGTGCAGCACCCCGCACGCGACGCCCTCGTGCTTCGCGGCGAGCTGCGAGATCGACGTGTGCGCGCCGGGCTACGACGACTGCGACGCGAGCCCGGGCAACGGCTGCGAGATGCTGTTGAACAATCTGTCGCACTGCGGGGCGTGCGGGCGCGCGTGCACGATGGACCACGCGACCCCGAGCTGCGCGGGCGGCACCTGCCGGGTGGCCGCGTGCGATCCCGGCTGGGCCGACTGCACCGCGGCGAGCGGCTGCGAGACCGAGCTCGGCACGCTGACCGACTGCAGCGCCTGCGGCGTGGCGTGCGCCGCGCCCGCGAACGCCACCGCGGCGTGTGTCGGCGGGCGCTGTGGCGTCGGCACGTGCATGCCCGGCTTCGGCAACTGCAACGGGATGTCGGGCGACGGCTGCGAGACGTCGCTCAGCACGCTCACCGACTGCGGCGCATGCGGCGTCCCCTGCATGCTCCCCCACGCGACCTCGAGCTGCGGATCGAGCGGCTGCACGATCGTCGCGTGCGCGCCGGGTTACGCGGACTGCGACGGGATCGACGCCAACGGCTGCGAGCAGAGCCTGGAGGAGGCGTCGGACTGCGGGGCCTGCAACAACGCATGCACCGGCTCGACGCCGGTCTGCAACGAGCTGCCGGGCGGTGAGCGCATGTGCCAGTCGGTGTGCGGCGCGGTGCTCGATCTCTGCGGGAGCAGCTGCGTCGATCTGGACGAGAGCCTGCTGCACTGCGGCGGGTGCAACGCCGCGTGCGCGCCGGCGCACGCGACGGGCGACTGCGTGAGCGGCTCGTGCCAGGTGCTGATGTGTGATGCGGGCTGGGGCGACTGCGATGGCAACCCGGCCAACGGGTGCGAGCAGCGCCTGGACACGGTCGGGCACTGCGGGATGTGCGGCCGGGCTTGCACCGTGCCGGGCGCGTCGGCGGCGGGCGTGTGCGGCTCGTGTGCCGTGGCCGAGTGCAACCCGATGCTCGCCGACTGCGACGGGATGGCGAGCAACGGCTGCGAAGTGCGGCTGGACACGATGACGAACTGCGGGATGTGCGGTCGCGCGTGCGCTCCCGCGAACGCGACGGGCACGTGCACCGGCGGGACCTGTTCGGTGCTGATGTGCAACGCGGGCTTCGGCGACTGCGACGCCGGCGCCGCGGGCTGCGAGACGCCGCTGAACACCCTGCTCGACTGCGGCGGCTGCGGCGTGTCGTGTGATCTGCCGCAGGCCACCGAGACGTGCATGAGCGGGACCTGCAGCGTGATGGCGTGCGACGCGGGCCGGGCCGACTGCACTGCGGCGCCTGGCTGCGAGACCAGCATCACGACGCTGATGAACTGCGGCGGGTGCGGCGTCGCGTGCGGTCCCTTCGAGCACGCGGACGCGTCGTGCGCCACGGGCGCGTGCGTGCCGACGTGCAGGCCGGGCTATGGCAACTGCGACACCTCGAGCCCGGAGTGCGAGACACCGCTGAACACCGTGACGAACTGCGGCGGGTGCGGCGTGGCGTGCATGGCCGCAGGCGCGACGACGACCTGCTCCACCGGGACTTGCGAGATCGTCTCGTGCACCGCGCCGACCACCGCGGACTGCAACGGCAGCCCCTTCGACGGGTGCGAAGTGAACCTGCAGACGAGCGCCACGCACTGCGGCGAGTGCGGCATGCCGTGCGACGCCGACGAGACGTGCGTCTCCGGCGTCTGCACGGCGATGTGACCGTCACGGGTGCGTAGCGAGTCGGGCGCCGCCGCGGGTGATGCCGTCCAGCGCGATGCTGCGCAGGCTCTCGATGCACGACTCGCTCGAGTCGCTCGGCGCATCCGTCGGGATCCAGCAGGTGAAGCGGTAGCCGGCGCCCTCGATCGCGAACGTGTGGGCCACGAAGATCCCTCCGACGTCCGTGCTGCCACGGAACGCGGTGAGGGTGCCCGCTGCGGTCTCGATGGGCTGCGCGACGTCGATGGTGCCGATCGCGTCGAGCTCCTGCCGGACCAAGCCGTCGAGCGCCGCGGGATCGTCCATCACGTAGCGCTGCACCGAGAGCTGGACGTCCCCGGGCAAGGCGAGGTGTGCGACCTCGCCGGCGACGCTCTCCCACGACGTCGAGGAGGGCACGCGCATGCTGAAGCCGAGGCCCGCGAGCACTCCGTCCTCCACGCCGATCCTCGGAGAGAGCACCAGTGTCGCGAGATCGACGGCGCGCCGCCGGTCCGGGAAGCCCGCCTCACGCGCAGCGAGGTAGCGATCGATCAGCACGTCCACCGTGGTGCGCATCATCTCGCGCATGATGCCGTTCGGATCGAAGCCCCACGACGAGACGTCCTCGGCGAACGCGCCCACCTCGGAGACCCGCACCAGGATGTCGCCGCTGCTGGGCTCGACCACGACGAGCTCGAACGCGGCGGAGCCGCCGTGGTGGTTGATGGGCGCGCTCGTCAGGATGAGCCAGGGCACCAGTCCGAAGGTGGCGAGCGGCGCCACTGCGCTGGTGAAGTTGCGACCCGTCGAGAGCGCGCCCTGCCAGCGGACGAAGATGACCTCGCGCTCTCCAGCCGCGCTGGCCTCGGCGAGGATGGCTCCGAGCGCGTCGGGGTCGGCCGGGGCAGCGACGACCCGCCCGGACACCGCGGCCCGATCGAAGTGCTCGACCACCGCCTCGCGGACCTCGACGATCCCCTCGCCGCCCCCGGAGGGGAGATCGGGGCGGGCATCGAGCGGCTCGACGAGGACGGGTCGCGCGCCGCTCAGCGTGCGCGTGGTGACTCCGTCGGTGGAGTAGCGATAGAGGGCGCAGCCCGGACCGGTGACCGAGAGCGCGAGGAGAACGACCAGGGGGAGGGAGTTGTGTTGCATGGCGCCCCTCCTCGAATCGAGGAGCGCGGCGTTGCGCGAGGCGACGCGTCAGGGATGAAAGACCCGCAGGTAGAGCGCCTCGACCTCGGCGCGGGCCCACGGCGTTCGCCGGAGGAACGTCAGGCTGGAGGCGATGCTCGGGTCGTGGGTGAAGCAGCGGATCGGGACGGCCTGTCCCATCGCGGCAAAGCCCATGCGCTCGACGAGGCGCTCGAGGATCACCTGCAGGGTGACGCCATGAAGCGGGTTCTTGGGCTGCGACTGCATCGTGCTGTCTAGCTCTGGTAGCCCGCGGCCTGTAGCGAGAACATCCGCTGGTAGATGCCGCCTTTGGCCATGAGCTCGGCGTGGGTGCCCACCTCGGCGACCTTGCCCTGATCGAGCACCAGGATGCGATCGGCCATGCGCACGGTGGAGAAGCGGTGGGTGACGAGCAGCACGGTTCGTCCCGCGGCGAGCTTCTGGAAGTGCTCGAAGATGGCGTGCTCGGCTTCGGCGTCGAGGCTCGCGGTCGGCTCGTCCAGCACGAGCACGCCGCTCTGTCGCATGAACGCGCGCGCCAAGGCGACCCGCTGCCATTGCCCGATCGAGAGCTGCTCGCCGCCGAACCAGCGGCCGAGCTGGGTGTCGAGGCCCTGCGGCAGCTTGCCCAAGATCTCCGCGGCGCCGCCTTGCTCGGCGGCGAGCTCGACCGCTTCTCTATCGCCGACCGCGGGCAGCCAGCCGATGCCGACGTTCTCGCCTGCCTTGAGGTGGTAGTGGGCGAAGTCCTGGAACACGACGCCGACCTTCGCGCGCAGCTCGCCGGGATCGAGCGTCGCGATGTCGTGGTCGCCGATGGTGATCGTGCCCGCGGTCGGCGTGTGAAGGCCGGTGAGCAGCTTGATCAGCGTGGTCTTGCCCGCGCCGTTCGCGCCGACGAGCGCGACGGCTTCGCCGGGCGCGATCGTGAAGCTCACGTCCTCGAGCGCCTGCCGCGCGGAGTCGGGGTAGCCGAAGGACACGTGATCGAAGCGCAGCGCGGGCGCCTCGATGGATCCGCGAGACACGTCGGCGGGGCCCTTCGTCGCCGCGTCGTCGTCCTCGATCGCCAGGTAGTCGAAGAGGTTCTGCATGTAGAGGCTGTCGGACCACGCGCGCGCCACGGCGCTCATCGCGGTCTGAAAGCCCTGCTGCGCTTGGCGGAACACCCCGAGGTAGAGCGTCATCGCGCCGAGGGTGATGAGGCCCTGCACCGCGAGCACCACGATCCAGGCGAAGACCCCGTAGAAGACCACCATGCTGGCGGCGCCGCTCATCGTGACCCAGAAGCCGCGGCGCCGGGCGAAGCGCCGATCTTGATCGAGGAAGCGATCTTGGATCGCGCGCCAGCGATCGAAGAAGAACGGCACCAGGCCGAAGAGCTTGATCTCTTTGACCAGCGAGTCGCTGGTGAGCGCCTGCTGGTAGTAGCCCGCGAGGCGCTCGTCCTGGGTGCGGCTGCGCTTGATCTCGTACTGCTCCGCCGAGAAGCGGGCCTCGGCCAAGAACGGCAGCGACGCCAAGAGCAGCGCGGCGACGGCCCAAGGGCTGAACGCGAGGAGGAGCGCGCCGAAGCCCGCGATCGTGATGAGCTGCCGGGTGAGCGAGATGCCGTGGGTGAGCATCTCGACGGGGCGCCAGCTCGCGTCCTTCCGCGCTCGCTCGAGCACGTCCATGAACTTCGGATCTTCGAAGTGCCGCAGCGACAGGCGCGAAGCCTT
>CAYZQM010000006.1:12438-32745 GCA_964480175.1 uncultured Sandaracinaceae bacterium
TTGCTGACGATGCCCTCGACGTGCGCCGCCATCGCCGAGCGGAGGATCTCCGCGGTGTAGCCCACGCCCTGGCCCGTCCCGATGCGGGCGACGACGAGCACGCCCTCGAGCAGCACCCAGCGGAGCGCGGGCCACCACGAGGCGTCCGCGCGTCCGGCGGCGACGACCTCGTCGACGATCGACTTGCCCACCCACGCGATGGCGATCGGCAAGAGCGCGTCCAAGAGCGCGAGCGAGAGATACCGAAGCACCAAGCCCCGATCGAGATCCCACGCGAGGCGCAGCGACTGCCCGAGGTTGCGGTAGAGCAGCCGCGTCTGCCCGAGCAGCGTGCGCTTGGGCTCGGCGGCGCTCACCGGCCGAGGTCGAGGCTGAAGGAAAGACGCATCGAGGCGCGCTAGGAGAGCACGGCAGGCGGCGGCGCGCTCGATCGACGACGCAGCGGCCACAGGAGCAGCGCGAGCACCACCAGCCAGCTGATCGCGAGCAGCCAGCGCAGCGGCGCGCCGTCGCGGGGCAGAAAGCGCATCGTCACCCGGTGGGCCCCCGAGGGCACCGCGAGCGCGCGCACCAAGCCATTCGCACGCACCACCTCGGACGGCTCGCCGTCGACGTCGGCGACCCAGCCGGGATACCAGGTCTCGTTCACCACCAGCACGCCATCCGACGGCGCGTCGAGCTCGATGGTCAGCGCGTCGCTTCCGTACGCGACCACGCGCGCGTGATCGCCTGTCGGTCGGACCCCCGATCCCTCGCGGTGCTCGCCCTCGAGGATCGCGATCGGCGCCGGCGCGAGCGCGAGGGTGCGCGCGAGCGCGTCCTCGCGTCGGGCGACGATCTCGACCGCGTCGTCCGGGACCCAGTACGCCATGGGCATCGCGTTCGAGAGCTCGATGACGCCGTCGCCCCGATCGATGGACGAGGGCACGCGGAGCAGCTCTTCGGGCGGCGGCAAGAAGTGGCGATCCCAGCCGTGGATGAAGTGCGGCCCCGTCAACGCGTAGCGGACGTTCAGCTGCGCTGCGAGCTCGGGGTGCTCGCGCAGCGAGGCGATCGCGCGCTCGAACGCGTGCAGGAGCAGCGGGTCCTGGTAGCCGCGAAGCTCGCGCATGCCGAGGCGGGTGCCGGAACGACACGAGATGCCGAACTCGTCCATCACCCGGTAGCCGGGCACCGTCACGTGCGGCAGCACGCGCGCGACCGCGTCGCCCTCGACGGGGCTCGCGCCGGCGCGGGTGTGGCGGTCCTCGGGCATGCGACGGGACACATCGAGCACGGTGAGCAGCGCGAGCGTGGCGGCGATCGCGATCCCGCCGCGATGCAGCCGCGGCCAGCGCGTCACGCCGCGGCGCAGCGCCGCGTCCAAGCCCGCCGCGGCGAGCGCGCCGAGCGCGGGACCGAGCCACCCCTCATACCGATGCGGCAAGCGAAAGAGGTGCACCCCCGGCACCAGGTCGAACGCGAGCGGAAAGAGCGGACCGTGATCGCCCATCGCGAGCAGCACGCCGGCGCCGGCCGCGATCAGCAGGGCCCAGCGCGCAGGCAGTGGGCGCTCGCGCTCGATCAGCGCGAAGGGAACGAGCAGCAACGTCGCGATGCCGACGTAGAGGTGGTTGCCATCGCGCGGCCAGAGCAGCGCGGTCACGGCCGCGCCATCCAGGCCGCCCTCCGCGATCGATTCGTAGGCGCGCCCCGCTTGCACCGAGTAGCCCGCGAGGGTGAAGCCCGGCACCAGCACCACGGCCGACAGGCCGATCGCGAGCAGCGCCGCGAGTGAGAGCGTGCGCATCAGCGGCGAAGCGAGCGCGCGGTCGCCGTGGACGAGCTGGGCGACGCGTGCCGCGGCGTAGATCAGCGTGAAGGTCCCAGCGAAGTAGATCACCGGCGGCGATCCCGTCCACACCAAGAGCCCCTCGGCGAGCGCGAGCAGCGCAGCGTCGCGCGCTCGCCTCTCCTGCACCGCACGCTCCAGCGCCCAGAGCACCATCGGCAAGAAGCCGAGCGCGAGCGTGAGGTTGAGCTCCCAGTTGTGCCGCATGAAGGGCGCGCACTCGATCACCACCGCGCCGAGCGTCGCGCCCGCCCAGCCCACGCCGAGCCGCCGCAGCCAGAGCAACCCGAAGAGCCCCGCGATCAGAAAGCCGATCACCACCCGCAGCTCCGCCCACCCCAGCGCCGGCGAGTCGCCCGCGAGCGCGCAGATCCCCCACGTGAGCGGGTGGTACGCGGCCGATTGCGGATCGGCGTAGTAGGGATAGCCCCCGCGGTCGTAGGGGTTCCAGTACGGCAGCGCGCCCTGGTGCAGCGAGCGGCACGCGTAGACCAGGTCGGGCCAGTACTGCTCGGGGACGTCCCACTCGAAGAAGCGGGGCTCGCCCGTGATCGCGCCGTGCCACAGCGGCGCGAAGAGGTACGCGGTGGTGAGCAGCACGACCGAGACGGCCACGCCCGCCGCGATGCGGGCGTCGTCGATCGCAAATCTCTCGCGAAGGCTCACCGAGCGACCTTCTAGCGCGGGCTCAGGGCGAGGTGCACCCCATGAATTTGGGCATTTGGTGCGTGACGTGAGAGCAGGTGTGCCCTAGGGTCGGTCCTGCGCGCGGGCTCGCGTGCGCTCGTTCGTCTCGGCGACGTGTCCCTCGGGGGCGCACGGCGGAGCGTGCGAGGGTCGATCGGGAGCCCGTGCCGACGCTCCGCCCGCGAAGGTGGCGGTGCACACCAACGCACGCGCGCGCCTCGTCGCGATCGCGCTGCGAGCTCTTCATCACGAAAGGAACGCACGGACATGGAATGGATGACGAACCTCGGGGCGGACGCGTGGGCGCTCATCAGCGCGTACGCGCTGCAGGCGCTCGGCGTCTTGGTCGCGATGCTGGCGGGCTGGACGGTCGCCGGCTGGACCCGTCGCTCGATGGAGCGCGCGTTCGAGCGCACCAAGTTCGATCTCACCCTCGGCCGCTTCTTCGCGAACCTCGCGCGCTACGCGATCCTCACCGGCACCGTGCTCGGCTGCCTCGGCGCGTTCGGCGTCGAGACCACGAGCTTCGCCGCCGTGATCGGCGCCGCGGGCCTCGCGGTCGGCCTCGCGTTCCAGGGCTCGCTCTCCAACTTCAGCTCGGGCGTGATGCTCTTGGTCTTTCGCCCCTTCAAGGTGGGCGACGTGGTGAACGCCGCGGGCGTGCTCGGGACCGTCGAGCAGATCGAGCTCTTCACGACCGAGCTCAAGACCCCCGACAACCGCAAGATCGTCGTGCCCAACACGAGCATCTTCAGCGGCAACATCGAGAACATCACCGCGCACCCGATCCGCCGCGTCGACGTGAGCGTCGGGGTGGACTACGGCGCTGACATCGACGCGACGCGCAAGGTCCTCGAGCAGGTCGTCGCGGGCATGGACAAGCGCATCCCCGAGCCGGACTCCGTCGTCGTGCTCACGGGCTTGGGCGCCTCCAGCGTCGACTGGGTGATGCGGGTGTGGTGCAAGACCGAGGACTACTGGGCCGTGCACGAGGCGCTCACCCGCGCGACCAAGATGGCCCTCGACGAGGCCGGCATCGGCATCCCGTTCCCGCAGATGGACGTTCACTTCGACGGCAAGGGACTGCGCACCGTCGTGGACCGCGGCGCCGCATGAGCGCTCACTCGGACGCGTAGAGCTCGAGCGGGGGTGCGCTGCCGACCGTGACGGTCTCGCGGAGGTCCAGGGAGTGGGCCTCCGCGAGCGCGCGCAGCTCGTCGGCGCGGTGCGAGCCTGGATCGACCAGGACCACGTCGGGCGTCCTGTCCCCGAGATCATCGGGGTGCTCCGAGCGCATGGGGGCCGGCACGTAGCCCAGCCACGGCTCGCGCAGCTCGGTGGTCAGCGGCCACGTCGTCACGATCAGCGGGTCGTCCGCGAGCGCGTGGATCCGCGTGTACGCCTGGCGGTGCGAGCGCACGACGTCGGCGAAGGCGAACGTGTGCTCTTCGGCCTCGCCAGGGCTGTGCAGCGAGAGAAGACCGAGCGCCCCTGCGAGCGCGACCGGCGCCAGGCTGACGGGGCGCTGGGCGCGCTCCGGCAAGGCCCGGCTCGCCTCCGCGATCAGCGCCATCGACACCACCAGCACCCCGGGATGCACGGGCAGCGCATAGCGCTCGAGCCAGAACATCTTGGCGAAGAAGATCACGTTGCCGAGCAGCAGAAGGCCGACGGCCCACAGCGTCGCGTCCGGCTTCAGCGCGCTCATGAGGACGCCGCGCCGCCAGAGCAGCCCCATCGCCACCAGCGCACACCCGCTGAAGAGCCAGCGTCCGTGCCACACGAACAGCGACGGGAAGACCGTCATCACGTTGCCGATCGAGAACGGGCGGTCCGCGAAGAGGTTCTGGTGGTGGGGAAAGACGAAGTAGCCCGCGGTCGCCCGCTGCCAGACGAAGAACGCGATCAGCGCGAGCACCGGCGTGAGCGAGATCGCGATCGGCCGCCAGCGCTGCTTCAGCGCACCCGCGCGCCAGGCCTCGACGACGAGCCCGCCCGCGATCGCGATGGGCGGTCCGACGCCGGTCTCCTTGATCCACACCAGCGCGATGCCCACGACCGCCGCGCTCCCGTAGCGGCCCCGCGAGGCGAGGAGCAGCGCGAGCGCGGTCAGCGCGGTGAGCGGCATCTCGGGCAAGAGGAACGCGCCCATCGACATGAAGAGCGGGCTGGTGGCGAGCATCGCGGCGGCCGAGACGCCCACCAGGCGTCCGTAGCGCTCGGCGCCCAAGAGGTACGTGCACGTGAGCGCGAGCGCGGTGAACGGCACGATCAGCGCGTGGCCGACCGCGGGGCCGCTGCCGAAGATCCGGAACGCGATCGACGCGACCACGTAGAGAAGCGGCGGATGCCCGCGCGACCAGTCGTCGGGGAAGTGCCCCGGCGTGGGATCCATGTCGTGCAGCGCGAGCCAGCGCGCGCCGGGCGCATACACGTCGGCCTCGTCCCAGAAGTAGGGGAGCGAGAGGGGCCCGGGTCGCACCACCATGGCCCAGAGCACGGACACGCCGAGCGCCGCCCAGGTCTCGCGCGTCTGGGCGAAGTACGCCCGCAGCGACCGCGTCGGCTCGGTCATCCGGGCGACAGCGTGCGATCGATGATCTCGATCCAGCGGCGCCGCCAGTCGGCCTCGGCGTAGTCGCGCATCGCGAGCGCGCGGCTCGCCGCGCCCATCTTCGCCGCGAGCGCGTCGTCGCTCAGCAGCATGCGACAGCGATCGCGCACCTGCTGCGCGGTGTCGCAGACGAAGCCGTTGTGCCCCTCGATCACGTAACGCTCGATCCCGGGGATGCGGAACGAGACGATCGGCATGCCGGTCATCATCGCCTCGATCAGCGTGATCGTGTACTCCTGCTCTCCGTCGTGGAGATAGACCCGGCTCTTGCGAAAGAGCGACTGGATCCCTTCGTACGAGTACTTCTCCTGGGTGTCGTCCAGGTGATCGACGTGCAGGTGCGGGACGTCGGCCATCGCTTCGACGTACTGCCGGTAGTGCCAGCCACGCTGCCGGTAGGTGTGGATGATCGACAGGACACGCTCGTACGCATCGGGGTCCAAGCCGAGCGGCACGTACGGCACCTCGACGCCCTTCTTCTCCTTCAGCCACGCGACCGTGTTCGGATAGAACGACACGACGCTGAAGTCGTCGCGGGCGAGCAGCGCGTCCCACTCGGGCTCCTCGAGCTCGGCCACCTTCGAGACCCGGTAGAGCTTCTTGCCGGGGCGATCCCAGAAGAGCTTCACCTGCCAGTTGAACATCAACCAGGCGAGATCGAAGTGCTCGGGCCAGCCGATGGCGGGCCGTCCTTCCATGCTTCCGTCGAGCAGCGCCGCGTAGTCCTTGGGTTCCCACTCGAGCTGCGCGTCGTCGAACGCGGGCAAGAGGTTGTGCACGTTCGGCTCTTGGGGGCGCCAGTACTTGAACTGATCCCAGTGGCCCAAGAAGTACGTCGGCAGACCGACGCGGGTGAAGTGATACTGGACCCCCGGGTGGGTGGGGATCATCAGCAGGCGGTAGTCGTTGCGCGGGGCGCGCGCGCTCACGCCTGACCTCGCAGCACCACGACCGGCGACAGGACCTCGCGCTCGGGCTCGCTCAGCTTGCGCGACAGCTCGCCGCCCGCGTCGAGCAGCACGCCCGAAGGACCGCGACCGCTCTGGTAGAGGGCCACGAGCGCCTCACGGTCGGCCGCGCAGGGATGCGCGACCACGATCACGTCGGCCCCGTCCAGCGCCTCTTCCACGGTGTCGACCGCGCGGGCCCGCGGATCGTCGAGCGCGGCCTCGAGCGCCAGCAAGCCCAGCGGCGGAATGCGCGCGTCGGTGACGGAGGCGTCGGCGACAGCGACCGTGAGCCCTGCGTCCAAGAGCGCGCTGACCAGCTGCACCGGCGCGCTGTCGCGCACATCCGATGCGCCCGGCTTGAAGCCGATGCCGATCACCGCGACGCGCTCGGGGCTCCGCGCGAGCACCGCGGCGAGCAAGTGATCGAGGTGGGCGCGGTTGCTGTCGAGCACGCCGCCGAGCACCGGCACCTTCACGCCGGCGCCGCGCGCGAAGCTCTCGAGCGCCGAGACATCCTTGACCAAGCACGCCCCGCCGAAGGGCATGCCGGGCCGCAAGTACGCCGCCGAGGTGTTGAGCTTGGTGTCGCGACACAGAAGCTCCATCACCTCGAACGGATCGACGCCGATCGGCTTGGCGATGCGCGCGACCTCGTTCGCGAAGCTGACCTTGAGCGCGTGCCACGCGTTCGCGACGAGCTTGAGCACCTCGGCGCTCGAGGGCTCGGTGCGCACCATCTTGCTGCGGTGCGCTGGGCCCCAGATCCCCTCGACCACGCCCGCGGCGCCGTCGTCCTCGGTGGCGTACACGATGAGCTCGGGCTCCTCGCGATCCTTCACCGCGCTGCCCTCGCGCAGGAACTCGGGGTTCAGCGCGAGGCTCACCTTGGCGCGCACCGAGCGCTCGCTCAGCGCCGTCGCGATCGCCTCGCGTGCCTTGGCGTAGAGGCCCGGCGGCACGGTGCTGCGGATGATCAGCGTGTACGTCGCGCCGGGCGCCACGGCGCGCGCGACCTCGGTGCACGCGTCGAGCACGTCGTCGATCAACAGCTCGCCGTCGGCGCCTCTCGGGGTGCCGACGCAGATCAGCGCGCAGCCGCTCCCTTGCACCGCGGCGCTCAGATCGGTGGTGGCGCGCAGGGTACGCAGCGCGTGCGCCCGCTCGATGCGCTCGCTCAAGAGCGGCTCGACCAGCGGCGCCCGTCCGCCCTCGATCGCCTCGACGATGGCGGCGCGCCGATCGACGCCGATCACCTGCCGACCCGCCGCCGCGAGCACCGCGGCTTCGACGCAGCCCACGTATCCGAGGCCGATCACCGCGACCGTCGTCACCTGCATCGGCGCGATGGGCAGCATGCTCGCAGGCATCGTCGTCACGGCTCACTCCGCATCCGCCACGGCTTCCCACGCGACGTTGATCGGAGCTTACGTCCGCACTCGGTCTCGTCACCTACGACAGTAGGCTCCTCGGCGCTCGCTTGCGGGCGCCCTGGAGCTGAACGCCGCGTGAGAAGCCGAGTGCTGGCATCGTATGAGCCGATGGAGGTCACGAGGCGTTCGCGTCGAAGAAGGGGGCTCCGTCCTTCCAGTCGCTCAGCTTGTCCGCCTTGCGATCGAAGAGCGCGGAGGCTCGGAGGCCGGAGCGGTGCGCTCGCATGCGCAGCGCGGTCTTCACGCAGCCGATGCCGTACTTCACGCCGACGTCGAAGTGGATCGTCTGCATCCCATCGAAGTAGCGCGCGGGACAGCTCAGCTCGCCGATGGGAAATCCAAAGTGCAGCGCCTGGGCGATCAGCTCGTTGTCGAAGACGTAGTCGTTGCTGTTCTCCGCGAGCGGCAGCTCCTCGAGCAGCTTGCGGGAGAACGCGCGGTAGCCGGTGTGGTACTCGCTCAGGCCCGCGCCCATCATCCCGTTCTCGAAGATGGTGAGGCCGCGGTTCACCACGAACTTCCAGAGCGGCATCCCGCCCTTGAGCGCGCCGCGCATCAGGAGGCGCGATCCCAGCGCGAGATCGTAGCCGCCGTAGGCCACCATCGACGCCATCGCCGGCACCAGCTCGGGGCGGTACTGGTAGTCGGGGTGCACCATCACCGCGACGTCCGCCCCGAGGCGCAGCGCCTCGCGGTAGCCCGTCTTCTGCGCGGCGCCGTAGCCTCGGTTCTTCTCGTGGCGAAACACGTGGCAGCCCAAGCGGCGCCCGAGCTCGGCCGTGCCGTCGGTGCTTCCGTCGTCGACGAGGATCAACAGATCGGCGAAGCCCTTCGGAATGTCGTCCAGCGTCCGCTCGAGCGTGCTCGTCACGTTGAGGCCCGGCAGGACCACGGCGATCTTCTTGGTGCCCAGCATGTTGCGGCGCGCACGCTAGCACGGCGTCAGCCGCCGCTGACCTCGAGCACTTGTATCCAGCCGATCACGATCGAGCCGTTGACGTTCACCGGCTGCATGCTCACCGGCGTGGCGCAGCCGCCGGAGTAGCCGACGGTGGCGCGGATGAAGTGGATGCCCTCGGACAGGGTGCTCGGGAGATCGACCCGCACGGCGGGCCTCACGAGGACGCTACCTGGGTACACCGCGGGGCGCGGCGAGGGCACCAGGCAGTCGACGGCGCCGATCCCGTCGATCGACACGACGTACTGGGGCCCTGCGCAGGTGGGGCAGTACCCGGTCGGCGCGCTCCACCACATCCGCACGGTGCTCGTCAGCTCGATGCTCGAGCCCGCGCTCGCGGCCATCGCGGGTCCCCGCGGATCACCGGCCAGCCCACGGAGCGAGAGTCGGATCGGGGTGATGCCGTGGTTCTCGCGGCGCGCCGGATCGAACGTGTGGGTCCGGCGGCCTTCGATCGATCCACCGGAGGTGTCGATCACCCAGCGGAGCAGCTCGCCGTCGGAGACGATGATCTCGGCGGGCGCGAAGCCGAGGTATCGAGTGGTCGCGCTCAGGCCGGGTCGCGACCCATCGAGGGTGTACACCACGTCGACGAACCCTTCGCCGAAGGGATCGTCGGCGTAGTCGATGGTGTACGTCGTGTCGGTCTCGGCGGAGCTCCAGACGCCGGTCTCGACGAAGGGCGTGACGAACGTGTCGTCGCAGCGCCCGGCGACGCAGGCCTCTTGCGCGCTGCACACCGTGAAGCCGGCGCACGCGCCGAGCGCCCCGCAGTAGCGCTCGTCGGTGCGGGGATCGACGCAGGCGCCACCGCAGCGGATCTGCGGGCTCGGGCAGTCGGACACGCAGCCCTCGTCGACGGCAGCGTCACAGTCGTCGTCGGCGGCGTTGCAGATCTCGACCGCGCCCGGGTGACGGGTGGGGACGGCGTCGGAGCAGTCGCCGCCGCGCACGGAGAAGCCCGCGGGCTGGGTGCAGGCGTTCACCGCGCCCGACGCGATCGATCCGTATCCGTCGCCGTCGACGTCGCGGTAGTAGGGCGTGCTGAGGACGTCCTCGTCGACCGACTCGTCGCAGTCGTTGTCCGCGCCATCGCAGAGCTCCGGGGCGCCCGCGCCGACGGTGGGATCGGTGTCGTCGCAGTCCGTCCCTCCGCTCGGGCAGCGCGCGTCGAGCACGCCGTCGCGATCGTCGTCCTCCCAGTCGTTCAGGCCGACGGAAAAGTCGAGCAGGCCGTTGCAGTCGTCGTCTCGGCCGTTGCACAGCTCGGCTGCGCCCGGGTGCACCGCCGCGACGGCGTCGTCGCAGTCGGTGGGCCGGGTGCTGTGGTCGGGCAGGCGCGCGCACGAGAGCGTCGAGGTCGCGACATCCGGCGCGCCGAACCCGTCGCCGTCCGAGTCCGTGTACCAGCGGATGGCGACCGGGCTCTCGTCCACGCGCGGATCGCAGTCGTTGTCCACCTCGTCGCAGAGCTCGGGCGCGCCCGGATAGCGGAGCTCGTCCGCGTCGTCGCAGTCGCCCGTGCGGGTGGAGAACGCGAACGTGCCCGCGCAGGCGCGCATCGCGGTGCTGCCCCCGACGCCGTCCAGGTCCGCGTCGAGGTAGCCCGCCAAGTCGACGCCTTCGTCCGCGGTGCCGTCGCAATTCTGATCGAGCGTGTCGCACACCTCGGTCGCTCCGGGGAACGTCGTGGCGCGGGTGTCGTCGCAGTCTTCCCCGCAGACCGCGGCTCCGTCTGCGTCGGGGTTGCAGCACGCGCTGCTCACGAACCCGTCGCCGTCGAAGTCGAAGCCACCCATCGTGCTCGGATCGCAGTCGTCGTCGACCGCGTCGCACGTCTCCGCGTTGCCAGGGAAGCGCCGGGGATCGGCGTCGTCGCAGTCGTTGCCGTCGGCGCAGCCCACCGCGCCGAAGCCGTCTCCGTCGGCGTCGACGGGGAGCGACGCGCACGCGCGACGGCTCTCCGAGCACGCGTCGACCGTGCACTCGATCCCGTCGTCGCACACGATCGGCGCGCCGGCGACGCACACCCGATCGACGCACCGCTCCTCCCCGTTGCAGTACGCGCCGTCGTCGCAGCTCGCATCGTCGGTGCAGGCGAGAGGCGGGGCGTCGGTTCCCGCGTCGGCCCCGGTCACGGGGTCGCAGCCCCCGACCGACACCCAGACGACGGTGCTCGCGAGGGCCACGAGGGCGCGGATCGAGTGCGACATGACCCGGAGGGTAGCGAATCGATCGGCGAGCGTCGCTACTTCCAGCTCGGCGGCAGTCCCTGCTCGAGCTCGATGGCCGCGAAGGGCGGCGTCGCCGAAGGGCCGATGTCCTTGGCCCACGCCCAGGTCAGGGCGAGGCCCTCGCGCAGATCGGTGCTCGGTCCCTCCCCGAGCACGCGGTTCATCAGCGTGTGATCGGAGTGCGCGTGGGTGACCTCGTTGCGCGCCGGCAGGTGCCGGATGGCGAGGTCCGCGCCGGTGACGTCGATCACGGCGCGCGCGAGCTCGTTGATGGTGTACGTCGCGTCGCCTCCGACGTTGAGCACGGTGTTGCGCGCCGCGTCCGACCACGCGCTCGCGGCCATGCGCGGCGCGACGTCGGAGGCGTAGGTGAACGCGCGCGTCTGCTCTCCGTCGCCGAAGACGCTGAGCGGCTGCTGGGCCATCGCTTGGTTGAGGAAGATGCCCACGACGTTGCGGTAGCGGTCGCGCATCGACTGGTAGGGCCCATACAGGTTGTGCGGTCGGAAGATGGTGTAGGGCAGGCCGAACTGATGAAACGCGGCCTTGAGATCCAGCTCGACCGCGAGCTTGGCGATGCCGTAGGGATCCTCGGGCGAGGGGACGTGGCTCTCTCGCAGGGGCAGCTCGCCCGTCCCGTAGACCGCGATCGACGAGGTGAACACGAAGCGCTGAACCCGATGCCGCACCGCCTCGTTGATCAGCGTCACCGAGCCGACGACGTTGTTGGTGTAGTTGTGGCGGCGGATGAAGTGCGAGAGGCCTTCGGCCGCGTACGCCGCCAAGTGGAACACGACCTCGAAGCGGTGCTCGGCGAAGAGGCGCTGCACCAGGGCGACGTCGCCGATGTCGCCCACCACCAAGGGCACGCCGGCGGGCACGTTCTGTTCGAGGCCGCCGGAGAGGTCGTCGAGCACCACGACGTCGCGCCCTTGCGCCATCAGCGCGCGGACCAGGTGCGAACCCAAGAACCCGGCGCCGCCGGTGACCAGCACACTCATCGCGCGCATCGTGCCTCATCCGCCACACGGGCGTCGCCCGGCGTCGCCCGTGCGCCCGCCCCCCGGTCGCGTGGGGCAGCGCGGTCACGCGTCCGTGACGCGGCGCGACACGATCGAAGCCCTTGGCCGGCTCGCGCCGCGGGCCTACGCTCCCGCCTCACGTGGCCGATCCCGGAAAGCGACCGTCGATGACGCCTGGCGCCCGCGCGGCGTCGAGCAGCAGCAACGCCGCGACCCGTCCGCGGCCGAGCAAGCTCGACATCCTCTCGCAGTCGACGCTGCAGGCGGGCACGCTGGTCGCGGGCCGCTACCGCATCGACGCGGTGCTCGGGGTCGGCGGCATGGGCGCGGTCTACGAGGCGACGCAGCTCAACATCAACCGCAAGGTCGCGCTCAAGATCGTGCGCCCGGATCTCGCGGGCGATCCGATGATGGCGATGCGCTTCGAGCGCGAGGCCCGCGCGGCCTCCGCGGTGCATCACCCCAACGTCGTGGTGGTGCACGAGTTCGGTCAGGCCGACGACGGCACGCTCTTCCTCGTGATGGAGCTCTTGGCCGGCGAGAGCCTGAGCACGCGCACCAAGCGGGAAGGGCGGCTGCCCGCGCGTGAGGCCGCGCGCATCGCGCACGAGGTGGTCTCGGCGCTGGAGGCCGCGCACTCGGCCGGCGTCGTCCACCGCGATCTGAAGCCGGACAACATCTTCTTGATGAACACCGGCGGCGTGAAGGTCCTGGACTTCGGAATCGCCCGAATCCTCGATCGCAACGACGGGAGCGCGCAGGCGCACGGCACCGACAGCTCCGCGCTGACCGAGATGGGTCAGATGCTGGGCACGCCGCGCTACATGAGCCCCGAGGCCGTGGCCCGGATGCCGATCGGGCCGCCTGCCGATCTGTACGCGCTCGGCTGCATCCTCTTCGAGATGATCACCGGGCGCTACGTCTTCCTCGAGAACCAGCCGGTGCTCTTGATGAGCGCGCACCTCAAGGAGACGCCGCCGCGCCTCAGCGAGGTGAGCCGCGATCTCGACTCGCCTCCCGCGCTCGAGTCGCTGGTCGACGATCTGCTGAAGAAGCTCCCGACCGACCGGCCCGCCTCGTCCTCGAGCGTGAAGCGGCGGCTGATGGTGATGGACTGGACCGCGCCGAGCATCCGCGAGCAGTTCGCCGCGGAGAACCGCTTCGCGAAGCCGCCCGACGAAGACATCCCCGTCGAGCAGTACGCGCGCGGCACCAGCCCGGCCGTGCGGGTGGTGCGGAGCCTGTTGATCCTCGCGCTCGCCGCGGCGATCGCGTGGCTCCTCTACGAGCACCGTCAGCGCCTCGAGGCCGAGCGCCGCGAGGAGGCCGCGAACGTCGTGGTCCGCGCGGTCGAAGGCGACGAGACGCCGCGCGAGCGCGTGCCCGAGGTGCTGATGACGATCACGGTGTCGCCGGTGGCCGCGGCGGAGCACGCGGTGATCACGTGGGACGGCGCCGAGCAGTCGGGCAGCTTCTCGGTCCCGGCCGACGGAGTGGCGCATCGCCTCGAGGTGAGCGCGGACGGTTACGAGACGTACGGCGTCGAGATCCCCGCCGACGGCCCGCACGAGATCGCGGTCGAGCTGCGCCCCGCGCGGCGTCGGCGCGGCGCGCGCTGAGCCGCGGCTGCAGCGATCGGGCGACGCATTGGTGAGCGTCGCTCGTGGCGGTGCGCGATGCTCGATGCATGGATGCTGCTTCCGAAACGCGTTCACGTTCACGACCACGATCACGATCACGTTCACGATGGTCGCGGAGCGCTGCGGGCTGTCTCTGTTTGTGAGTCGGGCGTGATCCGACGACGGGCGGTCTCGGGCTACCGGGCGTCTCCGCGCAGGCCTCGGACCACTGTCTCGAGGTGCGCTGCGTCCGCGTCGGACGGCGCGATCGGCGGCGCGATCACCAGGTCGACCTTCGATCGAAAGCGCCGGAACGGGCGCTTGGCCATCGCGGGCCCGCCGCGACGGCTGAACCAGCTTCCCCAGAGGCCCTTGAGCGCCATCGGGATCACCGGCACCGGGGTGTCGGCGAGCATTCGTTCGATCCCGTTCTTGAACGGGCTGATCTCGCCGTTGTAGGTGATGAGGCCCTCGGGGAAGATCCCCACGAGCTCACCTTCACTCAGCGCCTGCTTCACCGTCGCGAACGCGGCGTCCATCAGCGCGGGATCTTCCCGACGACCGGCGATCGGGATCGCGCCGCCCGCGCGGAAGAACCAGTTCAGCACCGGCAGCTGGTAGATGCGGTACCACATCACGAAGCGCACCGGACGGCGGATGGCGGCGCTCAGGATGAAGCCGTCGACGAAGCTCACGTGGTTGCACACCAGGATCGCGGCGCCCTCGGCCGGCACGTGCTCGGTGCCCTCGGCGCGCAGCCGGTACATCACGCGCATCATGATCCACATGCAGAAGCGCATGAGGAACTCGGGCAAGAGCGAGTAGATGTAGATCGCGACCAGCACGTTGAGCGCGGCCGCCACCAAGAACTGCTGGGGGATGCTCAGCCCGATCACGCTGAGACACAGGATCCCAATCACCGCGCTCCCCACCAGGAAGAGCGAGCTGATGATGTTGAGGCCCGCGATGATCCGCGCGCGCTTGTCGGCGTCGCTGCGGTGCTGGATCAAGGCGTACAGCGGCACCGAGTAGAGGCCGCCGAAGACGCCGATCAGCAAGAAGTCCAGGAGCAGGCGCCAGTAGCGCGCGTCGCCGAGCACG
Source organism: uncultured Sandaracinaceae bacterium (assembly GCA_964480175.1). GTDB lineage: Bacteria > Myxococcota_A > Polyangia > Polyangiales > Sandaracinaceae > CAYZQM01. The sequence continues at coordinate 26,885 of CAYZQM010000006.1, forward strand.
TCGAAGGGGCCGACGATGCTCGCGCCGCCGTGCAGCCCGTGGCTCGCGAAGTACGCGTCGATGGCGAAGACGCTCAGGCCGATCGAGCCGAAGGGCACGAGCCCGAGCTCGATGTGTCCGCTCGAGAGCCGCTCGCAGAGCAGCGAGCCGACGCCTACGCCGATCGAGAACACGACCATGAACAGGGTCGCGACCGACGCGGTGCCGCCGAGCGTGTGCGTCGCGAAGGTCGGCAGCGGAGTGAGGAAGAGCGCGCCGTAGAGCCAGAACCACGAGATCCCCAGCACCGAGAGCCAGACCGCGCGCTTCTCGTGCGCGAACACGATCGTGCGCCAAGTCTCGGAGAAGAGGTTGAGCGAGAGCTTCAGATCCGGGACCTCGGAGGGGACCTTCGGGACCATCCGCGACGCGAGGTAGCCGATCACGGCGGCGGCGATGAGCACGACCGACACCCAGTGCCGCCCGTCCTCGCCTCGCGAGATCAGCTCGGCGCCGATGATCTGCCCCGTGATGATCGCGACGTACGTCCCCATCTCCACGAGGCCGTTGCCGCCCACCAGCTCGTGCTCGCGGAGCACGCGCGGCAGGATCGCGAACTTCACCGGACCGAAGAGCGTCGACTGCAGGCCCAGCAGGCTGAGCAGGATCAACAGGCCGATCGACGAGCTGAACCAGAAGGCCACGCCGGCACCGAGCACGATGAAGAGCTCGAGCACCTTCGTCGCGCGGATGAGCGCCGACTTCTCGTATTTCTCCGCGAGCTGTCCGGCGGTCGCGGAGAACAGGAAGTAGGGCGCGATGAACAAGCCCACCGCGATCTGCGCGAGGTTGTTCGAGTCGCTCGCGCTCATCGTGGTGGCGAAGAGCACCACGATGGCCTGCTTGAGCACGTTGTCGTTCAGCGCGCCGAAGAACTGGACCCAGAAGAAGGGCGCGAAGCGTCGCTCGCGCAGCAGCGTCGACTGGCTCATCCGGCTCCTCGGAACAGGATCATCGTCAGAAGCGCAGCGCGAGCGATGCGCCGGCGTCGCTCCCCGGAGCGTCGAACGAGAGGCTCAGCGACGCCTCCCCGAGCTCCGCCTCCAGCTCCTCGAAGTGGTAGTCGGTGGTGGTGTTGGTCAGCGAGACGATCAGGGAGATGAGCCCAGCGGCCTGCAAGAGCATGCTGGGAATGCCGATGCCGAGGCCCCAGCCGATGCTGAAGCGGCCCGTGTCGATCGAGGCGATGCCGCTGATGAGCGATCCGACGACGGGGATGAACGCCAGCGGCCAGCTGTTGCAGGGCGCGCGCTCGATGCCGAAGCGGCCACCGAAGGTGCCGCACGCGCCGCTCGCCTCGTCCAGGATCGGCGCGAGCCAGCCGATCGACCAGCCGAAGCCGCTCATCAGGATGGTGGCGAAGAGCAAGCCCGAGTCGTAGCCCGTCGTCTGCACGGGTCTCCGCGCGTGGGTCCGACCGACCTCGCTGAAGAGCGGCCACGCGGTGGGCGTCGCGCGCACGCCCGTCTCGTAGCCTCGCGGCAAATAGCCCGTCACGTGATCCGGCGTCGTCGCGGGCGGCGCGGGCACGGAGGCGACCTCGGGATCGGGCGCGTCGAGCGAGGGATACGTCGCCGCTTCGAGCACCTCGGGCTCGGGGGCCTCCGAGCCAGCGGCCGGGACCTCGGTGGTCGGCGCAGGCGTCGGCGTCGGCGCGAGCATCACGACCCCTGCGCGTCCGACGCAGTCGTCACCGTGCTCGACCAAGCCGGGCGGACACACGGGCACGCCCTCGCAGCGCGCGTGGGCCACCGAGAAGTGCTGGCCGGGCCAGCAGCAGCGCCCCGTGCGGTCGCGCTCGCGTCCTTCGGCGCATGCGGGCTGCGCCGCGGCGATCGACGCGCTCGAGAGGATCGCAGCCCCGATCGCCATCGCCAGCATTCCTTTCAGCGGGCTCATTCGCCCCCCGGGACGCTCGCGCGATCCGTCATCGTCCCTACGTCGCGCTGCAGCGCGTGCACGAACGCGGTGTACTCCTCGTAGAGCCGGGCGCGGAGCTGGAAGCCTCGGTCGTTCTCGATGACCCGGTCTCCGTTGGGCGTCACCACGATCCAGCCGTCGGAGGTGCACTGCACCGTGAACGTCACCACCAGCCGCGGCTCGGCGCGCGCCGTGACCAAGAACGAGCCTGCCCTTCGGTCGACGCTCTCCGCGTGGTAGCCGCGGCGCGCGGCGACGGAGATCGCGCGCTCCATCAGCGCGGCGTCACCGCGCGGGAACGGCCCCGCCACCAGCTGCGGTGCGTGGCGCGTACAGCCGAGCGTCACCAGCGAGAACAACAGCAATCCGGCCACCCGTAGGCCCCACGTCGCGCTCATGTTCGTCCCCTTGCAAGTCATGCGGTCGAAAGGAACGAGAGGATAGCTGCGAACGCAGGGCGCCGTCACGCGGCGCTTGACGGGCGTCTGTCGCCGGCCGCTATCATCGCGGCCATGAAGGACGGGGCGCGGGCCGACGACGAGGCGAGATCGGACGCGGTCTATCCGGCCGACCCGCTCGGCTTGCTCGAGAGCGTTCCCGAGCTCGAGCGCTTCTTGTCGGATCGACGGGTGCGCGGCGCGATCGAGCGGGGACGCCCGAACGATCTCTATCGCGCGCTCTTCTGGGCCCGGTGGCGCGGCAGCTTCCCCGACGATCGCGACACGCTCGCGATGCTGCTGAGCAAGCGGCGCCTCTTCGTCGCGCCGATGAACGGAGCGCCCGTGCTCCAGACCATCAACGGTGTGGGCGCGAAGATCTACGGCGAGGCGGAGCGCGGCGAGGACTACGCCTTCGTCGGCACGCACTACTTCGTCTTCTTCTTCGTACCGATCTTCCCCATCGCGAGCTACCTGATGGCGCACGCGGGGGCGAACGCGTACCGCTTCTTCGGTCGCGCGCCCTTCGACATGGGGCACTGGCTGTGGAACCGCCTCGTGGTGTTCGGTGTGCTCGGGAGCGTGCTCGCGGGCTTGATGCTCTCGATCGGCGCGGTCCGACATGGGCGCATCACGGTGGTGAACGGCTTGCCGTTCGCGGTGACGGCGTCGCTCCGGGCGGGGGAGGAGCCGGAGCAGCGCTTCCTCGTGCCGCCCCACGAGCACCGCACGGTCGAGGTGCCCGCGGGCGACTGCGTGTTCGCGGCGTTCGGCGGCGGAGAGCTGAGCTCGGGCCACGTCACGGTCGCGGGCGGCTCGCACCACACCGTGTGGAACGTGCTCGGGGTCGCGCCGCTCTACCTCGAGGAGGTGGTCTACTCGACGCGCGCGGGCGGCAGCGACGGCGCCGCGCCGGAGATCTACTGCGGCCGCGAGCTGATCGACGTCGGGCGCGTCGACTACTTCCTGGTGGATCCCCCGGCGTCCATCTCGCTCTCGTCGCGCCGGAGCGTCGAGCGGCGGAGCCACTTCGCGCTCGCGTCGCCCGAGGAGCTCGACTGCGTGTGGGAGCGCGCGATCGCGGGGGACGAGCGGGTCCCCGCGCTGATCGACGCGATGGCGCGCGGCCTGGACTACGAGCCCGAGGCGACGATCGCGCTGATGGAAGGGCTCGAGCTCACCGCGAACCGGGACGCCGCGATGGACGTCGCGCGCGCGATGCGCGACCGCCACGGCGACGGTCCGATGGGGCTCGAGGTGCATCGCACCTACCAGCGCTGGATGCTGCGGGGAGGCGACCGCGACGCCCTGCGCGCCGAGTACGAGGCGCGCGCGCTCGAGCGCGACGATGCCGACAGCCATTTCTTGTACTTGCGGGTCCTTCGTCCGAGCGACGCCGTCGATCGCTACGCGGCGCTCTCGGAGCGCTTCCCCGAGCACCCGCTCCTCACGATGACGCACGCGCTGCAGCTCTGCGACGCCGGCGCGTTCGCCGAGGGCTCCGCGCGGTTCGACGAGGCGAGCCGCTGGCCCGAGGTCCGCGAGAGCGAGTGGGTGGTCGAGCGCGCCCGCTGTCTCTTCGCGGCGGACCGGCGACGGGACGCAGTGCTGCTCCTCGAGCAAGCGTTCGAAGCGTCGGAGGGCTTCGGCGAGCAGCTCGTCCTCGCGAGCGTGCACGAGCTGCTCTCGCGGGCGCTCGAGCCGTCGGAGTCGTCCGCGCTCTTCGACGATCTGCTCGACGACGTCGGGAGCGCGCCTGGGTGGGAGGCGGTGTACGCGGCGCTGGTGGGGCGCACGCCGAGCGACGAGGCGATGCGCGCGATCGGCGATCCAGAGATGGCGTCGCTCGTCGCCGCGCTGGTGCACGCGCGCCGCGATCCTCGAGCGGCGGTGGAGGCCCTCGCGAACGTGCCTCCGTACCTGCGGCGCGCGATCCCGCTGGGGCTCGAGGTGCTGCTATTGGCCGAGGCCGCGCGTGCCCGCCCGGGGAGCGCCGCCGCGCTGTGGCCCGACTCGCGGGTGCATCCCGACGAAGAGGTCGTGGAGGCGTTCGTCGCCACGGGCACCGCCACCGACGCGTTCGAGTCGCTGCCGCGCTACGTGCGCGCCGCGAGCTACTTCGTCCGGTCCCGCAGCGAGGGGCTCGACGAGGAGAGCCGCGCGGCGGCGCGGGAGCGCGCCTATGCGCTCGACGTCATGCCCTCGTGGATCGGCGCAGCGGAGAACTGGTCACGATGATGCGACCCCATCGATCGCGCGCCGAAGAGCGCTCCTCCCTCGCGGTGCGCGCGGCTTCCGTCGTCGCGCTCGCGCTCGGCTTCTACGTCTTTGGTCTCGCGCTCGTCGCGCTCCTCGTCTGGGTGCCGTGGGCGCAGGCGACGCACGGCGACGGCGTGGGCTGGTCGGGGATCGTGTGCTTCATCGCGGGGCTCTTCGTCGCCTACGCGATGCTCCCGCGCTTGCCTCGGCCCTGGCTCGGCAAGGCCGACGACGATCGCCCCGATCCCCTCCCGAGCGATGCGCATCCGCGCCTGCGCGCGCTCATCGCGGACGTCGCGCAGCGCGCCGGCGAGCAGCCGCCCGATCGCATCTACCTCGTGCCCGAGGCGAACGCGTTCACCGGCAAGGAGGGCGGCTTCTTCGGGATCGGCGCGAAGTCCATCGTCGGCATCGGGCTGCCGCTCCTGGCGACGCTGAGCGAGGACGAAGTGCGCGCCGTGCTCGCCCACGAGTTCGGTCACCACAAGGGCGGCGACTTGCGGCTCGGTCCGCTGGTGCACCGCACGCGCATGGCGATGGCCACGGCGATCCAGCGCCTCGATGGCTCGAGCTTCTTCCTGCACTGGCCCTTCTTGCTCTACGGCCGGCTCTTTCTGCGGATCTCACAGCGCATCGCGCGCGAGCAGGAGCTGGCCGCCGACAGCCTCGCCGCGCAGATCGCGGGCGCCGACGCGGCCGCGCGCGCGCTCACCCGCACCGAGTCGCTGGCGCCGCGCTGGGGCGCGTACTTTCACGGCGAGGTGATCCCGCTGATGATGGGCGGCTTTCAGCCGCCGCTGCTCGCGGGCTTCACCGCGTTCCTGCAGCACGCGCCGTGGCGCGCGGACGTGCTCCGCGCGATCCGCCGGAGCGAGCAGCGCACCCCGCGGGAGCACGACACCCACCCGCCGCTCAGCGAGCGCCTCGAGAACCTCGGCGTGGGCGACGTCGGCGCGCGCGAGCGGCGGCTGCGTCGCCGCGAGGGCACCCCGGTCGACGAGCGCAGCGCGTTCGTGGCGACGAAGAACGCGCTCGGCCTGATCGACGCGCACGACCGCGCCGAGCGCGACGCCATCGCCACGCTCCTGAAGCGCGATGCGCCGCCTCGAAAGGAGATCGGCTGGGACGGGATCGGCGAGCGGGCGTGGGTCCCGGTGTGGCGCGGCAACTTCTCCCCGATCCGCGCGGTGCTCGGCACGCTTTCGA
>CAYZQM010000006.1:32755-60293 GCA_964480175.1 uncultured Sandaracinaceae bacterium
ATAGGCGGGATCCCCGACGCGCTCGATGCGCCCGAGGCCTGGTGGGTGCGCTTCAATCCCGGCGTGGTGTCGCTGCTCTCGCCCCTCGGCACCCGCCGCAGCGTGGCCGCGACGCTCGGCGTCTACCTGACGCTCGCGTGCGCCGACGCGGGCTTCACCATCGAGGTGCCGCCGGGCGGCGAGATCATCGCGACGCGCGACGGCGATCGGCTCGAGCCCGAGGTGATGGTGCGACAGCTCGCGCGCGGCGAGCTGAAGCGCGAGGCCTTCCTCCGCGAGATGCGCCGCCTCCAGCTCGCCGATCGCAAGGGCTACCTCGAGCGCAGCCCCGCGAAGGCCGCGCCCCCGCCTCCGCGCGACGACGACGCGAGCGACGACGACGAGTGATCCTCGAGTCGCTGCGCGGTCGCCGAGCGCGGTCTCAAGCGCGGCGTTCGCTGGCGAAGCGGATCACGTGGGCGCGCTGACCGGGGTGGAGCCAGACCTTCGGGCGCGCCGCGCGGAGCTTCGCTTGCGCGTCGTCGACGTCGGTGGCCAGGCCTCGGGCGACGAGGACGGCGGCGGCGACCGCGGCCGAGCGGCCATAGCCCGCGGCGCAGTGGATGTAGATCGGGCCGGCGTGCGCGGCGGTCCGCTCGACCAGGCGGGCGAACGCGTCGTAGGGCGGCACCGTCGTGTCGAGCGTCGGCAGCGCGAGGTAGTCGTAGTGGCCGGTGAGCCCTCGGGTGACGCGGAACTCGGCCGTCAGATCGACGACCAGACGCACGTCGCGGGGGAGCTCGGTCGCGTCCACCAAGCGGCGTCCCAAGTACACCCCGGGCGCGACCTCGTCGAAGGGCGGCCGACCGTCGCGTGCGTTCCATCGAAGCCGGATCCACGCGGCGACGTGATAGGGAAAGAGCAGCGCGAGCATCAAGGGCGACAGTGATCCGTCCTCGCGCTTGCCGAACACCGAGGGCCCGAAGAAGAGGTAGCCCAGCCCGACGACGAAGGCCGACGTCGCGGGCCAGAGCACCAAGAGCGCGGGCCCCCCGAGCCACACGGCCGCGCCCGCGAGGAGCACGCCCAGGGAGCAGAGCATCACCCCGAAGCGCATCCCGTGCAGCGCGAGCGGTGAGCGCTGGAAGCGTCGCGCGAGGCCCTCGCTCGATGCGCCCGCGCGGCTCGACGCTTCGCTCGACCGATCGGTGCTCACGAAGGCGCGCTCACAGCGGCGTGATCGCGCCCGAGGTCGCCGCTTCGACGTCGTTGGGCCGCTTGGGGATCGCCTTGGTGAGCACGTCGCAGCCGCTCTCGGTGACGATCACGTCGTCCTCGATGCGGATGCCGCGCACGTCGGCGAAGCGCGAGAGCGCCTCGCGATCGACGTGGGCGCGCACCAGCTCCGCCATCCGAGGATCCTTGAGCAGCGCGGGGATCACGTAGATGCCGGGCTCGACCGTGACGCCCATCCCGGGCGAGAGATCGCGATCGAGCCGGAGATGGTCGAGCCCGAATTGCGCGCTGCGGGTGCGGCCCTCCGCGTAGCCCGCGCGATCGCCGAGATCCTCCATGTCGTGCACGTCCATCCCGAGCAGGTGGCCGAGCCCGTGAGGGAAGAAGAGGGCATGCGCCCCGCGCTCGACGAGCCCGTCGGGATCGCCGCGCAGCCAGCCCAAGCCGACCATGCCCTTGGTCAGGATGCGCGAGGCGGTCAGGTGCAGATCGCGCCAGCGTGCGCCCGGCTTGATGCGCTGGATCACCGCCTCGTTCGCCTCGAGGACGATGTCGTAGACGGCGCGCTGGGTCGCCGAGTAGCGGCCGCTCACGGGCCAGGTGCGGGTGACGTCGCTGGCCCAGCCGTCCTCGGTCTCGGCGCCCACGTCGGCGAGCAAGAGATCGCCGCTCCGGAGCTCCTGATCGTGCCCGTGGTTGTGCAGCACCTCGCCGCTGCGGGTGACGATCGGCGGATACGACGTGCGGTAGCCCCGAGCGAGGAACACCGCCTCCATCGAGGCGCGCACCACGTGCTCGCGGACGTTCGGCTTGGTGCTCGCCATCCCGCGCAGGTGCGCCTCGCGCGCCGCGTCGGCGGCGTCGCGCATCCGCTGCACCGCGTGGGCGTCGTGGGTGAGCCGGACCTCGATCATCGCGTCCGCGAGCGCGGCGTCCGCAGCGAACGTGCTCTGGGAGATGGCGCCGTAGGGGAGGGCGCGGCCGAGCGCGTCCTCTTGGCTCGCGCGCGATCCGCGATCGGCGCTGGGCAGGCTCGCCGCGCCGTGCGCCGCGTCGGCGAGCTCGCTGAGCGGCCTCACCGCGAGCCCGAGCGCATCGCCGAGCTGATCGAGGTTGGGCAGCGGCCCGTGCCAGAGCTCGTCGTCCGCCGTCTGGGCCTCGGCGTAGAGCGTCCAGCGGCCGCTCGATCCGTCGCGCTCGCAGAGCAACACGGCACCGGGGAGGTGCACCCCGACCAGGTACAGGAAGTGGCTCTCCGCGCGGAAGGGGAACGTGTTCGCGAGGTAGTTCATCGGCCGCGGCAGGCCGGCGAAGAGCGCGATGCGCTCGCCCTCACGCTTGCCCAGCGCCCCGAGGACGCGCTTGCGTCGCTCGACGAAGACCTCGGTGCGAACGCGGCTCAGCTCCATCGCCGGAGTATGCGGGCAGCACCATCCCATTGCATCCGTGACACCGATGTCGCGGGGCCCTCGTGCGCTCACGCTAGAACGCGTGCTCGAATCGACACGCCGCCCTTGTCAGTCGTCTCCGGACCCGCGACGCTCGCCCTCCTGACATGACCTCGCCCGCCGCGACCGCCTCGTCTCGTTTCGAGCTGCGGCAGCGCTTGGGGGCTGGCGGGATGGGTGTCGTGCACCTCGCGTGGGATCGCGAGCGGCAGATGACCGTCGCGCTCAAGACCTTGCAAGAGCCCGGGGCCCTGCACCTCGCGGGGCTCAAGCGCGAGTTCCGCGCGATCGCGTCGCTCGCGCACCCCAACCTCGTCGCGCTCTACGAGCTCTTCGCCGACGAAGACCGCTGCTTCTTCACGATGGAGGTCGTCGACGGCACCCGCTTCGATGCGTGGTGCGCCGACACCCCGAGGCTCGATGCGCCCGACCTGCTCGTGACCACGCGCATCCGCATGCGCACCGACCATCCACCGCTGCCGCAGACGACGAGCGTGCCGCCCAAGATGGCGCGCCCGGTGGCCAACCTCGCGCGGCTGCGGCGGGCGAGCGCCGGCCTGCTCGAGGGCGTCGAGGCGCTGCACCGCGCGAAGATCCTCCACTGCGATCTGAAGCCCTCCAACGTGCTGGTCGACGGCGAGGGGCGCACCGTGATCCTCGACCTGGGGCTGGTGAAAGAGCGGCCCCAGCCGCGCGCGCGAGAGGCCCACGAGACCAGCTCGGTGGAGGGCACGCCCGAGTACGTCGCGCCCGAGGTCGTGCTCGGCGAAGCGCCGACGGAGGCCTCCGACTGGTACTCGGTCGGCGTGATGCTGTACCAGGCGTGCGCGGGCGTTCCGCCGTTCCAGGCCTCGCACTACGTCTCGACGCTGCTGTCGAAGCTCGATGGCGACGCGCCCTTGCTCAGCGACTCGGTGGACGGAGTGCCGCCCGCGCTCGACGAGCTCGTCGCCAGCCTGCTGGTCCGCGATCCCGCGGCGCGCGCCGGCGCGCGAGCGCTCCGTGCGTGGCTCGAGGAGGAGCAGGGCGACGCGCGGTCACCCGACGTGATCGAGCCCCCGTTCGTCGGACGCGCGGATGAGCACGCGCTCCTCGCTCGCGAGCTCGCCGCCGTCTGCGAGGGGACCCCGCGCAACGTCCTGGTCGAGGGACCGTCGGGGATCGGCAAGTCCGCGCTCATCCGTCGCTTCGCCGATCAGCTCGAGCGGGACGGCAGCGCGACCGTGCTCGCGGGCCGCTGCTACCAGCGCGAGCAGGTGCCGTTCAAGGCGCTCGACGGAGTGGTCGACGCGATGGCCTCGCGCCTGACCCGCATGCCGCCCGCGAGCCTCGCGACGCTGCTGCCCGATGGCTTCGGCGCGCTGGCGCGGGTGTTCCCGGTCTTGAGCGCGATCGAGCACCCGCTGCCGCTCGAGCGCGACGTCGAGCGGGCGCCCGGCGAGGTGCTGACGCGCGCCGCGGAGGCCGCGCGGGATCTGCTCGCGCGTTGGTCGGAGCGCGCGCCGATCGTGATCGTGATCGACGACCTGCAGTGGAGCGACGCCGACAGCGCGACCTTCCTGGCGCGGATGATCGATCCCGCTTCGCGCTCACGGGTCCTCTTGCTGGCCAGCGCGCGCAGCGACAGCGACGCGCCGCTCCTGAGCGCGCTCCGCACCGTGGGCCGCGCCCGACTGACCGAGATCGCGCTGGGTCCGCTGAGCGCAGACGAGGGCGTGACGCTGGCGCAGCGCATGCTCGCGAGCAGCGGTGCCCCCGACGATCTCGCGCGCGCAGAGCGCATCGCCGCGGGCGCGGCGGGCGTCCCGTTCTTCGTGACGGAGCTGGCCCGCCACGCGAGCCGCGGGCGCGGCGTCGAGGTGCAGAGCGTCGACGACGCGATCGCGGCGCGGGCGGACGCGCTCGCCCCCGAGCCGCACGCGCTGCTCGAGCTGAGCGCGATCGCAGGGAGGCCCGTACCCGCGACGCTTCTGAACCGCGCGGCGGGGCAAGAGAGCGATCCGCTTCCGCTCGTGCGCGCCCTGTCCGCCCACTCGCTCGTGCGCAGCGTCGGCGGCGAGGGCGAGTCCATCGAGCCCTACCACGACCGGATCCGCGAGCTCCTCGCGGGCCGGGTGCCCGAGGAGCGCAAGACGCGCCTGCACGCCGCGCTGGGACGCGCGCTGGACGGCGCTCCGGGGATCGACCCCGAGATGGTCGCGCACCACTTGCTCCAAGGCGGCGAGCGCGCGCGTGGCCTCGTCTACCAGCTCCGCGCCGCCGAGGCGGCCGCGAGCGCGCTCGCCTTCGATCGCGCGGTGTCGCTCTTCACCCGGGCGCACGAGCTGATGCCGGAGGATGCCGCGATCGAGCTTCGCGTCGCGGAGGCGCTCGTCCTCGCCGGCCGCGCGCGCGACGCCGCGCCGATCTTCGTCCGGTGCGCCGAGCGCGCGAGCGGAGGCGAGCGGTCCCGGCTCGAGCGGCGCGCTGCCGAAGAGTGGCTGAAGTGCGGCGCCGTCGACGAGGGCGTGGCCGTGCTGCGTCGGGTGCTGCGCTCCGTCGATCTCCGCTACCCCGACAGCCAGATCGAGGCGCTCGGTCGGGCGCTGGTGCGCATCCTCAGGATCAAGCGCTTCGACGGATCCTTCTCGCGCAAGGAGGGGATCGCGGCATCCGCGCTCGAGCGGGTGGACGCCGCGCGCGCGGCAGGCGTCGGGCTCATGATGATCGACCCGCTGCGCGGCTACGGGTTCTTGGCCCGCTTTCTCTTGGACGCGGTGCGCGTCGGGGAGCCGCGGCGGGTCTCGGCGGGGCTCAGCCTCAACGCGGTCACGCTGTGTCGCGGCGGCGAGGCGGGCTATCCGCTCGCCAAGCGCTGGCTCGATCGCGCGCGCGCCATCGGCGTCGAGCTCGACGATCGCTACCTGCTCGGGCTCGCAGACGCGTGCGAGGCGGGCGCGTCGGTGACGACGGGGCGCTGGGAAGCGGGTGCGCGCTTGGGCACGAGCGCGCCGTTGCTGCTGCGCTCGACCGGCACGCCCGCGACCTGGGAGTGCACCGCGTCGGTCTCGCTCGCCCGCACGTCGCTCTTCGCGTTGGGCCGGCTCGCCGAGCTGCGCCGGCACACCGAGCAGCACCTGCGCGCGGCGCGGGACGTCGGGGATCGCTTCGCGGCGACGTACGCCGAGGTGCACGGCTGGGTGATCGGCGCGATGGACGACGATGTTTTGCGAGGCAGGGCTCAGCTCGAGCTGGCGCTCGCGCGCTGGTCGCGCCTGGGCTTTCACGCGATGCACTTCTGGCGCTTGTATGCCGAGCTCAACTACGACCTCTACGAGGATCGGCCCGAGCAGGCGCGGGCGCGGCTCGCGGCGGCGCGGCCCGCGCTGAAGAAGTCACGCATCCTGGCGATGCAGTTCTACGACGCGCTCCTCAGCGCGACCGAGGCCGCGATCGAGCTGCGCATCCTGGCGGCCCGAGCGGGCTCGTCGGCGCACGTGACGGCGATCGCGGCGCGCGTCGGCGCGATGGGGCGTCCCTATACCAGCGGCCTGAGCAAGATGATCGAGGGGCGTCTCGCCCAGCTCGAGCGTCGCGACGGCGCCGCGCGCGGTGCGCTGCTCGAGGCCGGCGCGCACTTCGACGCCTGCGGCATGGCGCTGCACCGCGCGGCGGTGGCCTCGCGCGTGGGCGAGATCGACGGTGAGCGCGGGCGCGCTGCGATCGAGGCGGCGCGGGCGGTCGCGGAGGCCGAGGGGATCCGGCGCCCCGATCGCTGGCTGGCGATGATCACCGGGTAGCGTGGCGACGCGCTCGCGCGGACGACGTCAGTACTCGGCGACGCCGCCGACGCAGCGCAGGTCGCTGGGTGGCTCGTCGAACGCGTCGGTCTCGCAGAAGTGCTCGCCGCTCCCGGTGCAGTACGTCCCCGAGATGCCCGACACACAGCCGCGCACGTCGCAGCGATCCACCTCGAGCGCCTCGGTGGGGACCATCGTCGGCACGTCGCCGATGCACGTCGCCCACGCGGTGCGGCGCCCGATGTAGAACGGACGCTCGAGCGCGATCCACACCTCCGGCGCGTCGGCGTCGTCGACCGCGTCACAGGTCGGGGAGCGACAGAAGCGCACCTTGATGTGCAGATCGAGCGACGGGTCGCCGCCGATCACGCTCACTTGATCGAGCCGCGGCTCGCTCCCGAGCTCCAGCCCGAACGCATCGCCGCCCTCCCAGTCGAGCTCGAACGGATGATCCGCGGAGCGCCGCACCAGCACCTGCGCGAAGATCGGATCCACCTCGCCCGCGGGCTGCGCGGGGAGCATGAGCTGAAGCTCGAGCACACCGGACTGGGCGCAGCCGAGGCTCGACGACAGCACCACCGCGGCGAGCAGGCTCCGTCTGCTCAAGGCATCACCCGACGGTCGTACAGCGGCTGCACCTGCGCCGACTCTTGAAGGGTCCAGCCGAGCACCGCGCCGCCGGCGGCCAACGCGGCGATCACCGCGACGACGATCACCACGTGCACCGCGGTGTCGTCGCCGCGCGGCGCCTCGAGCGTGAGCGCGAGCGGCTGCAGCACGACGTCGAGGCGGCGTCGCTCTCCGTCCGCGAGCGTGCCTTCCCAGCGAAACGGCTCGTAGCCCTCGCGCTCTGCGGTGAGCGAGTGCTCGCCCGCGTCGAGGTCGAGGCGGAGGGGCCGATCGCCTGCGTCGGCGAGGTCGCGCCCGTCGAGGCGCAGGGCGTGCGGTACCTCCGCCAGGCCGGCGAGCTCGAGCACCGCGACGCGCGCGCGCTCCTCGGCCAGATAGCGCTCGGCGTCGGTGCGCATCGACGCCTCGAGGTCGTGCTCCGTCAGCAAGCGGGCGAAGTCGTCGCGCGCCTCGCGGTGTCTTCCGAGCGCCCGCAGGGCGAACGCGCGGTTGAAGAGCGCCGAAGGGGCGCCGGTGATCGCGTAGGCCCGCTCGAAGCTGCTGACCGCGTCGCTCCAGCGACCGTTCTCGATCGCCGCGGAGCCCGCGACGAAGAGGGCGCGCGCCTCCTCGATCTCCGTCGGCGTCAGCTCGCGCCGCTGGGCCTCGGCACGCCCGCTCACGAAGAGCGATGCGATCAGCGCGGCGACGAGCCATGCACGAAGAAGAAAGGACATCGGCAGAGAGCAGGTCGAGGCTACCGCATCGGCGCCGTCAGTACCGGCAGTAGTTGGTGCCCGAGCCCGTGAAGCAGGTCTGCCCCGCCGCGCAGCCCGCGTTGCTCAGACATTGGCAGTAGCCATAGCCGCCCGTCGCGACCGACCAGCAGTTGCGGCTCGAGCCGCCGCCGCACATCGAGCTCGCGGTGCACTCGAAGCACGCGGCGCCGTCGCCCGCGGTCGCGCCCGCGTGGATCACGCGGCAGCTCATGCCGCTTCCGCAGCTGATGCCGCACCCGCCGCAGTGGGCCTCGCTCGTCCAGATGTCGCGGCACGAGCCCCCGCAGCAGCGATCGCGGGTGCGGCGCATGCCGCAGAGATCGCCGTTGGTGTTGCGCCCGCCACACGACTCGGTCGACGTCGTGGGCGTACACGAGCCCGCCATGCAGCGACGTACGGTGCGGGTCCGAGAGCCCGTCTCGTCGCACGCACCGCCTGTGTAGCTGCAGCTCGAGACCGTCGTTCCCGCGCCGCAGCTGTCGCCGTTCGTGTTGCGGTTGCAGCCCGTCGTGTCGGTCTCCATCGTCCGCTCGACCGTGCACATCCCGCTCGTGCAGCGCGGGGTGCGCACTTCGCGCTGTCTCGTCGCCGCGTTGTCGCAGTCGCCCGAGTACAGCGGATTGCACGCCGGCCACGCATCGCGCGTCACGGTGCCGCAGTCGGCGTCGACCAAGCACATCGTGCAGGCCTCGGTGGTCTCGTTGCAGAAGGTCGCGCAGGGCGGCGAGGGGTGGCCGGCGCACGCGCCGTCGACGCAGGTGTCGGGGCCGTTGCACCAGAACGTGTCGTCGCAGCTCGCCGTGTTGTTGGTCCACACGCAGCCGACGGCGGGATCACACACCTCGTCGGTGCACCCGTTCGCGTCGTCGCAGTCGAGCGCCGTCCCCTGGCAGGTTCCGTCGACGCACACGTCGTTCTCCGTGCAGAGGCTTCCGTCGTCGCAGGTGCCCTCGACCGGGCTGAACACGCAGCCGATCGCCGGATCACACGCGTCGTCGGTGCAGGGGCTGACGTCGTCACACATGATCGAGGCGCCGCGGCACTCGCCCACCTCGCACACGTCGTTCTCGGTGCAGAGGCTTCCGTCGTCGCAGCCCTGCGCGTCGCAGTCCGGATCGGCGCAGTCGGTCAGTCCATCGCAGTCGTCGTCCTCGCCCCCGGTGCAGACCTCGGTCTCCGCGCAGGAGCCCGCGTCGCCCACGCCAGCGTCGCCGAAGCCGGGGCGCGGCACGCAGCCGACGTCCGGGTTGCACCACTGCTCGGGAGGGCAGCGCGAGTCCACGCCGACGAAGAAGCACTCGCGGTCCGAGCAGATGCCCACCGCGCAAGGATCGTCGGGCAAGCAGTCCGCGTCGGTGGTGCACGAGGGATCGCCGCAGAGCTCCGGATGATCGAGGGTGCACTCGGGCGGCACGCAGCGACCCGCCAGGCACGTGGTGCGATCGGGGCTGTCGCTCGGACCAGGACAGGTCACGTTGCGGCAAGCGCGCGAGATCACGACGACGATCGCGACCCGCCGCTGCACCTCGACGCTGGTGATGCGATCGACGATGGCGCGCCCGCGCTCGTCGAGGAGGCTCACCCGCACGTACGCGGTGCCGGGGCGCAGGCTGTCGAGCTCGGCCACCCGGTCGCCTCGGTTCACGTAGTCCGCGTCGTCGCTGGCGAGCCGGTCCGTGCTCGTCACCACGCTCGCGCTGGGGCCGAAGGGCTCGGTCGAGTACTCGGTGCGCACCCGGACGAACTCGAGGCCGGGCGACAGGTCCGTTCGCAGGTCGACCACCAGCGACGCGCCTTCTTCGCACCCGACGAGCGCCAGGCAGGCGAGGAGCGAAGCGATCCGAACGAGCGCGCGAGAGGCCACGGGCGACTCTACTACGGGCTACCGGGCCGGACCTAACATCGGCTGCGCGCTCCATGCCCTCTGCTGCGGCGGGAACGTCACCCGCTCGCCGCCTCGGCCGTGTACCGTTCGCGCATGGCGACGCTGCGCTTCGTGACCGGGCCGGTGCACCTCGACGAGGACGGAGAGGATCTCCGGCACGAGCTCGGCGCGGCGCTGGGCGATGCGCTGGGCAGGCCGGTCGAGGTGGTGGCCGAGAAGAGCTACGCCGAGCTCGCCGAGAGCGTGAAGGGACGCGAGGCGGATCTCGCCTGGCTGCCCCCCGTGCTCTTCGTGCGCGCCCACGACGCCGGCGCGATCGCCGCCGTGCTCGCGGCCGATCGAGGGCACGCGGGCGGCGCGTACCAGGGCGCGATCTTCGTCCGGAGCGACGCGCCGATCGCGGACGCGGCGTCCTTGCGCGGCAGCCGCGTCGCGTGGGTCGATCGGGATTCGTCGGCCGGCTACCTCTTCCCTCGCGTGGCGCTGCGCGATGCCGGGCTCGATCCGAGCGCGCTCTTCTCGAGCGAGTCGTTCGCCAAGAGCCACTCCAAGTCCGTGCGCGCGGTGCTGTCGGGCGACGCCGACGCGGGCGCGACCTTCGTGCAACTCGTCGATCCCAGCGATCCCGCGCGCGGCATCGCCATCGCGGGCTGGACCGGCTTTGCACCGACCGACGCGCTGCGCGCCGTGGTGGTGAGCCCGTCGATCCCGGGCGACACCGTCTGCGTGCTCGCGGGCGTGCCCGATGGGGCCCAGATCGCCGAGGCGCTCGCGCGCTTCGCGACGCAGCCCGCAGGGCAAGCGCTGCTCACCCGCCTGATGGGCGCCTCGCGGCTCGTGAAGGCCGACCCCTCGGAGTACGACGTGGTGCGACGCGCCCTCGAGGCGTGAGTAGCACGAGCCCAGGAGACGACGTCCGGCTCAGCTCAGCCGTCCGGGATACAGATGTTCGGCTCGTAACACATACCGCACATCGGCGGCGTACCGTCGACGCACGCGCCTGCCTCGCACCGCTCCGGGCCGTTGCAGAAGACGCCATCTTGGCAGTCGACGTCCGCGGCGCACGAGCCGTTGCCGTCGGTGGCCACCGGGGCGTCGACGGGCGGGGGCGCATCGGGGTCGACGGGCTCACCGCCACAGCCGGACGCGAGCGCCAACGAGATGAAGAGGGTCGAGAGTCGCATCAGGAATGCCTCCGCGCGTGGCTTCATGGGGAGATCAGCTCGGCGGTGCCGCCGACGTCGATGCCGTCGACCCACGCCTGCAGCGCCGCCGGATCTACGCCCGGTGCGTACACCGAGAGATCCCCCTCGACGGTGTGCAGCGACGAGAGCGGCGAGATGTCGGTGATGCCCTCGGGCAGCCGCAGGAGCAGGCGACCCACACACTGCAGGCCCTCGAGCCCGCGGAGGCTGGTCAGACTGTTCAGTCCTTCCATGTAGAGCATTCCCCGCACCTGGCGTAGGCGCCCCAGCGCCTCGAGGTTCGTCAGGTCGTATGACATGCGGATCGTGAGTCGCTCCACCGACACCAGGTTTCGCAGCCCACTGATGTCGACCAGGCCGCGATTTCGAAAGAGGTTGATGTCACCATCCACGTGCTCAACGGTCTCGAAGAAGTCGACATCGGAGTGCGATCGGTCTTGGAGAGACAGGGTTCCTCGGAAACGTCTACACCCGTCGAACAGGGTGGAGCCATCGGACACGAGATACACCGGTTCATCCGGGCTTCCACAGCTCGGCTCCACGGGAAGTATGATCGGCACGCCGCATCCATCGACCGGAGCCGTATCGCCAGGAATCGGCGCTTCCCGCGAACTCGCGCAGCCGGCGGCGAGCAGCGCCAGGGCCAGTCCCAGCACCTCAGTTGACGACGTAGACATAGTGCTCTCCTGCGCTGCAGCCCGTCAGATCGCGGATCACGCGGATGGTTTCCCCTGATGACCGCGCGCCTTCGTGTCCATCCACCATACGTCGGGGATGCACCGCGCCGGGGTCCGCGTCAATGCAGCGACCGGTCTTCGGATCATTTCGAAGCGAATGACGCCTCGCGAGACCGACAGCCGCCCAGCTCATCGGCGTGGCAAGAGCAGCGCGCGCAGGGTCTCGACGTCGCTCACGAGGGAATCGGGGCGCGCCTCGCGCAGCGCCTCTCCCGAGGCCAATCCCCACGTCACCGCGATCGAGTGCATGCCGCACTTGCGCGCCGCCTCGATGTCGCGGAGCTCGTCGCCCACGGAGACCACCTCGCTCGGCGACAGACCGTGGCGCTTCACCATGCGCGCGAACTTGCTGGCCTTGCCGAAGAGCGAGGTGCCGCCGCCGAACGCGCTCACCTTCTCGATGGCCTCGGGGCCCAGCACCTTCACGATGTTGGGCTCGGTGTTGGAGCTGATGATCGCGATGATCACCCCTGCCTCGTGCAGCTCCGAGAAGAGCGCGCCGACCCAGGGGAAGGCGGGGATCTCGTGGGCGTGCCGTCCCACCCGTCGCCGCATGTGCCGCGCGATGAAGGGCACCTTCCAGGCAGAGATGCCGAGCGCCTTCATGATCTCGCGGGTCGACTTGCTGCGCAGCGCCTCGCGCTCCTCCGGGGACGTCTGGCGAAACCGATAGCGCCGCGCGACGTCGTTGATCACGTCGAAGAACCACTGCGCGCTGTCGGCGAGCGTCCCGTCGAAGTCGAAGATCACCATGCGGTAGGGCGCGCCCACCCGCTGCGCGTAGCACGCTCGCGGCCCTGGGTGCGCTCGGCTTCGTCCTCGACGGATCGGGGACTGGATCCTAACGTCCGCGCCCTATGACCAAGCACCTCTGGGTTCTCTCGATCGCCCTCTGTCTCGCGGGCTGCGGTGGCGGCGGCGCCAGCTCCGGCGGGGAGGGCAGCTCGGGCGGCGAGTGGGGCTCGGTCGAGGTGACGCCCGCGGAGGATCCTGTGCCTGCGCGCTTGCCCGAGACCGTGCGGCCGCTGCGCTACGCGCTCGAGCTGACGATCGATCCTGCGCAGACGTCGTTCTCGGGCACCGCGCGCATCGACGTGAACCTGGACGCGCCGACGAGCCGCATCTGGATCCACGGGCAGAACCTGAACGTCACCGAGGCGCACGTCGGGGATCACGACGCCCGCTGGGAGATGGTCGACGCAGAAGAAGGCATGTCGCGCCTCTTCATCGACGGCGAGGTGCCCGCGGGCGAGACGACGATCACCATCGCGTACACCGCGCCCTTCGACGAGGCGCTCGAGGGCCTCTACCGGGTCGACGTCGGCGAGGACCACTACGCGTTCACCCAGTTCGAGTCGGTGGCGGCGCGCAAGGCGTTCCCCTGCTTCGACGAGCCCGGCTTCAAGACGCCCTTCGACGTGACCATCGTCGCGCCCGCCGCGATCGGCGCGTTCGCGAACTCGATGGAAACCGAGCGCACCGTCGAGGGCGCGATGGCGCGCCACCACTTCGCGGTCACCGAGAACCTCCCGACGTACTTGGTCGCGTGGGCCGTCGGTCCGCTGGATGTGGTCGAGGGCAGCATCCCGCCGAACGCGGTGCGCACCACGCCGCTGCCCTTCCGAGGTCTCGCCCCCCGCGGTCGCGGCCCCGAGATGGCCTACGCGATGGAGCACACGCCCGCGATCGTCGCGGCGCTCGAGACGTGGTTCGGGATCCCCTATCCCTTCGACAAGCTCGACATCGTCGCCGTGCCCGACTTCGCCGCGGGCGCGATGGAGAACGCGGGCCTCGTCACCTTCCGCGACGTGCTGCTCCTGATCGACGAGGACGCGCCCGTGAGCCAGCGCCGGGGCTTCGGCTTCGTGATGGCGCACGAGCTGGCGCACCAGTGGTTCGGCAACCTCGTCACCATGCAGTGGTGGGACGACCTCTGGCTCAACGAGGGCTTCGCGAGCTGGATGGAGACGACGATCGTCGAGGCGGTCTTCCCCGAGTTCCAGGCGGGCGTCACCGAGCTGATGACCGAGCTCGAGGCGTTCGACGCCGACTCGCTCGCGAGCGCGCGCCAGATCCGTCAGCCCATCGAGACCCGGCACGACATCTTCAACGCGTTCGACTCGATCACCTACTCCAAGGGCGCGAGCGTGATCATGACGCTCGAGAACTGGCTGGGAGAGGAGATCTTCCAGCGCGGCATCCGGCGCTATCTCACCGAGCACGCGCGGGGCAACGCGACCACGAACGATCTCATCGCCGCGCTCGCCGCCGAGTCGGCGCAGCCGGTCGGCGCGGTGCTCGACGATCTCACCCTGCGCCCCGGCATCCCGGTGCTCGAGACGACCGTGAGCTGCGAGGGGCGCGGACCTGCGACCGTGACCTTCCGCCAGAGCCGCTACGTGCCGGTGGGCAGCAGCGCGAGCAGCGAGGGCGTGCTCTGGCACGTGCCGATCTGCGTGCGCTACCTCGTGGGTCGCACCACCCGCACCGCGTGCACCCTCGTGGAAGGCGCGAGCACCGAGATGACGCTCGAGGGCGATCGCTGCCCCACCTGGGTGATGCCGAACGCCGACGGCGGCAGCTACGCGCGCTTCACCCTCCCGGATGACGATCTCGCGGCGCTGCGGACCGCGCTCACCGCGCGCGGCTCGACGCTGACGGTGCGCGATCGCATCGCGCTCGCCGACTCGGTGCGCGCAGGCGTGCGCGCGGGCCGCATCCCCTTCGCCGCGGCGATGGAGACCCTGGCGCCGATGGCGAGCAGCACCGATCGGTTCGTGGCCACCGCGCCGATCGAGCTCTTGAGCTTCGCGCGCAACCACTTGCTCGAGGATCGGCACGACGCCGCGTTCCAGGCGTACGCCTCGAACCTCTACGCCGCGCAGCTGCGGCGCCTGGGCTGGTCGGGCCGCGCGAACGAAGACGGAGAGCAGCGCCTCCTGCGCGCCGCGATCCTCTCGTTCCTCGCGCTCGAGGCCGAGGCGCCCGCGGTGCGTCGCGACGCGGCGACGCGAGGGCGCGCGTACGTCGAGGGCGGCACCATCCACCCCGACGCGGTGCCCGCCGATCTGGTGGGCCTGACGCTGGCGGTCGCGACCCAAGAGGGGGGCGCAGCGATGGTGGAGACGCTCACCACGTTGCTCGCCAACACCGACGACGCCGTCGTGCGTGGCAACCTGCTCGCGGGCCTGCGCTCGGTGGACGACGATGATCTGCGTCCTCGGGTGCTCGATCTCGCGCTCGATCCCCGGCTGCGTCTCAACGAGGTCTTCCGCCCGCTGATGGGTCAGTTCGGCGATCCCGACGGGATGGAGCTCGCGTGGGCCTGGCTCGGTGAGCACTACACCGCGCTGCGCGAGCGCATGGGCCCCGAGTACGCCGGGTACCTGCCGCTCGCCGCGTCGGGCTTCTGCGACGCGGCGCGGGTCGAAGAGGTGCGCACCTTCTTCAACCCGCGCGTCGGCGACACCTCGGGCGGTCCTCGCAACCTCGAGAGCGCGGTCGAGTCGATCGCGCTCTGCGCGGCGCTCGCCGATGCCCAGCGCGAGAGCGCGCGCGCGTTCTTCTCGCGATGAACGCGGGCGCGCACGCGCTGGACGCGCTCGCCTCCGAGCTCGGTCCGATCACGGACGACGCGCTGACCTCGCGCTATCGGGTCTTTCAGCGTCAGAAGGGGCACCGGTACTCGATCGACGACGTCGCGACCGCGTGGGAGGCGGCGTCGATCGCGCCGGACGCGCGTCGCGTCCTCGATCTCGGCACCGGCCTCGGCTCGGTCTCGCTCTCGCTGGCGCACGCGCTGCCCGAGGCGCGCGTCGTCGGGGTCGAGGCGCAGGACGTGTCCTTTCAGCTGCTCTCGGCGAACGTGGCGCGCAACGCGCTCTCGTCGCGGATGCGGATCGAGCACGGCGACATCCGAGACGAGCCGCTGATCGATCGGCTGGTGAACGAGGAGGGCCTCTTCGATCTGGTGACCGGGACCCCGCCCTACTTCTTGCCCCACGAGGCGACGCAGCCGCCCGACAGCCAGAAGGCGCACGCGCGCTTCGAGCTGCGCGGCGGGGTCGAGGTCTACCTCCACGCGGCGGCGCGCGCGGTGAGCGACACGGGGGCGATCGTGCTGTGCGCGAGCGTCAAGCAGCGGGCGCGGCTGGATCAGGCGATCGCCGCCGAGCAGCTGACACTGCACGCGCAGCGCGAGCTCGTCCCGCGGGAGGGCAAGGACGCCCTCTTTCTCTTGGTGACCGTGCGCCGCACGCCGTGCGCGTCGGTCACGGTGCACCCGCCGTTCGTCGCCCGGGATGCGGGCGGCGAGCGCACTCCGATGGAGCGCGCGGTCCGCGGCTTCTTCGGCATGAGCAGTCGAGCGAGCGAAGTGCCTTCGCCGCCGCAGGGAGAACGTCGTGAGTGATCATCTGCCGCCCTGGGCCCGCCGCTCGCTCTCGCAGCCCGCGGGCCACATCGCCGAGTACGGCGATCCCCGGATCGCGAGCCGCTTGGCCGAGGCGTTCCGGATCGCGAACGACGCGCCCGGTGACACCCTCACCCACGGATTTCACACCTGGGCGGCGCGCATGCACCCAGGGCTGGCGCGCGAGCTCATCGCGATGGGGCATCCGGACGCGGTCGTGCTCGATCCCTTCATGGGCGGCGGCACCGTGCTCCTCGAGGCGCGCGTCGCGGGGCACAAGACCGTGGGGGTCGATCTGAACCCGCTCGCGGCGCGCATCGCCGAGGTGCGCTGCGACGCGCCGAGCGCCGAGGCGCGCGCGGTGTTCATGGCCCGCGCCGAGGCGCTCGCCGAGCGCTCCGAGCATCGGGTGCGCACCCGGCAGCAGGCGGTGGCGCGGCTGCCGGCCACCATGGTCTCGCTCTACGCGCCGCACATCCTCAAGGAGCTGACGGGGCTGCTCGAGGAGATCCGCAAGGAGGAGGCGGTGCGCTCGCGCGACACGTTCGAGGCGGTGTTCTCGTCGCTGGTGGTGAAGCTCTCGAACAAGAAGGCCGACACCTCGAGCGACGTGGTGGAGAAGCGCCTGCGCAAGGGGCTGCCGACCGAGCTCTTCCTGCGCAAGTGCAAGGAGCTGGTGCAGCGCTGGGCCGAACTCGAGGTCGCGCTGGGCGAGCGACCTCTGCCGCTGCCGCACCTGTTCACCGGCGACGCGCGCGCGCTGCCCGCGATCCTCGAGGGCCGAAAGGTGGGGACCATCGTGAGCTCGCCGCCGTACGGCGGGACCTACGACTACCAAGCGCAGCACGCGCTGCGCCTCGCGTGGCTCGGCCTGGACGGCGAGGGCTTCCTGCACGGCGAGATCGGCGCGCGCAGCCAGCCGGCGGCCGATCCGGTGCAGCGCTGGAACGAGGAGCTGCTCGCGGTGCTGCGCGCGATGCGCCAGGTGATCGACGACGACGGGCGGATTCTCTTGGTCATCGGAGATGGCGAGCTGTCGCGCCAGGTGATCGGCGCGCGCGATCAGGTGCGGGAGCTCTCGCGCTACGCCGATCTCGAGCTGGTGGCCGCCGCGTCGGTCGAGCGCCCCGCGGTGGGCGGCGGGCCCGCGAAGGAAGAGCACGCCCTGGCCCTTAGGCCGCGCTGAGCGTCGCGTCGTCCGCTCACTTTGTCGTCGATCTGGGCGCGCTGGGCTCGTAGCCTCGCGGCCCATGGAGCAGCGCTACGGTGTGATCCCTTCGCGGGTAGACCTCAGGAGCGAGGCGTTCGCCAAGAACCGCGAGCTCAACCTCTCGACCCTCGAGAAGGTCGAGGGCGCGCTCGCCAAGAGCCGCGACGGCGGCGGCGACAAGTACAACGAGCGCCACACCAAGGCGGGCAAGCTCTTGCCGCGCGAGCGCGTCGAGAAGCTCATCGATCCGGGCGGCCACTTCTTGGAGCTCTGTCCCCTCTCGGGCATGGGGATCTCGGGCCATCAGCCGGGCGCGAGCATCGTCGGCGGCGTCGGCGTCGTGTCTGGCGTCGAGTGCATGGTCACCGCGAGCGAGGCCACCGTGAAGGGCGGCGCGATGAGCGAGCTGTCGGTGGTCAAGAGCATGCGCTTGGCCGACGTCGCCGCGCAGAACGGGCTGCCCTCGGTGTCGCTGATCGAGTCGGCCGGCGCGGATCTACCGAACCAGAGCAAGATCTTCGTGCCCGGCGGCCGGACCTTCCACGACCTCACCCGCCGCAGCAAGACCCGCACCCCGACGATGTACTTGATCTTCGGGAGCTCCACCGCGGGCGGCGCCTACATCCCGGGCATGAGCGACTACGTCGTCATGGTGAAGAAGCAGGCGCAGGTCTATCTCGGCGGACCGCCGCTGGTGAAGATGGCGACCGGCGAGGAGACGACGCACGAAGAGCTGGGCGGCGCGGAGATGCACATCGGCCGCGAGATCGTCGCGCACCTGAACTGGAAGAAGAAGGGTCCCGCGCCGCGCGAGGTCGAGCCGCCCAAGTACGACGCCGAGGATCTCCTCGGGATCGCCTCGGCAGACGTGCGCATGCCCTTCGATGCGCGCGAGGTGATCGCCCGCATCGTCGACGGCTCGCGCTTCAGCGAGTTCAAGCCGATGTACGGGCCCGAGCTGGTGTGCGGCTGGGCGCACGTGCACGGGATGCCGGTGGGCATCCTCGCGAACAACGGCATCCTCTTCACCGCGTGCGCCAACAAGGGCGCGCAGTTCATCCAGCTCTGCAACCAGAGCCACATCCCCCTGCTCTACTTGCAGAACATCGTCGGCTTCATGGTCGGCCGGAAGTACGAGGAGGAGGGGATCATCAAGGCCGGCGCCAAGATGATCAACGCCGTCTCCAACAGCACGGTGCCCTCGATCACGATCATGATGGGCGCGAGCTACGGCGCGGGGAACTACGCGATGGCAGGCCGCGCGTACAAGCCGAACTTCCTCTTCACTTGGCCCAACCACCGCATCGCGGTGATGGGCGGCAAGCAGCTCGCGGGCGTGCTCGACATCATCAAGCGCGAGGCCGCGGACAAGAAGGGCGAGAAGGTCGACGAGCAGCAGCTCGAGATGGCCAAGGCGATGATCGAGGCCCAGATCGAGTCCGAGGCCGATCCCTTCTTCTCCACCGCGCGGGTGTGGGACGACGGCGTCATCGATCCTCGGGACACCCGGAGTGTGATCGGCATCTGTCTCAGCGCCGCGCACACCGTGCCCGTCGAGGGCAGCACCTCGTGGGGCATCTTCCGTCACTGAGGCGCAGCGGCGTGCTCAGGTGTCGCGGGTCAGCACGAACATCAGGAAGCCGAAGAGCGCGATCAGCGAGACGATCTCGATCCAATTGAACTTGCCGTCGTCCTCGATGGCACGCGAGAGGATCGAGTACGTCGGGTAGATGAAGAGCACCGCGAGCGTGGTGCGCAGATCGATGGGGATGGTGGTGTGATCGAGCACCCCCACCCAGTTGAAGATCGCGATCATGAGGCAGCAGATCGCCATCACGTTGAAGAGGTTCTGGGTGAGCCCGCCGAACGTGTTGGAGAGCGCGATGAGCGGCTGCTTCTTCACGTGGGCGTTGCCGACGATGACGTAGGTCGGCACGCCCGCGATGAGCGCGAGGATGAGCGCGACCATCATGGGCGAGAGCGACGGGAACGAGGCGACGATGAAGTCGCCCACGTCGCTCATCGCGTGACCGCCGAGGAACGAGCCGCCGACGCCCACGGCCAAGAGAAACGCCACGCCCGCGTACGTCGTGGGCACGCCGGGGTGCTCCTCGTGATCGGCGTCCTCGCTGACTTCGGGCTCCGCGGGCGCGTCGGCCGCGCTCGTCTTCACCAGCGTCACCAGGAACGTCATGAAGACCAAGAAGAGCGAGCCGCCCACGAACGCCAGCTCGGGCGCGCCGATCGCGGTGATCGGGCTCTGAAACTCGTGCAGGCAGATCATCGTGCCGGCGAGCGCGAGGCAGAGGCCGCCGCCGAACGAGAGCAGATCGGTGCCGGCCTTCACGATCGGCGCGGGGATCGACGCGGCGCCTCGGTCCTTGGGCAGAAGGAGCGCGTAGAGCGCGAACACCATCGAGTTGGTGTAGACGCTCATCATCCCGATCATGAACGCCATGGTCGGGTCATCGACGACGAAGAAGCCGAGCAGCGCGATCTCGGGGACGTTGGAGACGACGGCCGCGATGGTGCCGCCGACGAACTTGTTCCAGCCGAGGAGCTTGCTCATCCCCTCGACGGAGTAGATGAGCGCCTCGCAGCTGCCGCCGATGAGGAGCAGGCCCGCGATCACCTCGAGCCCTGCGCCGAGCGCACCCTCGAGGTGCGCGAAGTGCAAGACGGCCGCCATCGCGATGCCCACCACCAACACCCATCCCCACACCGGCATCCGGAAGGGCGCGCGCTTCGGCTCACTCATCGCGCGCAGCATCGCCCGCGATCGAGCCGACGTCCACGAACGACGCGAGCGACGCCGGGCGAAACCGCTAGCTGCCGTGACCTCTCGACGGCTAGCCTCTGCGCGGGCACGCCCATGGGCCGCACATCACACGTCGACGACCGCTCCCGACGACGCTCCGCGGGCCCGCGATGACCGGTCTCGGCGTGCGGCGCCGCAGGCCGGGGCGAGCGCTCGGACCCGTCGGCGCGGATCCTCCACCCGGCGACGCGTCGAGGTGAGCTCGGTGCCGTACCTGGAACAGCACGTCATGTACGTCACGGGCCTAGGCGTCTACGTCTACGCCGGCTCGCGCGCGTCACGACCCCTGGAGAGCGCGACGCACGAGCGCCGAATCGCTCGGGTTCACTTCGGCTCGCCGCAGCTCTGGTGCGAGCTGCACGTCGGCACGGAGGGAGCGCCGATCGACCGCGTCCTCGATCAGGCCGTGTTTCCGCTCGACGCCCGCGACGGCTCGATCTCGATCTGCGACGGCTACGCGGAGATGGGCTGGGACCTCGAAGACTACGCACACACGCGCGTGGCGGTTCCACCAGCGGACTACGACGTGGTGCTGAGCGCGCTACCCGCGGGTGTGCCCGGCGCAGACTGGGCCGTTCACGCGCAGCTGCTGCCGCGCGAGCGAGCCTGGACGGGCGCGGCGACGGATGCGGACGTGGACCTGTTCTTCGACGTCAGGCAGCTCGGCGCGCCGAGGGAGCCGTAGGGCGCGTCGACCGACGCTGCGCGGATGCCGGTGGCGCAGCGATCGCTCGCACCGAAGCGAGTCGTTGACGGGGCGCGTCCCGTTCGTGACTCTACGCCGCGAAGCGCACGCCCGTGCGCGACGAGACGCCCCCGATGACGCGACCCCTCCGTACCCTGTTGATCGCCAACCGCGGCGAGATCGCCCGCCGCATCCAGCGCACCGCCCGGGCGATGGGCATGCGCACCGTCGCGGTCTTCTCCGATGCCGATGAGCGCGAGCTCTTCGTCCGCGAGGCCGACGTCGCGTTCCGGCTCGGGGGCCCCGAGAGCAAGGACAGCTACCTCCGCATCGATCGCATCCTCGAGGCCGCCGCGAAGACCGGCGCCGACGCGGTGCATCCGGGCTACGGCTTCCTCGCCGAGAACGACGCGTTCGCGCAGGCCGTGATCGACGCGGGCCTGATCTTCGTCGGGCCCTCGCCCGAGGCGATCCGCGGCATGGGCAAGAAGCGCGAGGCCAAGCTCGCCGCGCAGAAGCTCGGGGTGCCGGTGGTGCCCGGCGGCAAGGGCGACGATCAGAGCGACGAGGGACTGAGCGCGTCGGCCAAGGCCATCGGATATCCGGTCTTGCTCAAGGCGAGCGCGGGCGGCGGCGGCAAGGGCATGCGCGTGGTGCGCAGCGCCGCCGAGCTGCTCGCCGCGATCCAGGGCGCGCGGCGCGAGGGCGAGGCGAGCTTCGGCGACGGAACCTTGATCGTCGAGAAGTACGTGGAGCGGCCGCGGCACGTGGAGATCCAGGTGCTCGGCGACCGTCATGGCAACGTGGTGCACCTCTTCGAGCGTGAGTGCTCGATCCAGCGGCGGCACCAGAAGATCGTCGAGGAGTCGCCGTCGGTCGCGCTCGATGAGGCGCTGCGGGAGAAAATGGGCGCCGACGCGGTGAAGCTCTGCCAGTCGATCGGCTACAGCAGCGCGGGCACCGTCGAGTTCGTGCTGGGGCAGGGCGAGGGCGGACCGAGCTACTACTTCCTCGAGGTCAACACGCGCTTGCAGGTCGAGCACCCGGTGACCGAGGGCGTGGTCGCGGGGTTGGATCTCGTCGAGGAGCAGCTGCGGGTGGCCCGCGGCGAGGAGCTGCGCTTCACCCAGGAGGCGCTGCGCGCGCGCTTCGGGGGCGCTTCCATCGAGTGCCGGCTCTGCGCCGAGGACCCTGCGCAGAACTACCTGCCGCAGAGCGGGCGCGTCGTGGACTTCTTCGTGCCGCCGGAGCTCGCCGCGCAGCCCTGGCTCCGCATCGAGAGCGGCATCGCGTCGGGCAGCGAGGTCTCTCCCTACTACGACTCGATGATCGCGAAGATCATCGTCACCGGTCAGGACCGCGCGGACGCGATCACCAAGATGAGCGCCGCGCTCACCGGCATCTCGGTCTTCGGGATCCCTACGAACCGCGAGCTCTTGCGGCGGGTGATCGCCCACCCCGACTACGCGCGTGGCGCTATCGACACGCACTTCCTCGAGCGCGAGCACACCGCGCTGACCGCGGAGGTGGTGGGCGACGCGGAGCTCGCCGCGCTCGCGAGCGCTGCGATCCTGTTCTCGACGGCGCGCGCCGCCGCCGCGCGGACGTTGCTGCCCGCGCTGCCGAGCGGCTTTCGCAACAGCCGCTTCGCGCCCGAGCGCACGTCGCTGAGCCTGGGCGAGCGTGAGGTGGAAGTCGGGGTGATCGACGAGGGGCGCGGGCACTACCGGGTGACGGTCACCGGCGCCGTGACGTCGTTCGATCGGGTGCGGCTCTCGGATCTGTCGAGCGAGGGCGTGACCCTCGAGGGGTCCGATGGCGTGCGTGCGCGGTACCGGGTGATCACCGACGGAGATCGCGCCTTCGTGCAGCGTGACGGTCTGGCCGCGACGCTGTCGGTCGCGCCGCGCTTCTTCGATCGCAACGCCGAGGGCGCCGCCGACGGCTGCATCGCGCCGATGCCCGGCAAGATCATCAAGGTGCTCGTGACCGAGGGCGAGTCGGTGAAGGCAGGCCAAGCGCTGGTGGTGATGGAGGCCATGAAGATGGAGCACACCCTCACTGCCCCCCACGACGGCAACGTCACCGCCCTGCGCGCCGAACCCGGCCAACAAGTCGACGGCGGCGCCGTGCTGGCGGTGATCGAGTCCGCCTGAGCCACCGCCGAGCCCAAGCAGCAGGCCACCGCCGATCGCGACGGTCGTGAACGTGATCGTGATCGTGGTCGTGAACGTGAACGACGGCTTCGCTCTCGGCGATCCGTCCCGCGTCGCGCTTCGCCTCCAGCCGTGCACCCTGAGTTCACCGCCGAGGGCCGCAGAGGGCCGCCGAGGAAGGAACAGGATCGTCGACCGCGAGGTGACTTCGAGTCCTTCGCGTACGTCGAGCGAGCTCACGGCGACGTTCGTTCCGGGAACGCCGCGGCCGGGAACGCCTCCGCCAGCTCGCTCGCGTCGCGGCGAGCGCGGCAGGCGCGCACCCATAGGGGATCGCTCCCGCACAGCGCGTCGTCGAACGCGACGTCCCAGCTCCCGCGAGCTCGAGCACGACGGAGTGCGTCGGCCAATGCGCTCGACTCGTCGCATGCGCACACGGGCGCAGCGACCGCCGCCAGGTAGCGCCAGAACCGCGTCACCTCCGGCTCGGGAGCCGCGGGGATGGTCGTGCCGCAGATCTCGCGGACGGCCGCGAGTCGGGTCGCGCCGAGCTCGAGCATCCATGCCGGTTGTCCCGTCACCTGCCCCACGCGATCGGTGCTGAGGAGATCCCGCTCCCACGCGGTCCACTCGGCTTCGGGGACACGGCGGAGCCGCGTTCCGTCGTCGAACGCGAGCGCGCCATCGCGGATCGTCAGCCGAGCGGCAGCCTGCGTGCACGCTCCGAACACGACCGTGGATCCCTCTCGAACCATCGGCATCGCGATCGCGTCGTCATCACCCAGGCTCGCGATGCAGCCCTCGCCGATCACTACCGAAGACCCGGCGAAGTGCGCGACCACGTGATCTCCATCGATGTAGAGCGAGTCCTCGACTGTCTCACCGCGGGGTCCCATCAGCGGATAGCGCCACATGCCGAGCACATCGGAGCCGTCGGTCTCGTCTCCGCTGCTCTCGCACGGCGTGACCCGAGCCTCGCGGCGAGGGGAGTCGCACGCGCTCGTCAGGCCGGCGGCGAGTAGGACCACCGCGGTGAACACGGCTCGCGACATCACGCCACCGTGTCGGACGCCGGAGCGGCTGTCACCCCGCCTCGCGGCGGCGATCCGTCCCGCATCTCGCTCCGCATCCAACCACGCACCCTGAGTTTCACCGCCGAGGGCCGCAGAGGGCCGCCGAGGAAGGTACAGGAGAGGCTGTCGTCGACCGCGACGGTCGTGAACGTGATCGTGATCGTGGTCGTGAACGTGAACCTCGATCTCGAGTCCCGCGCGGGCCGCGAGTCCTCGCCATCGGCGCTGAACTCTCTCGCCTCCCGTTGGGCCCAAGGTCGATGGGTCGCTGCACGCACGCGATCACGCTCAGAGCAATCTCGCTGCCCCGAACGTGCACCGGGACCACCGTCGAACGCGACGGTCGGTCGCGGGCTCAGGTCTCGATCGTGACCGAGTGCAGACCCACCAGATCGCCGCACGTCGTTCGACCGATCACGTACACGTCGACCACGGCGCCGTTCTGGAAGCCCACGTAGATGGCATCGGTGACTCGCGCTTCGAAGGCGGCTTGGATCGCGGCGGCCGCGCCGGGATCGGCCATGTCGCTCGAGGGCTCGAGGTTCTGAAAGAAGCGGCTCGGCGTGCGGTCGATGGTGGTCCCCGTCGCGCCGAGGAGCGCGCGCACCGACGACGCCGTGGGGGCGCTGCCGCCCGCGCCGGGGAACGACACGATGTCGACGGGACGGTCGCTCTCACTCAGCAAGAGCACGTCGCCGAGGTGCGGCTGCACGGCGTCGATGAAGCCCGCGATGCAGCTGCCGCTCGAGGGCGGCACCAGGCCCAGCGTCGCCAGGTAGGCCCAGCCGTCGGCGCGCACCCGCGGGCGGGGGTCGGCCGAGCTGCCGACCGCGGCGGTCGCGGCGCTCTCGCTGGCGTAGCGCGTCGAGAGCAGTGGCGCGGCGAGGCGATCGATCTCGCCGGCGAGCGCCGCCGTGATCGCGGCGACGTCGCCGCCCAGCGCGGCGAGCTCGGTCTGGAACGCGGCGTCGCCGCGCACGGTCGCCTTCAAGCTCGCGGTCGCCGACGCGAGCGCGGTGGCGTCCAACAGGAACGTGAGCGGCGCGGGCGGCACCCAGGTCCCGCTCGAGGCGTAGCCGTGCAGCGCGCTCATCGTCGCGGGGCCCACGCCCGAGGTCTCCGCGATCTGCGCGACGGTCGCGTACGGGCGGGCCGCGACCACGGTGTTCGCGGTGCTCGTCGTCATCCCGTGCGCGACGAGATCGGGCGCGGTCGCGAGGTTGGCGATCTCGACGGCCACGCGCGCGGTCGCCTCGTCGAACACCACGCCGTCGAACGTACCGGCCAGGCTCGCAGCGCCAGTGCGCATCAGCGCCCACCATGCGCCAGCACCCTCGCGCAGCGCGGTGAGCGCGGTGACCCCGACGTACGCCTGCGGCCCCATGTCGGTCACGCTGGCGTACGGCGCGCTGGCCGCGAGCGCGTTCGCCGCGCGGACGTCGAGCAGCTCGTCGAGCTGTGCCGCGCTCGCGCGGTTCACGCCCCAGATCACCGCCTGCGCCTGCCAGCCCTCGAACGTCACGCCCTCGACGATCTCGGCGCTCGGCACCGGGTGGGTGACCGCGTACGCGTGCAGTTTGGTGAACGCGCTGTCGCCCACGTACGAGATCGCGTCGAGCTCCGCGATCGTCTGGAACGGGCGATCGTCGAGCGACGGCGCGATCCCGTCGACGCCGTCGCGGTGCGCGATGATCCCGCGGGCGGCGCGGACGTCGAGATCGATGATCTCGTCGAGGAGCACCAGATCGGTGCCCGGGTAGTTCACCAGTTCGAGCACGAGGTGCGCGTCGCTCACCGACAGCGCGGCGCCGACGGTGGACGGCGAGAGGTCGGTCTCCTCCTCGACGGCGCAGCCGGCGAGGGTGAGGCAGAGGGCGAGGCAACCGAGGGAGGCGCGGAGCGGCGTCATGTGGGCGCGTGCTGTAGCGCGGCGCAGGCGCCGTGGCGTGCCGATTGTGCGAAGACCGCGAGTAGGTCGCCGCCCGCATCGAGCCCGAGCGCGCAGCGGATGTAAGCCGCCGCACTCCGAGCCCCCGCTAGCTTGGGACGATGCGGCGCATCTCGATCTCGATCGTCTCGCTCGGGCTCCTGCTCTCGTTCGGCTGCGACGCGCCGCTCGGCGGTCGCGACGCCGCGGAGCTCGATGCGGGCGCGCCCACCGACGCACCACCCAACGAGCGCGACGCCACCACCACGGACGCCAGCGCGGCAGACGCAAACACCTCGGACGCCGCGGCGCTCGATGCGCCGACCACGTCCGTCCTCGATCCCGCGCTCGAAGAAGGACCCGGACCGAGCGGCTGCCCCGAGCGCCTCTGCGGCCGCGCCCGCACCGAACTGCCCGTCGCCTCACCGCCTCGGCACGACGCGCCGGTCACCGTCGTGCCCGAGCCGCCGCGCATCGAGCGGCGCCTTCGCATGAGTGAGCCGACCGATCCCAGCTGCCGCGGCGATGCGTGCCGCGGTCGCGCGCTCGGTCCCATCCTCCCCGCGTTTCGCACCACCACCGATGGTCGCGTCGCGCTGACCGGCGGCGGCGCCGCGGCGGTCTCGGCCGTGCGCCTCGACGGCTACGTCGGCGCCCCGCTGATCCGCCACAGCGCGCGGCTGCACGAGCTCGCGTACTCGCCCCAGGTCTCGATCGACGTCCGCGCCAGCCCGCCCGGCGGCGCCATCGGTCGCTCCAGCTCGCCCGATCGCTTCTTCTGCGGCGCGGACCAAGCGCCCACCGCGATCGACGGACGCGACTGCTACGACGTCACGATGGTGGAGGACTGGCAGTCGACGTGCGACGGAACCACCTGCGGTCGCTTCGCTTCGATCCGGGTGCGCATCTGCGTCGCCGATCCCAAGAGCCGCGACGCGCGGATCGCGTCGGCCTACACCATCGGCGACTGGAGCGTCTCACCGCGCTTCGACGCGCACACCGCCGAGCCGATCGTGACCGCCGACGGGCGCTTCGTGACCTTTCGCTTGCTCGGCGCGGGCAACGAGGCGGGCGACGAGGGCATCGGGATGAACTTCGCGTTCCGGCGCGACGACGGGAGCGTGCACCCCGCTGGGGTCTACAGCTTGGTCTACGCGTACAGCGAGCGACCCTGCGACGTGGCGGCGTGGTTCGCTCATCCGGGCGATGTGTACTCGAGCCTGCGCCCCCTGAGCTCCGCGCACTTCGATCGCCGTCTGAGCGCGTACGGCTTCGCGGCCTATCCCCTGCGCGATGCGTACGGCGAGCCCTTCGCCGAAGGCGAGCTGGTGCGCGGCTCGTATCCGTGGATGGACCGCGAGGGGAACAACATGATCTTCTCCACCGTCACCCCGAACGGCGAGCGCAGCGGCGCACGCCGCTATCCGATGGCGTTCGACTACGCGTCGGTCAATCACCACGAGGGCCGCTCGCCGCGGGGTTTTTCGATCGCCGGCAGCTGGACCCACGGCAAGATCGTGATGCTCGACGATCTCCTCAACAACGAGGACTACGGGATCGACGCGGGCGACACCCGCCGCTACGGCTTCTACCGCAGCGCG
>CAYZQM010000007.1:0-23810 GCA_964480175.1 uncultured Sandaracinaceae bacterium
ATGCTGACCGAGGGAGGAACCCCCACCCCGGCCCCGCTCTCCGCGACCCTCTCCCAACACCGCGCGACAAACACTCGCCCCGCGCAGCGGACTGGCTTTCACAAAGCCAAGCGCAGCAAAAGCCAGCGGAGTGAGAAGGCCAGCGCAGCGAAGCCAGCGCAGCGAGAAGGCCAGCGCAGCGAAGGCCAGCGCAGCGAGAAGGCCAAGCGGCCCAAAGCGTTTTCCCTTACCCTCGCCCGCATGTCGTACCGCGCGCTGTTCGCTTGCCTCGCTCTGATGGTCGTTGGTTGTGATCCCACCGAGCCGGCAGGCGACGCGGGGCCCGACGCGCCCATGACCTGCGAGACGCGGCCCTTGGCCGATCTCGAGTTCACGCATGCATCGCTGGGCGTCACTCCGGGCGCGACGAGGCGCACCCTGATCGGTGTCCGCGTGGACTACTGCCGCGACGTCGAGGTGACGCTCACTGCGAGCACTCCGGGCCTCGCCGAGTTCCCCGCGAGCTTCACCATCCCGCAGGGCACCAGCCACTTCCCGCTCGAGATCACCGGCGTCGCGCCCGGCACCTTCACCCTCACCGCGAGCGCGACCGGACCGAACGGCGAGCGCACCGCGACCCTCGAGGTCGCCGTCCTCGCCGAGGGCGCCGTGCCCAGCTGCGCGGGCACCGGCAGCGGCACCGCGACCCCCGGCGCCACCGTCACCAGCGCGATCGCCGAAGCGAGCGTCACCGTGCCCGCGGGCGCCGCGACCGGTCCCTTCACCGTCGCGCCCTTCCCCGTCTCGATCGCCTGCGCAGAAGACATCGTCCCCGAGGGCTACGTCGCCCTCGGCCCCGCGGTCTCGTTCACCTCGACCGACCTCTATCGCCTGCCGCGCGAGATCGGCCTGAGCGTGCCGATCGCGCTCGCGCTCTTGCCCTCGCAGCGCCACCGCGGTCACGTCGAGGTCGCGTACGTCGGCCCCGGGGTGCCCGCCGTCGATGGCCATGGCCGCGTCGTGCCGATCACCGATCCGGTCTTCTCGGGCAACGCCGATCGCGGCGCGCTCGGCTTCTCGGTACCGCGCCTGGGCACCTACCAGGCGATCGCCATCGCCACGCCCGCGACGCGCGTCTCTCGCCGCTTCACCTACCGCGGCATCATGGGCTTCTCGATGGGCGGCAGCGGCTCGGGCCGCATCGGCATGGGCAACCCCGACATGTTCGACTTCGTCGCGCCGCTCGGGGGGCCGACCGACTGGTCGTACATGCTCGAGCACATCCGCAGCTACCACCTCGGCGGCTTCTGCACCGAGGCCGAGCGCCTCGCGGGTGCGACCGACTGCGACGCCGCGAGCCTCGCGCACACCCCGCCTTCGATGGAGCTCTTCGAGCACCAGCAGCACTTCGAGAACTGGTGGTACGAGGACGGCTACGGCGGCCAGGGCGGCACCTTCAACCGCAGCGACTACATCGAGATCTTCCGCGACCTGGCGGCGATGTTCGGCAACGCCAACCACGATCACTCCGCCGACGGAACCAGCGAGCCCGACATCCTGCCGCCCGGCATCCCGGACAGCGAGCGCATGCGGAGCCGCGACGAGCGCTGCTCGGCGCCCCCCGCCGCGCTCACGAACTTCTTCGACGACGAGTACAACCCCGAGGGCACCTACCCCGTGATCGCGTTCTGCGACGGCGCGGAGCGGCGCGACGTCCCCGGGGATCCGGACGGCGACACCGACATCGGCAACTGGGATCCCGACGGCAGCCAGAACATCCCGATCGAGGTCGCGCTCGCGGTCGATCGCAATTCGAACGGCGTGCGCGATCCGGGCGAGCCGGTGATCCGCAACGGCCGCGAGAACTTCGTGGACGACGGCTGCGACGGAACCCCGAGCAGCGCCGAGGCGGGCTACGACCCGCTGACCAACCCCGATCCCGCGGGCGACGACTACGACTTCCAGTACAACCCGACCGGCACCGAGCACAACTACCTCTGGGACCCGTGCCGCACCGAAGGCACCCCCGAGGCGTTCGACGACTTCGGCATCGACGGAGTCGAGGGCACCTGCCAGCTCGGCGAGGGACCGAACTGCTACGACCGCGGCGAGGGCAACGGCGTCTTCGATCGCACCCGCGGCAGCGAGCGCATGATCGCGTCCACCCCGCGCGCCGCCGTCGTGGGCTACGAGAGCAGCGAGGGCTTCGTGCCGCCGCTCGACGACGCGACCCTCGGCCGCATCGACTTCTTCGCCGATGGCGGCGTGCGCGACCTCTTCAACTGGTCCGTGATGGGCAACCACTCGATGGGCGCGTTCGTCGGTCGCGGCCTACCGGTGCGCTTCTACAACGGGCACGGCTCGCTCCACTTCGATGGTCGCGCCGCGAACGAGTTCGGCTGGGAGACGACGCTCTGGGACGAGATCGGTCGCTACGCGATGGTGCGCTACGGCTCGCTCGACGCGACCGAGCTCCAGCTCGAGCGCGGCGACGGCGGTCACGTGGGCACCACCGATCAGCTGGTGGCGCGGGTCTACTCGGCCGTCGCGCTCATGAGCTACCGCTGGCCCGGCGGCGATCGCCGCGTCGAGTCGCCCTGCGTGGGCGACGCGTGCACCGTCTCGCTCGACTTCACCTCGCCGACCACTGGCCGCACCGGTCCGGTCACCATCGTCTTGCCCCCGGGCTACTTCGATGCGGACAACGCCGATCAGACCTACCCCGTCATGTACTTCCTCCACGGCTATGGGATGGAGCCGGGCGATCTGCCGGGCCTCGGGCGCTTGATCGGCAACGACATGGTCGAGGCGCGCCTGGCCGCCGTGCGCCGCCCCCAGAAGATGATCTTCGTCTTCCCGGACGGTCGCTGCCGCAACGACGAGTGCCTCCGCGGCACCTTCTACACGGACGCCCCGGAGAACCTCGAGGGCGGCGCGCAGATCCAGCAGTTCCTCTTGGATCTGATGGAGCGCGTCGACACCGACTACCGGACCCGCCCCGCCGAGACCCTCGAGGTCTGGGAGTAAGGTCCCGATCGCCCCAGGCTGGCCCCGGCCCGCACCTTGATTCAAGGTGCGGGCTTGCCGCGTTCACGCGGTCGGAGGATCGGCCATGGATTGCTTTGAGACCCGCGTCACGGACGCGCTGAAGACCACGCTGGGCGCCGCCCTGATCGGGATCTGCTTCGCCTCGCCCGCCGCGGCGCAGCGCTGCGTCGATCCCGGCGACAGCACGGACAACCCCTCGGACCACCGGTACTGCGGCGCCGAGCTGATCGACCTCGGCGTCGGGGTCGCGGGCTTCGGCAACCCGATGGCGGCGAGCGATGGCTGCCTGCACCTGAACGACGACGGCAGCAGCCCGAGCATCGACATCCGGCCGTACTTCCCCGGCGGTCTGCGCTTCTTCAGCACCACGCACTACTCGCTGTACGTGAACACGAACGGCAACATCACGTTCTCCTCGCCGCTCGGCACGTACACCCCCGGCGCGTTCCCCGTCGCGTCGCGCCCGATGATCGCGCCCTACTGGGCCGACGTCGACACGCGCGCGCCCGCGGGCTCGACCACCTGCGGTCCCACGACGACGGCCGGCGTCTGCGTGCCGCGCGCAGAGGATCAGGTGTGGTGGCACTTCGAGCCGGGCCGCGCCTTCTTCACCTGGGACGAGGTGAGCTACTTCAGCTGCCACCCCGATCGTCGGATGAGCTTCCAGATGATCTTGAGCGGCGCCGAGGGCTGCGGCGGCGTGCTCGGCGGCGACTTCGACGTCGAGTTCCGTTACAACCGCTGCGAGTGGGACACGGGCGACGCCTCGGGCGGCACCGGCGGCTTCCGGGTGCGCACGGGCGCCGCCGCGCAGGCGGGCTTCGACGCGGGTGACTCGATCAACTACGTCGAGATCATGACCTCGCGCGAGACGCAGGTGATCGGCCGCACCCTCTGCGAAGAGTCGAACGTGGGCATCCCCGGCATCTGGCGATTCCAGATCCGCGGCGGCACCATCATCTGCCCCGACGCGGGCGAAGAGTGCACGGTGACCGACGCCGGAGGCGAGCCGCTGATCGGCGCGTGCGCCGCGGGCCGCACCAACTGCGAGGGCGGTGGCGTGGTGTGCGTCCCCCAGATCGAGCCGCGCGACGAGATCTGCGACAACATCGACAACGACTGCGACGGCGAGGTGGACGACGGCGAGGACCGCGAGCTCTGCCTCTCGGACGACCAGAGCTGCGTCAACGGCCTCTGCGTCGACACCTGCTTCGAGGGCGCGTGCAACGAGGGCCTCGTCTGCAACGCGGACAACCTCTGCGTGGAGGACCTCTGCGACGGCGTCACCTGCGACGAGAACCAGCGCTGCTCGGCCGGCGCGTGCATCCCGGTGTGCGAAGGCATCGTGTGCCCCGAGCCCACCAGCTGCATCGCGGGCCGCTGCGTCGCCGTCTGCGAGGGCCTCACCTGCGACGACTGCACCACCTGCGAGGGCGGTGAGTGCGTGGCGCGCTGCACGGCGGGCTCGTGCACCGGCGGCGACGAGTGCGACACGACCACCGGTCGCTGCGTCTCGGCGGGCTGCAGCGGCGTGAGCTGCGGCACCGGCACCGTGTGCCGCTCGGGCAGCTGCGTGGACGCGTGCCTCGACGCGGTCTGCCCGCCCGGCGACGAGTGCCGCGCGGGCGCGTGCATGCGCCGCGTGATCCCGGACGCTGGGCCGCGCATCGACGCCGGCACGCCCGACGCCGGTCTCGACGGCGGCGCGCCGATGGACGGCAGCATCGACGGCGGCGCGGACGGCGGCAACCTGCCCCCGCCCCTCGATCGCGGCTGCGGCTGCAGCGTGCCCACCCGCAGCGGCGGCTCGGGCGCGGCGTTCCTGATCCTCGGCCTCCTCGGCCTGATGATCACCCGCCGCCGCTGAAGCCCGCGGGGTCGCACCCCGCACACGCGATGACGCCTCCGCGATCGACACGATCCCGGAGGCGTCGTCGTTGTTGCGAAGCGAGCGCGCAGCCCGCGTGACGCCGCCATGGTCCATGCTTCGGGTCTTGGGCCACGAACATCGCGCTGTGCTCCGGCTCTCGGACGAGGAGGTCGCTCGACTCGGCGCAGCCCTCGCGAGCGACGCGTACCAGGTGACGGTCTCACCGACGCGAATGCACGTGCGTTTCGTGAGCGACGCGGAGCGTGCGTGGGCCGAGGACGTCACGATCGCGTTCGGCGACACCGTGGATGTGGCGTTCCACACGGGCACGCGAGCACAGCGCACCGCGTTCCTCGCCCATCTTCGAGGGCGTCTCGCCGAGCTCGGCTGGATCGTCGAGCTCGAAGAGATGTGACGACGCCGGCGTCTCCGTCGCGCGAGTCACTCGACGCCGACCGGCTTGCTGGCGCTCCGATGGACGTCATCCTCGGCGATGCGAACCCGACGCCCGCGACAGAGGGCCGTCCATGAGCGCACGATCGTTGTCGACGGCGAAACGTTCTTCTGGCGGGTCTCGCCCACACGCGGGCGAACGGATCAGGGCGAGCTGCGCTTGTCGATTCGACCGCAACAGGTCGGATGCACGCTCCTCGCCCGCATCCCCACGCTCGCGGTTCAGCCGCCGGGGTTGGCTCGCGCGCAGGACGCCATCGTGTCGCCAGCGTTGGTGCGCGCGCTGATCACTGCACTCCGAGGCCACTGGCCGACGGGCCGAACGCTCACGGTGGGCCCCACGGATCCGCTGCTGGACGCCGCGCGCTCACCCGAGCTCACGGACGCGGTCCTCCGCGCGGCCTACGCGAGGTGGAACGTCCCGTACCCCGGACGAGCCGCCCTCGAGCGCGCGTACCAGGAGACGGCGGGCGACGTCGAACGCACGGCCGCACGGTTCCCCGGAGTCACCATCGAGAAGGTGCGCGGCTGGCTGTCGGCCTTGGCGATCGCGGGCGGGGACTCGTCGCCCCGCTGAATCGCGCAGCTGCGATCGGGAGCGAGGCCACGAGAGAGTCCGAGTCGGCAGCTCCGTCGTGGGCCCCGAACGTTCGCTATCGCTTCCGCTTGGGCTCGGTGCGCGGCTTGGGCAGGGCGCGCTCGCGGGCGGCGCGGTAGGCGTCCTCGTCGATCGGCTTGCCGATCGCCCAGCGTGAGAGCGCGGGCACCACGACGCCGTCCCAGGTGCTGCTCAAGCGCAGCGTCAGAAAGTCGCGGTAGAGCGTGGCGAGCAGCCCCTCGAGCTCCTTGGTGAGGCGCATGCGCTCGTAGAACGGCGTGTCGTCGTCCTCTTCCTCGGGCGGCGCCTTCTTGCTGGGCTTGCCCTTCTTCTTGCCCATCATCTCGTCGAGCACGTCGCCGGTGGTGAGCTCGGCCGTCTCGTCCAAGAGCGTCTGCAGCTTCAGACCGCGGACGGCGAACTGCTCGCCCGCGAGCACGAGGCTGGTCTCGTCGCCGTGGATCGCGATGCGGATGCCCATGCTCTCGGGCAGCTGCCCCTTGAGCAGCGCCTCCTTCGCGTCGCGTCCCACGCCTGGCGTGGGCGACGTGATCTTGGTGCTCTCTTGGCCGGCCGAGAGCGCGAGCTTCTTCTCGAGCCAGAGCCCGAACTCGCCGTGCTCGCGGGTGCGGAGCGTGGACTGAAAGAGCTCCGACTCCATCCAGAGCAAGAGCAAGAACTCGCGCCCGACGAAGCGGCGCTTCTCGATCAGATCGACCAGCTGCATCGACATCGCGTCGCTCCTTTCAGGGCCGCTCGAGCAGCGTGGGCTCGAGCGCTTCCCACGCCGACATCTCGGCGTCGGACAGGCCCAGGCGACGGGCCAGGGTGAAGGGCGACTCCGGCACCAGCTCGATGCCGAACGTCACCTTGAAGAGCTCGAGCATCTCGGCCGTGGGCCGCGCCGAGTGGCTGAAGAAGCGCACGATGCCCTCCTCGAGCGACCACGTCAGATCGATCGTGCGGCTCACCGGTACGAGCTTCTTGCGCAGCTCGCGGGTCACCACCTCCTTGAGCTCGGCCTTCTCGCGGCGACCGAGGCGCTCGCGCCCCTTCTTCTCGAGGTACTTGCCCTCGGCCTCGCGGAGCTTGGTCTTGAAGAGCGGCCCGGGGATCGCCCAGCGATCGGTGCGAAAGCCCAGGTTCACGAAGCCCTCGAGGTACACGCGCTCGCGCGGCAGCGAGAGATCGAGGGGATCACCCATCACGCACCAGCCCGAGCGCTGCGGCTCGGGATCGCTGGCCTCGAGCGGCCGCAGCGCGCGGTGCACGATCGCGTCGTAGCTGGTGTCGAGGAAGACCTTGGGGAGCTTCTCCTCGACGAAGAAGCGGGCGTAGCTGAGGGAGCCCGAGAGCGCAGACATGAGGGCCTGCTGTGTAGCAGGGTGCGGCCGCCCCGCCGTGAACTCGTGCGCTCAGGGCGCGACGTGGAAGAGGCGCTCGAAGTTCTCGCTCAGCTGGGCGATCACGCTCGCCTCGTCGGTCTTCCAGAGCTCGGCCGCGAAGGCGACGG
Source organism: uncultured Sandaracinaceae bacterium (assembly GCA_964480175.1). GTDB lineage: Bacteria > Myxococcota_A > Polyangia > Polyangiales > Sandaracinaceae > CAYZQM01. The sequence continues at coordinate 7,462 of CAYZQM010000007.1, forward strand.
TGCCCGCGACGTTCGCAGGCTCGTTGTCGACGCCCTTCTCGGGGCCGAGGTACGGGCAGTCGGTCTCGAGCAACAGGCGCTCGCGCGGCAGGTGCTCGAGCATGCGGCGGAAGTTCTGGCTGCGGCGCGCGTTCGCGGGGATCGACAGGTAGTGGCCCGGCTCCTTGGCGATCTCGCGCGCCATCGGCACCTTGCCGCCGAAGCAGTGCCAGTCCACGCGCGGCGCCTTCATCTCGCGCAGCACGTCGAGACACCGCTGCTCGCGCTTGCGGGTGTGGATGATGATCGCCTTGTCGTGATCGATCGCGATCTGCACCAGCTCGCGAAAGACCCGCTCTTGCTTGTCCCAGAGCGGACCCTCGGGGACCCAGTAGCCATCGAGCCCGATCTCGCCGATCGCGAACGCTTCGTCCGCGTGCGCCCGCACCCACGCCACGCCTTCTTCGGCAGACACGGTCGGCGCGTCGCGGGGATAGTCGATCCCCATCGCCTCCATGTCCTCGAGCACCGTGTCGACCGGATAGAAGCCGAAGCACGCTTTGACGATCGGGTACTTCTTCGCCAGCTGCGCCGTCGCCTCGTTGTCCCGCGGGTTCAGCCCGTTGGAGAGGATCGTCGTCAGCCCAGCAGCCTCGGCGCGCGCGATGATCGCGTCGATGTCGGGCGCGAGCTTGGGATGCGTGAGGTGCGCGTGAACGTCGAAGGCGCCCATCAGTCCTTCGTAGTGCCCGCGGCGGGCTTGTCGACCTTGGGCGCGCGCTCTCGGCTCCACATCAAGGTCACGACCCCGAGCAAGAGCGTGATGAACGCGCCGCCCACCACGATCCAGAGGCCCAGCGCGGTGTGCTCGACGAAGAGGCGCAAGAGCACCCAGAGGCCGTACGCGAGCAGCAGCGAAGCGACGCCGATCGCGCCGTGCGCGGTCCACCGAAAGCCCATGAACGCGGCGGCCGAGATGAGCACGCCCAGGATCGGCACGGCGACCAAGAGCATCGCTGGGGTGCCGCCGACGCTGTCGCTGAGCATCAACGTCAGGCCGCTCGCGTGCTCGGCGTCGGCCTCGACCCGGAACCACGGGAGGAAGAAGCCCACCAAGAGCGAGAGGCCAGAGAAGCCCACCAGCGCGCGCAGCGCGAGCGGCGGACCGCCGGTGAACGCGAACGATCCGCCCCTGCCTTGGCCCTCGCTCCCCTTGTCGCTCGACTTCTCGATCGCGGCCTCGTCACGGGTGACCACGGTGGGCGAGGTGGTGCTCGAAGCGGTCTTGGTCTCGGCCATGGCGGGTCCCTTTCGTGAGGCGCGCGCTATCTGCGCGCTGGCCTTCGGGGGCGCAAGTGTACGCGCAAAGGCCAGGCCCGCGTCGGGCCTCCACACGCGTGCTCGACTCGCCGCGCTTTGCGCCCTACACCCGCGGCGATGAGCACCTCCCCCCGCATGGTTCAGTGCATCAAACTCGGCCACGAGGCCGAGGGCCTCGCGCGTCCCCCGTTCCCCAACGAGCTGGGGCAGCGCCTCTACGAGAACGTGAGCAAGGAGGGATGGAAGCTCTGGCTCGCGCACTCGACGATGCTGATCAACGAGTACCGCATCGATCTGCAGAGCAAGGAGGGGACGAAGTTCCTGCTCGAGCAGGCGGAGAAGTTCTTCTTCGGCGGCGAGGTCGCGCAGGCCTCGGGCTACGTGCCGATCGATCCCAACAAGGCCGAGGGCGGCAAGGACGCGCACGGTCGCTCGCCGGGCGATCCCCACTACGGTCACGATCACGCGGGCCACGAGCACCACGATCACGGCGCGCCGAAGAAGGACCCGAGCTGAGCGTGGCCGCGCCGAGCGGGAACGCCGCGCCACAGACCTCGTCGCCCACAGCATCGTCCGCGGAGGGTGCGGCGCGCGCCGAGCGCACCGAGCGCGCGCATCGAGCGGCGGCCGCGGCGGCCGATGCGCAGGCCAAGGCGCACGACGCCCGCGCGGATCAGCTGAGCTTCGCCCGCCTCGGCTCGTTCTTCGTCGCCGCGATCGCGCTGGCATACGGCATCAGCGAGCGATCGCTGGTCGTGGGCATCTCCGGGATCGTCGGCTTCGTGCTCTTCGGGGTCTTCGTCGTGGTGCACGCGCGCGTGATCGAGGCGCGCGATCGCCAGCTGGTCCGCAAGGCGATCCACGAGCGGCACCTGAAGCGCCAGGCGATCGAGCTGAAGGGGCTGCCCACGGGCAAGGATCTGATCGCCGACGATCACGTCTACGCGAGCGACATCGATCTCACGGGCGAGGCCTCGCTCTTCTCGCGCCTGGATATCGCCCACACCCGGCGCGGTCAGCTCGCGCTCGCCTCGTGGCTCGCCGCGCCCGCTTCGCGCGAGGTGATCGAGAAGCGTCAGACCGCGGTCGCCGAGCTCGCCGAGCAGCTCGAGCTCCGGGTCGATCTCGAGGCCGCCGCGCTCGACGCCGTCGCCTTCACCGAAGGCACGCAGCCCCCGCCGCTCGACGATCGGCCGTTCTTGGACTTCGTGAGGCGGCCGCCGGTGATCCTGGGCAAGCCGATCGCGATCGCCGCGATGGTGCTCCCGATCGCGACCGTGGCGTTGTGGGGCCTGTCCGGATCGGTGCTGCCGCCTGGCATGTGGCTGCCCACGTTCATCATCCAGGCCATCGTCACCGCGCGTCTCGAAGAGAAGGTGCGGGAGCGGCACCACCTGCTCGTCTCGCGGGCGCGCTTCGTCGAGAGCTTCCGCGCCGTCCTGGGGGTGGCAGAGCGCGCGACGTTCACCTCACCGCTCTTGCTGGAGCTGCAAGGACGCCTGAAGGCCAGCGGCAAGACCCCGACCGCCGAGCTCTCGCGCCTCGAGACCTGGGCCGGCTTCTTCGAGCTCCGCTCCCAGGGCTTGGTCCACTTCCTCATCAACTACTTCGTGATGTGGGACGTGAACGTCCTCTTGCAGATCGAGCGCTGGGTGAGCCGCGCAGGCAAAGAGGTCGAGCACTGGTTCGAGGCCATCGGGGACCTCGAGGCGCTCGCGTCGCTCTCGAACGTGCTCTCGCAAGATCCCGACGCGATCCTGCCGAGCATCGGAGGGCTCGACGATGGCTTCTCCGCCGAGGGCCTCTCGCATCCGCTCCTGCCGCCGAGCAAGCGCGTCGCCAACGATCTGGCGATCGAGGGCCCCGGCACCGCGCTCTTGGTCACCGGCTCGAACATGGCCGGCAAGAGCACGCTCTTGCGCGCGGTGGGGGCATCCATCGCGCTCGCGCTCGCGGGCGGACCGGTGCTCGCGCGCACGGCCGTCGTGCCGCCGGTGCGCCTTCGCGCCTCGATGCGCATCGCGGACTCGCTGCAGCACGGCTCGAGCTACTTCCACGCCGAGCTCGCGCGCCTGCGGACCGTCGTGGGCGAAGCCGACGCGTCGCCGCCGATTTTCTTTCTGCTCGACGAGCTCCTGCGCGGGACCAACGCGCGCGCTCGACACCTCGGGGCCCGCGCGGTGGTGCTTCATCTCTTGAAGCGGAGCGCGACCGGCATGATCGCGACCCACGACGTCGCGCTCTCCGAGCTCGAAGAAGAGCTGAAGGGGAAGGTGAAGAACGTGCACTTCACCGACGTGTTCCAGGACGGCGAGATGACCTTCGACTACCGCCTGCAGCCCGGCGTGGTGCGCACCAGCAACGCGCTGCGCCTCTTGCAGATGGCCGGCATCGACGTGGAAGCCGACGACAAGCTCAGCTGAGCGGCGGATTGATCGGCCCGCGGGCGCCGGCCATCGTTGGGCCATGACCATCCGCCCTTGGTTCGTGCTCGCGCTCCTCGTGATGGCCCTCGGCCCGGCCGGGCGCGTGCGCGCCGAGTCGTTCCCTTCGCTCGATGCGCCGCCCTACGACGCGGCGTTCGACGCGGGGCCCGGCATGGACGCGCCGAGCGAGCCGATGGACGTGATGATCGGCGAAGACGCCGGCGCGGCGATGGACGCGGGGATCGGGCGCGACTCGGGTCCGGTCGTCCCGGTGCCGCCTTCGGATGGATGCAGCTGTCGTGCGTCGCGTGCAGCCCCGCCGAGCGCCCTCGTCCTCGTCGGTCTGATGCTCGGCGTCGCACCCGCGCTTCGGCGCATCCGCCGCATCGGGTGATCGACACGGCGGCCTCGGGCGCCGGAGCAAACTTGAGCAAAGCGGCGCGCACCTCTATCGTCGAGCGCATGACCCATCGCGCTTGGCTCCTCCCGCTGCTCCTGATCGGCCTCACCTCGCTGCCGCTCTCGGTCGCCCACGCAGGCGGTCCGATCGACGCAGGGCTCGACGCTTCGTTCGATGCACCGATCGACGCGCCTCGTGACGCGCCCGACGCGCCGGAACAAGACGCGGGTGCCGAGGACGCGGGCGAGGTCGTCGATGACGACGCGGCCATTTCGATCGACGGCGGCGTCGACGAAGACGCCCCGGTCGAGGCGGTCGATACGGGCACACCGGTCGGCCACGACTCGGGCCCCATCGTCCCCGTGCCTCCGTCGGACGGCTGCAGCTGCCGCGCCTCGAGCCCGACCGCGCCGAGCGGCCTGATGCTCGGCGGCCTCGCCGTGGGCCTCGCGCTCGCTGCCCGCCGCCGCCGCTGATCAGTCGAGCGAGCGCACGACGCGAACACCCATCGCCTCGATCAGGCCGTGCGCCTTCTGCCGCGATGCGGTCAGGAGGCCGTGCTGCTCCCCCGGGTTCTGCCAGGGATAGGTGGTGCCCGCGCCGCCGCGCATCACCCGCGCCTCGTAGGGTACGCGCGCACCGCCGGTCTCCGCGCCATCGAAGCGATCGAGGCAGAGCTCCGCGTGCACGCCGAAGCCGAGCAAGCCGAAGTCGTTGGCGATGGAGGCGTGCCGATCCTCGGCGCGTCCCCCGCTGTCATCGAGCGCTCTTCTCAGCTTGCGGAGCAACCGCTTGTCTGGGCTCACGTCGCCCACGTAGGTCAGCTCGCCGCTACGTCCGCCCCGCGCTGCGTGCTCCCACTCGGCCTCGTACGGCATGCGAAACCCGAACTGCGCGAGGCCCTCGTCGAGGTCTTCGGGCAGCGCGCTCACATCGCCGTGCTCCCCGACGAAGAACCCGCCCATCTGCTGGCGCCAGTGCGACGGGGGGAACTCGCCGATCGAGCCTTGGGCGAACAAGACCGGACTTACCTCGACGCGGCGGGTGCGGCGCCAGGGATGATCCGGTCGAAGGAGCACGCCCCAGTCCGCCTCGAACGTGGGGGACTCGCGGTGCTCGGCGGCGAGCGCCTCGAGCACCCCGACCTCGCGCGCGCTCAGCCCGAGCTCGACCTCGCCGCCTGGAACGAGCACGAAGCGCATGAGCCCATCGAGCCCGATGTAGGACGCGAGCGGGAGATCCGCGCGGGCGAACGGCGCGACGCGCTCGAGCTCGAGGCCGCTGGAGGTCGCGACGGCCGTGGCGATCGCCTCACGTCGCTCGGGCGAGCAGGCGATCCATGTCTCGATCGTGGACAGCTCTTCGAATGCCATCAGGAACTCTCCTCGAGGGGCGCGGACCCGCCGTCGCGCACCCTTGCGGAGGTGGACGATACCAGAGCCGAGGCGAGCCCGAGGTGCGTGATAGCGTTGCTGCGTGCGCGCCGCCGTCTCGCTCTTCGCTGCCCTGCTCCTGACTTCGTCCGCCTCCGCGCAGCTCCGGCGTGACAGCTCGGGCGCGTGGCTGCCGCCGGGCTCGTATGCGGCGAGCGACGACGCGCTCTCGGTCGCGCTCAACCCCGCCTCCATCGCGCACCTCGACACCTGGAGCGTGCACTACAGCCACGCCGACAGCGGCGAGGGCGAGCGCTTCGCCGAGCGCGGTGATGCGCTCTATGGCGCGATCCCGCTGCTCTTCGGCATCGCGATCGGCGCGGGCGTCGACTCCGTACGACCGAGCGGCGTCTCGATCATGGGCGGCGCCATCGAGCGCACGATCGTCTCGCTCGACGTCGGTCTCGCGCTCAGCGATCAGCTCAGCATCGGCGCCGCGCCGCGCGTGCTCTTCTCCGGCGACCCGCGCCTGTCGGGCGTCTTCACCCTCGATTTGGCCGGCAACTGGCGGCCCCTGCCCGAGATCGCGCTCTCGTTCATCGCGCGCGATCTGACGGGTCCGGGCTATCAGGGCGGCGGCGGCGCGATTGCCCGGTCGTTCGTGCTCGCGGGCGCGATTCGCCCCGATGGGACCCGCGCGTTCACCCTCGATCTCGCCGCAGCGATCGACGAGACCGGCCGCGTCGGCATGCGCGCGATGGGCGAGCTCGAGGTGCCCTACTTCGGCCGCGTGCTCGCGTCCGGCGAGTTCGAGGACGTCGGCGGCGTGCGCCCCGACGTGCGGGTGACGATCGGCGCTGCGATGGACTGGGCCGAGTACGGCGTCGGCGGCGGGGTGGTGGTGGGCGACGGCTTCGAGGCGTGGCCGGGGTGGTACGTCAGCGCGCGCCTCGAAGGCGAGCGCCGCAGAGGTTTGCCGACCGGCGACGTGATCGCGGAGATCACGATCGACGGCACCGGCCCCCGCGGTCTGCTCCGGCTCGAGGCGCGCTTGATGCGCGCGCTGCGTGATCCCCGGGTGCACGGCGTGCTCTTGCGGCCGCGCGGTTCGGGCATCGGTCTGGCGTACGCGCAGGAGCTGCGCCTGCTCATCGCGGAGCTCGAGGACGCGGGCAAGCACGTCGTCTGCTACCTCGAGGACGCCAGCGGCGCCGAGCTCTACGCGTGCGCGGGCGCGAGCTCGATCATCGGCGATCCCGCGGGCGGCATCCGCCTCTACGGGCCCGCGATGGAGATCCAGCACTACGCGGGCTTGCTCCGCGAGCTCGACATCCGCGCCGACTTCGTCCGCATCGGCCGCTTCAAGAGCGCGATCGAGGCCTTCCACGACGACCGCATGAGCGTCAGCGCGAGAGAGATGCGCGAGACGATCATGGACGATCTGTACGGCCGCTTCGTGAGCGATCTGTCGCGCGATTTTGCGATGGAAGAGTCGCGGGCGATCGAGGTGATCGCCGCGGGCCCCTACGTCGCGCCGGGCGCGGTGGAGGCGGGCTTGGTCGACGATCTGTCCGACGCACATGACCTCTCCGAGGCGCTGCGCGAGGTCTACGGGGGCGATCTGTTGCGCGAGCACCACGAGCCCACCGAGATCGATCGCCGCTTCGGTCGCGCGGCGCGCGTCGGCGTCGTGGTGATCGACGGCGAGATGACGGACGGCGAGAACGTGGACTTGCCCATCCTCGAGATCCACACGACCGGCGGGCGCACCGCGGTCGAGGCGATCGATGGCTTGAGCCGCGATCCGTCCATCAGCGCGATCGTGATCCGGCTCGACACGCCGGGCGGCTCGGTGCTCGCGGCCGATCAGATCTGGCGCGCGATCCAGCGGGCGCGCGAGCGGGTGCCGGTGATCGCGTCGATGGGCGCCATCGCGGCGAGCGGCGGCTACTACGTCGCGAGCGGCTGCGACGAGATCTGGGCCGACCCCGCGACGCTCACCGGATCGATCGGGGTGTGGTTCGGCAAGATCGACTTCGAGCCGCTCGCGACCCACTTCGGGGTGGTGACGGAAGAGATCTCGCGGACCCCGCGTGCGAATGCCGAGACGCTGTGGGCGCCCTTCACCGCGGACGAGCGCGAGGTGCTCTCCGAGGCAGTGCGCCACTGGTACCGCGAGTTCTTGCGCCGCGTCGCCGCCGGCCGCGGGATGTCGCTCACCGAGGTGCACGCGCTCGCGCAAGGGCGGGTGTGGACCGGCGATCGCGCGCTCGACATCGGCCTCGTCGATCACCTCGGCGGCTTCTCCTCCGCGCTGGTGTGCGCGCGTCAGCTCGCGGGTCTGCCGGACGACGCGCCCTTCGAGGTGCGCCCGTCGCGCCCGAGCTCGCTGCTCGACTACGTGCTCGGCGAGGTCGACGTGCTCGGCGGCGTCGAAGCGAGCGACGACGGCCTCAGCGAGCCGAGCGCGGGCAGCGATCCCACGGGCCTGAGCACCGCGCTGAGCAGCCTCGCCCCCGAGGTGCTCTCCGCGCTGCGCTTCGCGGTCCTGATGCGCACCGCAGGCGCCAACACCCCCATGGCGCTGTGGCCCGTCGACACCCGGATCATCCCCTAGCGCATGTCGGCGACACACGGACGGCGGCCGGCGGAGAAACTTCGAGGCCGAGTGATCAATCCTCCTCGCTCGCCTTGCCGGTGAGCAGCCAGAAGATCGAGCGGGCCCCCAGCGCCAGCGCCACCAGCGTGGCGACGCCTCCCGCCGCGAGGGTCAGCCACGGGCCGCGGCGCATGCCCGCGCCCTCCGACGTCACCCACAAGAAGAACGCTCCTACCGCGCCGATCACCACTGCGACTGCCAGGTGGACCAGCGCGCGGAAGCGGACCTCCGGGGCGAGCTGCTGGTGCACGGCGCGCGCCTGCTCGGCCACGAACGCGCGCACCTCGTCCTCGGGGACGCCCTGACCCACGAGCCGATCGATCACGATCTCTTTCGGGTCCTTCCATACCAGGAGGCGCTGACGTGCCTCCTCTCGCCGCTGCGGCGTGAGGCGGCCTGATGCGCCGTCGGTCGGGCTCACCGCTGCCGGCGGCGCCTGCGAAGGCGTAGCGCCGCGAGCGCAGCGCGGGCACGTGGAGGCGGTGCTCGCGAAGTACTTCAGGCTGCACTTCGAACACGTGACGACCTGCTCCGCCGAACCCGCCACCGCGACCTCCTGGCGGCGCCCCGAGACGCCGCCGACGCGCCAGAGGATGCCACCGGTGGCGGGGCAGAGGGAGCGCGATCAGCGGGTGACGTACGGCGCTGCGTCCGCCTCCGTGTCGGTGACGTCGCGCCACTCGTACGTAGGGCCGGTGTTGACGTGGGCATACATCCGATCGACGCCGCAGACATCCAGTCGGGCATGGCGTGCCATGGCGTTGCCGTCGTCGCTGAGGATCACGACGTCGGACTCGGGGCACCCGTGCTGAAGCGCCGCATGGCGCCTCAACTCACCGCGCCACCTCGGGCCGCCGCACCCGAGCGCCGTCAGCACGAACGCGGCGACGAACGCAGCGCGCATCTCAGCGGACTTCCGCGCGAACGCACTGCGGTCGCTCCGGGCCGTTCGTGCATCGCACGATGCGGCCTTCGTCTTCGACGATCCACGCGACGTCTGCGCCGGATCCGGACCCGGTAGGCACCATCACCACCACGGGCGTTGCGTACGAGTGACGGGCGCAGCCGCCGACGAGCGTACCCAGCGAGACGGCGCACAGCGCCACGATGCACGAGACATGCTTCATGAAGCCCTCCTGTTGAGGCCGCGACGCTACCACAGCAGCGACGACGGACGAATCCCTCACCCGACGCTCCTGCGCGGATGCGCGCAGCTTGTCGCATCCGCGCCACGATCCGGCGGCCACGTGCCTGTGATCGGGTGGCATGCGGTCTGCTCGGAGGCGGGTATGTCGAAACGTACTCTTTGCTCCACCGTGTTCTCCGTGTCCCTCCTCCTGTCCGGTGGGCTCGCTGGCTGTGACGACGATCGCAGCGCGCCGAGCGAGCCGGGCAGCACCACCGTGACCTTCGAGGGCGCTCGGCCGTCGGTCGAAGTGAACGTCTCGGATCATCCGGGGCGCGGCCACGCGCGCGGCGAGGTGCGGGTCACCAGCGAGTGATCGCTCGCGCACCTCGGGTCCTCGCGTGACGCGCTGATCGCGCGGACGCACCCCACGCGTTCGTGTACGCTGCGCTCCCTGGAGCGAACGCGATGGCGATTGGATTCGACGCACGCAGCGTGGATGCCCTGGTGGTCCACGGGTATCCCTTCGAGGGGCTGAGCCACACCCAGTGCGCGGCGATGGCGCAGGCCGTCGCGCGCTTGGGCTCGGGCCTCGTCGCGGTGCCGAACGGCGACTTGGGCGAGACCAGCGCCGCGGCCGCGAGCCCCGATGCGCCCATTCCTTTCTCCTTCGTCGTCGGCGCGCTCGTGGCGCGCGCCGGCACGGCGGCCGTCGAGGACGCGACCACCCAGAGCGCATCCGTCACCGACGCGCTCGCCGAGCGCGCGGCCGCGCAGTTCGAGGCCGCGCGACCTCTGCTCGATCCCATCCTCGAGCCGATCACGAGCGCGGGGTCGATCGCCGCGGGCCCGCCCGGTCTGTTCTTGATCGCCGCTGGCCCGGCCGCGTCCGCGCACCTCGAGGGCGAGGCCGACGCGGCCTTGCGACGCGTGCGCGGCGAAGAGGACACCGAGGAGCTCCTCACGTCGCTCGTCGTGCGCCACGCGAGCGACCGCGAGGTGGTGCGCATCTCGATCAAGGGCCACTTCACCCTCTCCGCGCGCTACCGCTGAGCGATGCGCCGCGCCGACTGCGAGATCCGCGCGCTCGAGCTCGAGCACATCGACGCGCTCTCGGCGCTGCTCGCGCATCCCGACGTCGCCCGGCGCTTGGGCAACACGCCCTTCGACGGAGTCGGCACGTGGCGCAGCCGGCTCGAGACGCGCGATCTGCAGCGCTCGCTCGCGCTCGGGGCCTTCGAGGGAGAGCGGCTGCTCGGCTACCTCACCCTGGACGCGCAGCCCTCGGTGCGGCAGCAGCACGTCGCGCGCGTCGCGATGGCGGTCGATCCTTCCGCGCAGCGCAAGGGCGTGGGCAGCGCGCTGCTCGGCGCCGCGATCGATGCGGCCGATCGCTGGCTCCAGATCGTCCGCATCGAGCTGGGCGTACAAGCGGACAACGCGCCAGCCATCGCGCTCTACACCCAGTGCGGCTTTCAGGTCGAAGCGCGGCGCCGCGCGGATCTCTTGCTCGACGGACGCCCCGCCGAAGGCCTGTGGATGGCCCGCCTTCGACCGGGCTTCGTGGCGCCCGCTGCGATCGGCGAGCCGCCTCCCATCCCCGCGCGTCGAGCGCGCGGCAACGTCACGGTGCGCGCGCGGCTCGAGCGCGACGCGCCCGCGCTCACCCGGCTGCACCAGACCGAGTCGGTGATGGAGGGGACGTTCCAGCTCCCGTTTCAGCCGCGCCTCGCCTGGGAGCGACGCTTCGCGCAGAGCACGCCGCACATGCACGTGCTCGTCGCCGAGCTCGACGGTGAAGTGGTCGGCGCCGCCGGGCTCTTTCCGCTCGGCACCAACCCGCGCATGCGGCACGCGCGCGCGATCGGGATGTCGGTCGATCCCTCGGCGCAGGGCTGCGGCGTGGGCCACGCGCTGATGGACGCGCTCACGAACTTGGCGGACGACTACCTGGGCCTGACCCGGATCGAGCTGGAGGCGTACGTGGACAACGATCGGGCGCTGGCGCTCTACGCGCGCCACGGCTTTCAGCGCGAGGGCATCGCGCGCGCGTGCGCGTTTCGACGCGGCACCTACGTGGACGCGGTGCTGATGTCGCGGGTGCGAGAGGGGATGGCGCCGTGAGCGCGCTCTTGGTCACCATCTCGTTCAGCCACTACTGCGAGAAGGCCCGCTGGGCGCTCGACCGCGCTGGCGTCGCCTACCGCGAAGAGGCGCACGCGCCGCTCTTGCACCTCTGGGGCACCAAGCGGCGCGGCGGCAGCTCCACGCCGCTCTTGAAGCTGATGGACGGACGCGTGCTCCGCGAGTCGAGCGACATCGTGCGGCACTGCGAGGCCCAGAGGCCGGGCTCGCTGTATCCGGACGACGCGGAACAGCGCGCGCAGATCGACGCGCTCATCGCGCGCTTCGACGACGAGCTCGGCCCGGCCGCGCGGCGCATCGTCTACTACGCGCTCCTCAGCAAGCGCGAGCCGATGGCGCCGCTCATCCGCGACTCGACGACCGGCTTCACGCGCGCGATGGCGCCGCTGCTCGGCAGGGTGCTGCCGCCGTTGATCGGGCGGGGCTTGAAGATCGACGCCAAGGGCGTCGCGCGCTCGAAGGCCAAGCTCGATCCCCTGCTCGATCACGTGGACGCCATGCTCGCCGACGGACGGCGCTTCTTGGTGGGCGACCGGTTCACCGCCGCCGACCTCACGTTCGCCTCGCTCTACTCGCCGATCGTGGTGCCTCCGGAGCAGCCGATCACCTCGAAGACCGAGCTACCCCCGAGCTTGATCCGCCTTCGTGACGAAGCGCTCAGCAGGCCCGCAGGCCAGTTCGCCGCGCGCCTCTACCGCGACGAGCGCGCCGTTCGCGTCTGAAGCTCGAACTACTCGATCTGGAAGATGCCGCGCAGGTCTTCGGTGGCGCTCAGGTAGATGTGCGCGCCGTCGCGATCGACCGTGTAGGAGAGCGCGCGGTACTGGTAGATCATCCCCGAGGTGAGCGCCGCGCCGGTCCAGGTGTAGGAGACCGTCGGCGATCCGGTGACGCGCGGCACCATCGTGTCCTCGTGCACCAGCGCGCCGAGCGCGTCGTAGACCCGCACCTCGTAGCCGTCTTCGCTCGAGTCGTCGGCCCAGACGAACGTGGGATCGCTCGCGGGCAGGATCGTCAGGCCGTCGGCGCCGGGCGAGACGACCTCGAGCGCCTCGGTCACCTTGAAGCCATCCCCCAACGCGACCGTGCCGCTGGTGGCGGGCACCTCGAAGTGCACGATCTCGGTGCCGCCGATCGAGGTGTCGGGATCGCGCACCAAGTCGTCGTTCTCGAACGCAGCGAGCGCGACGTAGCGACCAGGCGCGACACCCGCGATGGAGAAGCCGCCGGTGACCGGCGCGGCGCGCAGACCCGCGGGCGCCTCGCCGCGCGCGAACGTCTCGTCGAAGGTGCTCTCCACGACGAGGATCACCGACGTGCTCGAGCCACCGGGCGCGTTCACGATCTGCACGCTGCCCTCGACCGTGGACAGACCATCGAGCGCGACGCCGAGCACCACGTTGGTGGTGGCGGACGCCGCGACGGTCGCGTCCGCCGGCAGGATGCGGATGCCCGCGCGGTAGGCCTCGACGCTCACCGTGCCGGCGGGCACGTCGAAGAGCACGAACGCGCCGTCACGATCGGCGAGCCCCGTCACCGCGCCGCCCGCGCCCGTCGCGATCACCAGCGCACCCGACGCCTCGGTCGACTGGATGGTGCCCGCGATCGTCCCGGTGCCGGCGCCCGCGCGCGCGATGAGCCCGACATCCGTCGCAGCGCTCGCGACGACCAGCTCGGCCTCGCTCTCGGTGGGCATCGTGCGATCGATCGGCAGCGCGACGCGCGGCGCGAGCGCAAACGTCTGGTAGCCCGACGCGCTGACCCGAAGCACGACGGGATCGCCGATCGGCAAGCCGTCCGCGTCGCGCTCGGTGGGCACGGGCAGCGAGTAGGTTCCGTCGACCAACGTGATCGCCGCGGTGCTGAGCGCGACGCCGTTCGCGTCGAGCGCCAACACCCGCGCGCCCTCGATCGGCGCGTCCGTGCTCAGGTCGAAGACGCGGCCTTCCACGAGCAGCGGCGCTGCGCAGATCCCCTCTCCGTCCGGCCCGGCTTCGCACACCAGCGCACCCCCACACGCGCCCACCTCGCCGACGGTGCATGCGCCATCGCCGCCGCCGCATCCCGGGAGCGCCGCGGAGACGAGCGCTGTGAGCAAGCCGATGAACGAGGGGGTGCGGAGGGACTCGAGCGTCATGGACCCCTGAGTCGCGCCACCCGATGCGATTGCTGAAGACGGGGCGTGCCCCAAGAACGTCGGCGTCGGGCCGCAAGGGTGCCACGCTGCGCAGATGGTCAAGTCCGCTCATCGGGAGATGCACCGCGCACAGGTCGGAGGCTGGCTGCGCGCCGCCGTGCTCGGCGCGAACGACGGGATCGTGTCGCTCGCGAGCTTGGTGCTGGGCGTCGCGGCCGCGGACGCGGGTGGGCAGCTCGCGCTCACCGCCGGGCTCGCGGGGCTCGTGGGCGGCGCGCTCTCGATGGCGGCGGGCGAGTACGTCTCGGTGAGCTCGCAGCGCGACGTCGAGCTCGCCGATCTCGCCAAGGAGAAGAAGGAGCTCAACGAGACACCCGTCGCAGAGCGCAACGAGCTCATCGGCATCTACGTGAAGAAGGGCTTGCCCGTGGCGCTCGCGACGGAGGTCGCCGACGCGATGATGAAGGCCGAGGATCCCCTCCGGGTGCACGCGCGCGAAGAGCTGCGCCTCGATCCCGACGAGCTCGCGCAGCCGACCCAGGCCGCCGTCGTCTCGGCCATCTCGTTCGCGATCGGCGCGGCGCTGCCGCTGCTCACCATCACGCTCGCCCCACCCTCGCTCCGCGCACCGCTCACGATCGGCGCGGCGCTGCTCGCGTTGGGCGCGCTCGGCGCGTGGAGCGCGCAGCTCGGAGGAGCGCCCATCGGCCGCGCGATCGTGCGCGTGGTGATCGGCGGCGCCGCCGCGATGGGCATCACCTACGCGCTCGGGACCCTGCTGGGCGCCCCGGTCTGAGTTCGTTGGAAGGGCTCCGCTCGCGCTGCGCCCCACCGGATCGATGTGGCGACACCTCGTGCGTTGGGTCGCTACCCGCGAGCGACGCGGCCGGGGCGCAGACCGGTCAGCGCGTCGTTCTTCACGATCGGCTGACCGCTCACGAACGTCGCGCGGTAGCCGCTCGCGCCCTGCAGGAAGCGCTTGCCGCCCGCGGGCAGATCCGCGACGAGCTTGGGCTTGTGCAAGCGCAGGTGCGCGTGGTCGATCACGTTCACGTCGGCCTTCTTGCCGGGCGCGAGAAGCCCCCGATCGCTCAGGCCCAGGTAGCTCGCGTTGGCGAGCGTCAGCTTGTGGATCGCCGCCTCGATCGAGAGCCGCCCCTGCTCTCTATCGCGCGCCCAGTGGGTCAACAGATACGAGGGGAAGCTCGCGTCGCAGACGGTGCCCACGTGCGCGCCGCCGTCCGAGAGCGCAACCAGCGCATCGGAGCGATGCAGCATCTCTTCGACCGCCCGGAGATCGCTGCTCATGTAGTTGAAGATCGGGAAGTAGAGCAGCTGCTTTCCGTCCTCTTCGATCAGCGCGTCGTACACCACCGCGAGCGGCGGGATGTTCTTCTGCATCGACTCGGCGAAGAGGCTGTCCTCGCGGCGCGGCTCGTAGTTCGGCGGATCGCCCAGGCGAAACAGGCGCATCGAGACCATGTCGATGGCCTCGATCAGGCGATCGACCAACGGCGGCACCGAGCTTCCGTCGCCCGCGAGCGGCTCGGACTTCTCCGCGAGCATCTTGGCGCGCAGCTCGGGGTTCTTCATCGCCCGCGCGCGCTCGGCGACCGGCAGGTGGCTGATCGCCTTGTACGACGGGTAGCCGATGAACGGATGGAACGTCGCCTCGAGGCCGATGATCACGCCGATGCCGCGCGGCGCGACCTGGGCCCGCATCGCGATGCCGCGCGCGTTCGCCTTCTGGATGCGATCGAAGATGCGCCGGTACTGCTCGGGCTCGACGTCGCGCTGCAGGGTCGAGAGCGAGAGCGGACGCCCCGCCGCCACCGCCATCGCCTCGAGCACGTCGAACTCGCGATCGAAGTGCTTGGGCCCGCGGTCCATGTCGAAGTCCGAGACCGCGGAGAGCACGCCCTTGCCGCGCCCGGCGAACGCGCGTCCCAGGCCCTCGAGCTCGCGCGCGGTCGCCTCCGACGCTGGCGTCGCGCGGCCGTCGGCGGTGCGGTGGTTGTCGCTGCGCCCGGTCGAGAAGCCCAGCGCGCCCGCGTCCAGCGATTGCACCAGCACCTGCCGCATCGCCTCGATGTCGGCGTCGGTCGCGTCCTCGACGTTCTCCGCGCGATCGCCCATCACGTAGAGGCGGATGGGATCGTGCGGGACGAGCAGGCCGAGATCGATCGTGTGCGGCATGCGATCGATCGCCTCGAGGTACTCGCCAAAGCTCTCCCAGCGCCACTCGATCCCCTCGGCCAGCGCGGCGCCGGGGATGTCCTCGACGCCCTCCATCAGCCGGATCAGGCGCGCGTGATCGTGGGGGCGCACCGGCGCGAAGCCCACGCCGCAATTGCCCATCACCGCCGTGGTGACGCCGTGCACCGAGCTCGGGAGCATGTCCTCGTCCCAGCTCGCCTGGCCGTCGTAGTGGCAGTGGATGTCGACGAAGCCGGGGGTGACGATGCAGCCCGTCGCGTCGATCTCTTCCTTCGCGATCCCGAGGTTCGTGCCGACCGCGCTGATCTGTCCGCCGCTGATCGCGACGTCCGCGCGCTGCGGCGCGCCCCCGCTGCCGTCGATCACCGTGCCGTTCTTGATGACGTAGTCGTGCTCACTCATTCCGGGGCCTCGGGGTGGGACGGCGCGCTCGCGGGCGCAGGTTCGGCGGGCGGATCCGCCACCGCGGCGGGCGCAGGGGACGGCGGATCGGTCGCCGGCGTCGTGCTGCTCGACGTGGCGGGCGCGGTGCCCGAGGGCTCGGTGCTGGCGGGCGCGCCCGTGGTG
>CAYZQM010000007.1:23820-47896 GCA_964480175.1 uncultured Sandaracinaceae bacterium
CTCCTCCGGCGCGAGCCAGCGCACCCAGACGCTGCGCGCGTTGACGACGAACACCAAGCCCAGGAGCAAGAGCAAGCCGACGGTGTGCACCACCGCCTCGAAGCGCTCGTTGGGGCGGCGGCGGGTGATCGCCTCGTAGAGGACGAACATGATCCGACCGCCGTCGAGCGCGGGCACGGGCAGGAGATTGAAGACCGCGAGCGCGATCGAGATCATGACGATCAAGCTCACGTAGTCGCGCCAGCCCCGCTCGACGGTCTCGGCCATCGTCGCGCCCATGTCGACCACCGACTGCAAGCCGTCGGCGCGGGGATGCTGGATGAGATCGATGATGCCGCCGATCTGCATGACCACGAACATCGCGGGGAACACCAGCGCCGTCGTCGCCGCGCGGCCCAGGCTCACGTCGTCGTAGATGTGCCCGGTGACGATGCCGATCCGCGGCTGCGGCTCGCTGCCCTCGACCGGCACCAGGCGCGGCGTGACGGTCACGGTCAAGAGCTCCTCACCGCGGCGGATGCCGAGCTCGGTCGGCTGATCGACGCGATCGCGGGCCAAGCGCGCGACGTCGGCGATGCTGTGCATCGCGGCGCCGTTGCCGGTCTCGATGATGTCGCCGGGCAACAGCCCCGCGTCGGCCGCCGGCAGTCCCTCGGTCACCTCACCGACCACCGCGACGTTGGGCCGCTCGAGGCCGCCGATCGCGACCATCAAGAAGACCAAGATCGAGGCCGCGATGTAGTTGAACGCCGAGCCCGCGAAGAGCACCGCGATGCGCGCCGTCGCGCTCTTGTTCGGGAAGAGCGCTGGGTCGGATCGATCGATGTCCTCGAACGGGTTCATCCCGTCGATCTGCACGTAGGCGAGGAAGGGGATCGCAGCGACCTGGAAGATCGTGGGGCTGCCCTTGGGCTGCCACTTCGCGATCGGCGGCCCGAGGCCGATCGAGAAGCGCAGGACCCGCATCCCGTACGCGCGAGCCACCAGGTAGTGCCCCAGCTCGTGGACGATCACCAAGAACGAGAGGCCGAAGACGACCGCGATGATCTGCGTCAAGTGGCCCTCACTCGGTGAATCATCCGGCGATGGTAGCAGGTGTGGGCACGCGGGCCTCGCGCCGCACGAGAGCAATTTCGACAGCGCCTGACTACACTCGGCGCGATGTCTCGGTCGGCAGATGGCGCACGCTACGGCTCCGGCATCTACCCGGACGAGCGACCGATCCGGTCGGTGGCGGTCGTCGGCGGAGGCAGCGCGGGGCTGCTCGCCGCGCTCGCGCTCGCGCGCGACGCGCGCGCGCTCGACGTGACCCTGATCGAGTCGCCCAAGATCCCGGTGATCGGCGTGGGCGAGAGCACCACCCCGATGCTCACGCGCTTCCTGCATCACCGCCTGCGCATCGAGCCCGCCGCGCTCTTCTCCGCGGTGCGCCCGACGCTCAAGCTCGGGATCCAGTTCCACTGGGGCGCCGGGGAAGGCGCGTTCCCGTTTCCCTTCCAAGGGGACGACGTGCTCGACGCGTGGTTCTACGACGGGGCGCCCCAGCGACAGTCGCTCGGCAGCGCGTGGATGGCGGCAGGCAAGGGTCCGGTCGTCCGAGAGGAGAGCGGCGAGCTGGTCTCGCGCCTCGCCGAGACGAACCACGCCTACCACCTCGACAACCGCGCGCTGCTGGCCGCGCTCAAGTCGTGGGCGAGCGGCAAGGTGCGCTTCGTGTCGGCGTCGATCGCCGCGATCGAGCGCCGGCCCGACGGGAGCATCGAGCGGCTGCGCGCCGACGATGGGCGCACCTTCGAGCACGATCTCTACGTCGACTGCAGCGGGTTTCGCTCGCTCCTGCTCGGCGGCGCGCTCGAGGTGCCGTTTCATTCGTATTCGAGCTCGCTCTGCACCGACCGCGCGATCCACGGGGTGGTGCGCACCGGCCGCACGGGCCCGGCCTACACCGAGGCGCGCACCATGGACGCGGGCTGGCGCTGGACCATCCCGCTCCGAGGAGAGGACCACCTCGGCTACGTGTACGCCTCGTCGTTTCTGAGCGACGACGAGGCCGAGCGCGAGCTGCGCGCGAGCGCGCCGGAGATCGACGAGCTCGCGAGCGTCCGCTTTCGCTCGGGGCGCCACCGGGAATTCGTCGCGCACAACGTGGTCGCGCTCGGCAACGCGTACGGCTTCGTCGAGCCGCTCGAGTCCACCGCGCTGCACATGCTGGCGTTTCAGATCGAGGCGCTCCTCGATGGGTGGCCCTTCGGCCCGGGCCGCGAGCCTGCGCGGCGGCTGCTCAACGACGAGATCGGACGCGCATGGGACGGCGTGCGCGCGTTCCTCGCGATCCACTACCGATTCAACCAGCGCCTGGACACGCCGCTCTGGCGCTGGGCCCGCAGCGAGTGCGATCTGGTCGGCAACGAGGCGATCCTCGAGCACTTCGCCGACTGCGCGCCCATGTCGATGCGCGCCGATCGCAAGCTGCTCGAGCGCGCGCACTTCTTCGCGCCCGGCTTCGGTCCCTACGCGTACGACTGCCTGCTGCTCGGCCAGGGCGTGCCCACCCGGCTGCTCGGTCCGCGCCGCGAGCGCGCGGCGTGGGAAGCGATCGCTGCAACGCGGCAAGCGATCGTCGAGCGCAGCCTCCCCCACGGCGAGGCGCTCGCGACCATCGAGGCGCTCGTCCGGCCATGAGCGGCCTGCTCCTCGAGGGCGCCACCACCCACGTGCGCCTGCGGCGCGACGACGACGTGGTGACGCTGCGCCTCTTCGACGATCCGCGCCACGAGCGGAGGGTCTTTCGGCGCGCCGGCGCGATCGGGATCACCCACGTCGAGCCCACCGTCCCGCCTCGGCTGCTCGGCGCGATCGGCGCGCTGCAGCGGCATCTGGAGGCGCGTCCCGATCGGCTCGACGGAGCGTTCGAGGACGCGCACCTCGAGCTGCTGCGGGCGACCTTCGACGATCAGCGCATCCCCCACTGGCCGCCCTCGATGCGCAGCGGTCCCGCGGGTCCGCACCCGTGGTCGTACGACGCGGAGCTCGAGGGCTTCACGCTCGGGCTGCGCGCCCTGATCCGGCGCGAGTGGCTGGCGAGCGATCCCGCGCGCGCGGACGACGAGCGCTGGCTCGCGGCGCACGGTCTGCGCACGCGCGCGGTGCCCGCCGAGGGAGCGCGGTTGATCGTGCTCGCCGCGAACGACGACGCGACGCTGGACGAGGCCGTGGCGCTCGAGGCCCTCGTCGAGCGGCCCTCGCCCGGCTGGGAGCAGGCGGCATCGCGGATGGGCGCGCTGCTCGGGTATCCGTCGTGCTGCGTCCGCGTGTTCGTCTCGGGCCGGGCGCGCGACGACACGTCGCTCTTTGCCGAGCGACTGCCACCGCCCGATCACCAGGCCCTCAGCCCAGACCTGCTCTGGCTGAACGGCGCGCTCACGCTGATCTCCCACGCTCCGTGCGTGCCGGCGTGTCCCGCGACGCAGGCGCTCGCCGCTGCCGTGCGCACCTCGCTCGGCTCCGCGCTGCAAGCGCGGGCCGAGCTGGCCGCGCGGGTGCACGCGATCACCCGCTCTGGCCGGGTCATCGCGATCGACGCGACGGGATCGCTCGCCGAGGGCCTCACCGTGACCGACGCGATCGAGATCGCCCTCGACGAGACGCCTCGTCTGCGATCGGTCGCCGTCGCGCGCACGCTCTACCGCGAGGGGCTCACCCTGAGCGGGCTCGGTGAGCCCTGCACGCTCTTTGCGGACCATCGCGGCGCCGCACCCGATGGATCGTAGCGAGGCTCGGTCGCGGTCGCTGCTACCCTGCCGAGGGCCCGAGCGAGGGGACGATGACGACCGACTTCGACCATGTGCAGGCGGTGATCCTCACCCAGCTGCAGAACAAGCAGGAGGACTACCGGGAGAGGGCGTGGCGAACCCCGCTGCTCGCCGTGGCGGGTCTCACCATCGCCGGCCTGCTCCGCGGCCGACCGCTCTTGGGCTTCGTCTCGGGCCTCGTCGTCGGCGTGCTGTGGGCCGGCTACTACCACTGGCAGGCGTCCAAGGATCCGCGCGAGGCGCCGATCTTCGATCTGCTCCGAACCCGTCCCCACGACATCGTGTGGATCTACTGGCGCGCCGCGCATCGCGAGGAGAGCGCGGTGATCGTCCTGGGCCTTTCCGACGGCACCCGCGTCGAGGTCCCCGTGGTCGGCGCTCCGGACGAGCTCGACCGGATGATCGCGGCGATCGCCGCGCGCGCCCCCGGGGCGACGGTGGGCTTCCACCACGAGCACGAGCGTCGCTATTTCGCGGACCCCACCTCCCTGCGCCGCGACACCGACGGCCCGCGTCCCTGATCGCATGCCCTCAGGAGCGCGACGCGATGGGTGGGACGAGACGCGCGCGGCCACCGATCGCGCGGACCCGAGCGCGATGCGTGGGGAACCGACGCGGCGCGGCGGTGTCGCACGCGACGTGCGAACGACGGGCTGGCTCGTGGTGCTGGTGGCGTGGGCGTCCGGGTGCGCCATCGCGCGCGCGCCGACGACGCCGCACCTCGAGTCCGAGATCGCCCACGCCGCACCGGTCGGCCATGCGCCGGCCGAAGCGAGCCCCGGAGCGCGCAGCGAAGCGGGCGAGGTGTCGATCCTCGATCCCGCGCCCGAGGCCCCGCGCGCGTGGCTCTATCGGGTGCAGGTGCCGGGCGCCGAGCCCTCGTACCTGCTCGGGACGATGCACGTCGGCGTCGACTTTCTCCGCGCGGTCCCCGCGCCCCTCGATGCGGCGATGCTCGGGGCGCGCACGGTGGTGATGGAGATCGATCTGCGCGAAGCCCAGCGCTACTTCCGCGATCCGCCGCGGAGCGCGCGCCGGGTGCGCGCGGTGCGCCTGGACGCGGCGTTGCCGCGAGCGACCTGGCGCCGGCTCGTCGAGGAGCTGTCGCAGGTCGCGACGCCCGCGCAGATCGCGGTGGTGCCCGCTGGCATGCTCGCCGTCTACATGCGCCAGGTGCGCATGGCCGAGGTGGAAGCCGAGGCCGATGGCTGGGAGCGGATCCCCGGAACCGCCTCGCCCACCCATCTCGATCGCTGGATCTTCGACTGGGCGATCGGCGCGGGCGTTCCTTTCGTCGCGCTCGAGACGCCCGAGGAGTGCGTCGCCGCGCTCTCGACATTTCGAAGGCCGAGCGCGATCGAGGCGCTGCGCCGCGTGGTGGACGAGCCCGAGGTGGCGCGCGACGCAGCCAGCCGGCTGCGCGAGGCGTACCTCTCGCAAGACGAGCGCGCCGTGCTCGCGATCCTGAGCGAGATGGGTGAAGAGGAGCGGTACGCGACCTTCGCGCTGCGCAACGCGGCCTGGCTCCCGCGCCTGGTGCCGGTGCTGGAGGCCGGAGGCGCGTTCGTCGCGGTCGGCCTCGGGCACCTGCTCGGCGAGCAGAGCCTGGTGACGCGGCTGCGCGAGCGCGGCTTGGTCGTCGAGCGGGTGCTCGGCGACGGAGGGCTCGTCCGCACCGAGGGCGCCGAGCACTGGGTCTGGACCCGCGCGCCCGAAGGGCCCGGCTACTGACGGGTCCGCAGCGCCATGACCAGCTTGCGCAG
The DNA here is from genome assembly GCA_964480175.1 of uncultured Sandaracinaceae bacterium. Taxonomy (GTDB): domain Bacteria; phylum Myxococcota_A; class Polyangia; order Polyangiales; family Sandaracinaceae; genus CAYZQM01. Next base: position 29,396 of record CAYZQM010000007.1, read on the forward strand.
CCCGCCCTCGATCGCCGCCGACGTCGCTCCCGCCTCGAGCACCCGGTAGCCGCTGCCCTGCGCATCCACGAATGCCTCGAAGCGGCCGACGTCGCTCGCGAGCTCGATGGAGAGCGCGCCCTGTCGAACGCGTGTGCGCTCCCACCGCAGCGGGCCGAACGGCGCCGCGCGGCGCCAGCGGGCCAGCGCGGCGGCGATGCGGGGAGAGGGCGAGCCCGCGGCGTCGTCCCCCGGCGGGTGCACCACGCGCAACCCCGCGTCCATCAGCGCGGCGTGCAGCCGATCGAGCACCCTCGCGCTCGCCGCAGAGGGCATCGATACGCGGATCGAGACGAGGTCGTAGCCCGCGTGCGCGTCCGCCGCGCGGGGGGGCAGGAGCGTGAAGTGCGCGCCGTCGAGGGTGACCGAAATGCCGTCACGTTCGCCCGCGACGGCGTCGATCGCAGCGTCGACGCGCTCGAACACCACGGGATCGAAGACCTCCGAGGGCGCGAGGACGGGCGTGAGCTCGCCGGTGCCGAAGAGCTCGACGTACTCGGGAAAGAGGCCGCTGCAGCGCGCGTCGAACACGCACCGCGCGCATCCATCCACCTTCACCTTCTTGCGCTCTTTGAAGGCGTACTTGTCGCGCGAGGGCTGCAGCACCGGCAGGCCGAAGTCGCTCACCTGCGAGGTCTCGGTCGACGGCCCCCCGTGGTGGATCCAAGGCGACAGATCGGGCGCGATGCAGGGCGGCACGTTGCCCACGTTCACGTCGAAGCCCGCGGGCAAGCTCGCGATCATCGCGCGAAGGTGCGGGGCGACCTCGGTGTAGCGCACCATCATCGGGCGCAGCTCCTCGAGCGAGAGATCGCCGGTGTCCTCCGGGTGGATCATGTCGACGTGCAGCTGCGTCACGTCGAGGGGCGCCAGCGTCGCGCCGAACGAGCCGAGCGAAGCGTGGTTCTGCGCCACCACGCACGCGTTGATCGTCACCCGTTGGGCGAGCGCGTTCGCGCGCTGCACCGCCACCAGGAGCTGCCGCCACGAGCCCCGGCGGCCCGTCGTCGCCTCGTGCGCCGCTTCGTCGCCTCCTTGAAACGAGAAGCGCCACTCGAAGGTGCCGCCCGTGGCCACCACGCGATCGATCAGGTCGGTGCGCCCCGCCTTGCTACCGTTGGTGAACACGACGATCGGCGAGAAGCCGAGGGACACGGCGAGCTCCGTGAGCTCCAAGAAGTGCGGCTGGATCGTGGGCTCGCCGCCCAGGAACGTCAGCGCGCTGCGTCCGTCTCGGCGCGCTTGCCTCAGGCGCGCGGCGAGCGGTTCGATGGGCAACAGGCGCGCCTCGCCCGCGCGGGTGATCCGCCCGCTGATGCAGAACACACAGCGATCGTTGCAGAGCTGCCCCAGCTGCAGCTCGAACATCGCACCCGGGGCGGGCGCGCTCACGGTGCCCTCGCCGCGGGCGAGCTCGAGGCGCGCGGCAGGTCACGGAACGCACGCGTGCCCTGCTCGAGGGGGCTGGCGATCAACAGCACGCCTCGACTGCGCGCCTCGCCCTCGAGCGCATCGATCGCCGCGAGCGCTGCGTCGATCTGCGTCAGCCCGAGCGCGTCGAGCCCCACCTCGAGGCGGATGCGCGTGACGCCGAGGCGCACCGCGAGCGCTGCCAGGTGCGGAACACCGTCGATCGCGGCGCCGTAGATCGGCGCGCGGATCTCGATGCGATCGAGCTGCGCAGCGAGCGCACCGATCCCTTCACAGGCCTGCGCGTGCGCGCCAGGTACGCGCTGGATCGCGTCCGCGGTCGCGTCGTCGCTGGCGAAGAGCTTCACGCTCGCGGCCCGCAAGCCCGCGCGCCGTGCCGCTTCGGCGAAGCGCGGCACCGCGAAGCGGCGACCGTTGGTGACCACGCCCACCGCGCGCCCCCCCTCCGCGGCGCGCACCAGCAGGCGCAAGAACGCCGGGTGCACGGGGGGCTCGCGCCCCGCGAAGGTGATCGCGAGGCCGCTCGCCCGCGCTTCATCCACCCGGGCCGCGATCGACGCCTCGTCGTCCGGCAGCCAACGCTCTTGGTTCGCGCATCCCAGGCACCCCGAGTTGCACGCCCCCGCGAAGGTGACGACGCTCGCCGGCTCGGTGCGCTTGGGCGCGAGCGAGGCGAGGCGATCGCGCAGCGCGCGCACGGAGCGCGTGAGGGCTTCGACGTCGGCGCTCGCGGCACGCGCGCCGTCGATGGCTGCGGCGAGGTGATCGATCTCCGTGGGCCCAGACAGCTCGGCGCGAAGCATCGTGGTGAGCCGCCTCGCCACCGCCGTGCGCTCATCGGAGAAGCGCCACGGCTCCTCGACGGCGTAGCCCTTGATGCGGGCCGCACCTTCGCTCGCCTCGTCCCATCCGCGATCGAGCGCGCCGTCGCGCGCGGCCGCGAGCGTGATGGGCAAGCCCGGATAGAGGCGCACGCGGTTGCGCACGGCGTCGTCGAAGAGCTCGCCCACGCCTTCTCTTCGGAACGCCTCGACGTTCGCCGACAGATCGTCGAGCGTCGTCCAAGGGCTCCAGAGAATGAGGCTGTGACCCCGCGCGCGGTTGTACGAGAACGCGCTCGGGTGCGCGGCCGCGAGCGTGCGCATCGCCTCGATCGAAGCGAGCAGATCCGCGCGGCTCACCCCCTTGTTGTAGCGAGCGAGCTCGGCGTCGGAGAACGACTCGAAGCCCGACAGGTAGAGGTCCAGCGTCTGACCGGTGCGCTCGGCCACGGAGATCGCGGTGACCAGCCGCTCGCGCTCCCGAACGAACGTGTCGGGGCGCGCCGCGAAGAGCCAGCGTCCAGCGGAGAGGCCTCGTGTATGCGCGGTCTCGAGGAGCGACGCCAAGTACCGAATGGGCATCTGATCGATGAGCACGCGCTCGCGCGCCTCGGGGAACGCGCGCTCGAACGCGAACGCTTGCTCCAAGAGTTCGTCGATCACCTCGGCGTCCGCGCGCTTCTGGTAGTCGCCGCCGGCTTGGCAGAACGCACAGCCGAGCCGCGAGAGGCCGGGCTGCGTGAGGTCGAGCTCGCGGTAGTGCGGCTCCTCCGCCGTCGCGCGCGCGTAGGGGCAGCCCGCGTTGCCGAACAGAAACACCCTGCGACGCACGGGCACGTCACCCGCGGCGAGGACGGTGCCCTCCGTGTGAAGGACGATCGGGCGCGGCAGCGCCGCAGAGATCGCGTCCGGGCCGTGCACCCAGCCCGATCCGCTGCGCGTCGCGACACCCGGGATCGTGGCGGCCGATCGGCGGTCCAGCCCGCGCCGCAAGAGCTCCTCGAACGCGACCACGAGCTCGCCTGCGGATGGCGAGCGCTGGGTTCGCCCGGTGCGGTCGAGCCCGGGATGCGCGCCCAGCACGAAGTCGGCCTCGTCGACCCCCTCGTGATCGCCCCACGACGAGAGCACGATCGCCGCCCCCAGCGCGTCGGCTGCGCGGCGGAGCGGCTCGGGGTCGAAGAGACGCTCCGTGACGATGAGCTCCGCTCGCGACGCGACCAAGAAGGCCTGCAGGCGCTCGCGGATGCGCTCGTCTTCTTTCGGATCGGCGCCGTCGTAGAACACCCGCACGAACGCCACGTGGTGACCCGCCTGGGCCGCACGCCCGGCGAGCACCATCACGAGCGTGTCGGGGAAGTAGCCCTCGTCACGGGTGCCGTAGGGGATCACGAACGCGATCCGCCGCGCGGTACGGTTGCTCAACGCGACCAGGCTCACCGCGCAAGGATAGCGGACCGCGCGGCGCAGACGGCCGTAGGAGCGCCGAGACCGCGTGATACAACTCGCGACGTGACGCTCGAGGCGCGCCTCAGTTCGGCGATCCGCGCCGTCGACGCCAGCCCCGATCCCGTGCGCGACGTGCTCGGCATGGTGTTCCGGCCGCTCGACGTCGACGTCCACCACACGGCCTGGCGGCGCCTCGCTTCACTCGCACACGAAGGCAAGCTGCACCGCGAGGTCGTCCTCTACGTTCACCTCCCCTTCTGCGCGCGGGTGTGCGGCTACTGCTTGCTCGCGTCGCGTCCGAGCGGTGGCCGTGAGCGGATCCGTCGCTACCTCCAGGCGATCGAGCGCGAGATGGAGGTGACGTCCGCGCTGATCGCGCCGCTCTCGATCGCGACCGTGCACATCGGGGGTGGCACCCCGACCTTGCTGAGCGCCGACGAGCTCGACCGGCTGCTCACCCAGATCCGCTCGCACTTCCACCTCGCGGAGGGCGCGCCCATCGGGGTCGAAGCCCATCCGAGCACCACGACGCGCGACAAGCTCGACGTGCTCGCGCGCCACGGCGTGTCGCGGCTGAGCTTCGGGATCGAGACCTTCGACGCCGCCGCGCTGCGCGCCGTCCAGCGCGACGACCAGACGGAAGCCAAGGTGCGCCTCGCGATCACCGCCGCCAAGGACGCGGGCATCGCGGAGGTGAACGTCGATCTGCTCGCCGGGTTGCCGCACGAGTCGGTCGCCTCCTTCGCGCGCTCGGTCGAGATCGCGCTGAGCCTCGAGCCGTCGTCGATGAGCGTGAACCGCTACCTGGCCGAGAGCTCGCCGCTCGCCGCGTACGGCTACGTGCCCACCCTCGAAGAGCAACGCGACGTCGACGCGATGCTGCTCGCCGCCGACGAGCGGGTGTTCGCCCTGCGTCCCCCGACGCTGCCCCGCGAGCGCCTGCGAGCGGCTGGCTACGGCACGCAGTACGTCTGGGATCCGAAGGGCTCGGCGCGCGCGTACTTTCAGTCCGACATGATCGGCCCCGCGTCCGTGCTCACGCTGGGGCACGGCGTCCTCGGGCACCAGCACGGCGGCAGCTACTACACCTCGGGCGCGTCGCTCGACGGATGGATCGACGGCTGGCTCGCCGGCCGACCTCCAGCGCCGCTGATCCGTCCGCTCTCGATGCGCTACGAACGCGCGTTCTACGTCGTCGATCGGCTCTGCCGGGGGACGCTGTCCGCGAGCGAGTTCGAGCGCTTGTTCCACACCTCGCTGGAGGCGGCGTTCGGCGCGGAGCTCGCGTGCCTCGAGCGTTCGAACCTCGCGGAACGGCACGACGGCGCTTGGATCCGAAGCGATGGCGCGAGCGTGTCGGCCGCGCACCTGCTGGGCTTCTTCATGGAGCCCACGACGCACGACGGGCCGGACGGTCCGACGCCGAGCGCGCCGAGCGCGGCCGCCCACGTCGAGGTCGACTCCGTGGACGACGCCATCGCGGCGATCGCCGCGCTCGCCCGCCCCACCGGCAGCCCCGCGCCGGTCCTCGCCCTCTCGATTCGTCGCACGCTCACCGCCGCCGAGGCGTCGCGCTTGCGCGTGGCCGCCGAGCGCAGCGGCTTCGTGATCGAGATCGCCCGCTCCGATCGCGACGCGGCGCTCGCGCAGTACCGCTCGATCGAGGCGGAGCTGCCGCCCTCGGTGCTGTGGTGCCGCATCGCGATGGCCGCGGCCCGCGCCAGCCGGGAGCGCGAGCCGATCCGGCTCACCCGCGACTGAGCGGTGCGGTGCGAGCCTCGAAGGGGATCGCCTCGGCGTCCCCGTGCCGATCGAGGTAGGGCCGCAGAAACCCGGGGCACTCGGCTCGCTCGCTGCACTGCGCGCACGCTTGCCCGAACCCGTACGTCCGGTCGCGCACGATCTCGGGATCCTCGGGCTGCTCGAGGCCGAGCGCCCAGAGGTTGATCGTGGTGGTCGCCAGCCGATCCCGCGCCCGACGCTCTCGCTGGGACGGCCCGAGCACGCACAGGGGGAACTCGGTCATCTTCAGCTCGGGGCGGCGATGCGCCAGCGCTCGCACGTCGTCGAGCCGGGCGGCGTCGCCGAGGTGATCGCGTTCGCCGACGCGGTTCGCGCGCAGCGGCGCGACGAAGAGCGTGGTGCCGAAGCGCTCCTTCACGAAGTCGGCGATCGCCTCGATGCGATCGAACGAGCTCGCGAGCGCCAACGTCTGCAGGCGGAAGCGAGGCGCGCCCAGCGCGACGAGGTGATCGACCGCCGCGCAGAGACGCTCGAAGCTCCCAGGCGTGTGGGTGACGGCCTCGTGCTCGGCCGCCGTCGCGCCGTAGATGGGGATCAAGAGCTCGGCCCGGTCGAACGTCGCGAGGCGCTCGGCCATCGCTCGATCGCTCAGCGGAAGCGCCGTCGACTGAAGGTTGATCCGCTCGAAGCCGAGTGCGCTCGCCTCTCGAAGCGCCTCGAAGATGTACGGGAAGCTGAGCGGCTCGTTCGCCCCGATCGCGACGTTGCGCGCGCCGAGCGCCCGAGCGCGCCGCAGCTGATGGACGGTGTCCTCGAGCTGCTCTTCGGGCGTGATCTCGCGCCAGCGCGGATGGTCCTTGTCACGATCGGCCGACGGGCAGAACACGCAGTACTGCTCGCAACCCTGCTTGATCATCAACACCACCCACGACGTGTCGCTGGCCGCGGCGAACGCCGCCTCGACCGCGGCGTCGAACGTCGCGCGGTCCCAGCGGTGGTTCAGGACGTCCTTGCGGGGTCCCGGATCCCGCGCGGCCCCGATCACCGGCAGCGATCGATGGGACGCGGACGCCGCGCCCGTCGGCGCGGGGGTGAGCGGCTGCTCGAAGTGGTGACCGCCTCGATCGGTGAGCTCGAGCGCCCGCTTGAGCAGGGCGAGCGCCGTCTTGAGCGCGGGGCTGAGCGGCCGGTGCTGCTGATCCTGCACGTCGCTCCGGTACGACACGTCGAAGCTCGCGCTCCGCAGAAACGCCTTGGCCGTCTCGTCGCGGTTGCGCATGCGGACCTCGACGGAGGCGCCCCCTGCGGTGAGCTGGAAGGACACCGCGGCGGCGCGCGGATCGGCGTTGAGCTGCGCCACCGTGAGGGCTCGCGACGCGAGCGGATCGAAGAGCGGCGCGAGCACCTCGCGCGCGAGCGCGACGTTCCGCTCGAGGATCGGGTCGTCGATCGAGGGCGGCGGAGGCGCGACCGAAGGAAGCGGATCCGAGACCGCCTCCGATGGCGCCGCGCTGCGCGGCTTCGACTGCGCAGGGCGCATCGGGACGACGGTACGCGAGACGTCTCCGGGCAGGGTGCGGATCGGGACGATCCACTCGTCTCCGAAGAGCTCGACCTGCTCGTTCCGAGGTCCGAAGCAGTGCGAGCGCGCCGCGCACGGATCGCACGCGGGCACGTGGGTGCGAAAGTCGATCGGGCCCGGCAGCGGCGCGAGGGTCGCGACCCGCGCATCGGCGCCGAACGCGCACATCGGCGGCCCACACGGCATCTCGAGGCCGTTGACCGGCAATTCCAAGCGCAGCGCCTCCTCGATCACGCCGGGCAGCACGGCGCTCACCTCCCAGGGATCCGGCACCACGTCGGCGGCGAGCGACGCGTCGAACGGCTTGCAGGGGATCGAGAAGATGATCTGACGCAGCAACGGCGTTCCGCCGAAGCGCGCCGCGGCGAACGCAGGCCACGCATGCAGCGTCGGCAGCGTGCGCGGGGTCATCAAGACGTTGAGGATCACCTGCACGCCCGCGTCGAGCAGGTTGCGGATGCCAGCGACCGTTCGGGCGTGTGTACCCGGCGCGCGCGTCTCTGCGTCCGAGACCGCGGCGTCGGGGCTGTGAAGCGACACCAACGCGCAATCGAGGCCCGCCTCGCGCAGCCGCTGGGCGAAGCCCTCTTTGGCCATCTGGATCGCGTTGGACTCGATCGCGACGTTCCGAAATCCGAGCGACTTCGCGTGCCGGATGTAGTCCGGGAGCGATCGATCGAGGGTCGGCTCGCCTCCCGAGATCACCAGATCGGCGAAGCCCGCCGCGTGGAAGTCGTCGATCCACGTGAGGATCTGCGAGGGAGGAAAGTCCATCCATTCGCGGGACTGCCAGCAGAAGGTGCAGTCTTGATTGCACCGCAAGCCGGTGCGGATCATCGCCATCTGCCCTTCGATGCCGGCGACGGCGAGCCGGTACACGTCGAGCTCGCGGTCCGAGGGCATGCGCCTCAGCTCGCCGATCAGGCCGCGGACCTCGGCGAGCGTCGCGGCGTCGGTCTCCGACTCGATGCGCCGCGCCATGGCCTCGAGCGTCGGCAAGTGCGCTCGCGCGTCGCTCGAGCGCAGCTCGACGTCGATCGCGACCACCTGCTCACGACTCCGCCGCCGAAGCGTGGTGACCAGCCCACGCTCGACGAACGAGCGCGCCCTCAGCGTCGCGAGCAGCTGCGTCGTCCCGATCTCGAGGACGGCATCGTCTCCTTCAGGCTGCACTCCGAGCAGCCGGAGCCCTGCCACCGCGAGCGGTGGCGCGTGCTCGCCCAGGCCCAGCAGGGCCGCGATCCGCCGCTTCGCTTCGGCGCGCGTCGCGATCACGTCCGGGTCGTGAAAGCTGGGCTGCATCGGGTGCAGGGCAGACTACCACGGCGCGGCTCGCCCTCTCGACGGCTGGGCCGCTGTGGCGGTGCGGCTCAGCGCCCCGAGGGAATCGTCGCCGAGCGCGCGGCGAGGAGGTACGACCGTCTCCAGAACGACCGCGCCGCGTCGGGCTCCTCCGCCTCCCACCCGCGGTAGGCGGCCACCAGCTGCGCGATCAGCGGGCGTGCCTCCGTGCCGCCACCTCGGTAGGCGAATGCCGTCGTCGCCGAGGACGCGTAGGGTCGATGGCGGGCGCGCGAGGGCATCGCCGTGAGCACCACGCGATCGCTGCCCGCGTTCAGCTCGATCGACTCGCCGAGCAGATCCGCCGAGGCGACGAGCGGCGTCGAGGCGATCGCCGAGAGCGGCGCCGGCCATGGCAGCGGCCCGTCGTCGATCGGTGGATCGATCGCGAGCAAGCCGAGGAGATCGAGCTGCAGCACCTGGCTCTGCACCGCGCGCGCTCGGACGTGGTGCGCGCTCGAGCCGGGCTCCACATCTTCGCAGAGACGGCGCGCAGCGTGCGCGAGCGTGGGTGCTTCCGCGAGCAGCGGCACGACGTTGGCGAAGGGAAAGACCACCCGCTCGAAGCGATCACGCGCTCGTACGTCGGTGATCTCTGCGTAGCGAACCCGCTCCCAGCGCTCGGTGTGGCGGTCGGTGAAGTAGCTCTCCGCCTCTCGGTAGGACGCCCCGCGCAGGGACACCCGCGACGGGAGAAGCGTGCGAAAGCGTGCGAGCGCGGTCTCGTCCAGCGCTTCGCGCGTCTGTGCGTGCGGCGCGGGCCCGACGCCCTCGCGAGAGGTCCGTCCACCCGGGAAGAGATGATCGCGGATCACGCGTCCCGTCGGCTGTGCGCCGCCCCGATCCTCGAAGTCGGCCACGCCGAACGAGCCCTCGATGGGGTTGGCGAACGTGCCCATGCACTGCTCGAGGAATGCCTCGTCCGCCGTCTCGTCCGCGGGATGGCGGCCTGTCCGCAAGCGCTGCCGCTTGGCCTCCCAGTGCCAGGTGTCGCACTTGAAATTGCGCGAGTACCAGATGCGCGCGAGCCGGTGGTAGGTGCTCGCCATGTCTAGGTAGGCCTGCGCATAACTCTCCTCGAGGAGCGGGCCATCGAGGGTCGCGTCCGTCCAGATCGAGTGCAGCGCGTTCGCGGCGAGCGCGGCGCCGTGCGCGGTGATGGTCAAGCCGCTCGACAGGATCGGATCGACGAACGCAGCCGCATCGCCGACGAGGAAGTAGCCGGGACCGCAGGGTTGCCCCACGTGGTAGGCCCAGTCGCGCGCCGTCAGCATCTTCGTCGACGCGAGCGGATGCGCGACCCACTCGGCGTCGGCCAACAGATCGCTCACCCGCGCCGCGCCCCGCACGTTGCGCAGGTAGAGGGCCTCGAGCGCTTCGCTCTTGTCTCCCTCGAGCGCACGCAGGGTCTCGGCGTCGGTCACCAGCCCCACGCTCACGAGATCCGGGAACGTCGGGATGTGCCAGAGCCACCCGTCCGGAGCCGCGGCGATGTACGTCCAGCGCTCGTGCTCGTGGATCTTCGGCCCGTCGAACGCCGCGATCTTCGACCCCTTCCAGTAACCGAAGACGGCGAAGTTGTTCATGTCGTCGTAGGGCACGATGGGCAGCGCGAAGAAGCGGGCGAGCAACCGCGCCTGTCCGCTCGCGTCGACCACGTGGCGCGTGGTGCTCGCACGCGCGCCCTCCGCCGCGTCCCACCGCACGCGAAAGCCGCCCCCTTCGAGCCGCTCGACGGCGCGCACCGTCGCCTCTTCACGAACGTCGGCTCCTTGCGCGCGCGCGTGCTCGAGGAGCAGGTGGTCGAAGCGCGCCCGATCGACCTGGAAGCTGCCAGCCCGCACGCCCTTGCCGGAGCGATCACGGAAATCGGCGGTCCACGTCTCGTCGCCAGCCTCGCCCCAGTGAAAGAGGACACCCGCCTTCCGGATCACGTCGCTCGCCTCGAGCTTCTCGAGCACGCCGGCGCGCTCCAAGATCGGAGCCCAGCCCGGGCTGCACGACTCGCCGACGTGATGGCGGGGGAACTTCGCGCGCTCGAGGACGAGCACGCTCCGATCGGGATCCTGCCGGCGACACAGCGACGCGACCAACGACCCGCCCGGCCCGCCGCCGAGCACGATCACGTCGACGTCGAAGCGGTCGCCCACGCGCTCAGTCCCCGCCGTCGCGGATGCCGTAGCGCTTGGCGAGCTCGCGCAAGTGGTAGCGGGTGAGGCCGGCCGCGTTCGCGCTGCGGGTCACGTTGCCTCCGTGCTTGTCGAGCAGCGCGCGCAGGTACGCGGCCTCGAACACGTCGAGCACCCTCTGCTTGGCCTCCTTGAAGGGCAGGCCGTCCTCGACGTACTGCTCGGGATCGGCGCCGCGCACCGCGGCCTGCGGCGTCTTCTGCGAGCTGGGCATCAGATCGCGCACCGTCAGCTCGGGGCTGTCCGCCAGCGACGCCGCGCGCTCGACCGTGTTCTTCAGCTCGCGCACGTTGCCCGGCCACGGGTAGCCCCGGAGGCGCGCCATCGCGGACGCCTCCACCGAGAAGCGCCCTTGTCCGCGTCGCGACGCGAGATCGTCGAGCAGGTGCATGGCGATCAGCGGCACGTCCTCGGGCCGCTCGCGCAGCGGCGGCAGCTCGATCGCGACCACCGAGAGGCGGTAGTAGAGGTCTTCCCGGAATTTCCCCTCGTTCACCATCTGCCGCAGATCGCGGTTGGTCGCGGCGATCACCCGCACGTTCACCGGGATGGGTCGATCGCCGCCCACGCGCTTGATCTCTCGGTTCTCCAGCACCCGCAAGAGCTTCGGCTGAAGCGCGAGATCGAGCTCGCCGAGCTCGTCGAGGAAGATCGTGCCGCCGTCGGCCTGCTCGAAGCTGCCGCGCTGTCGCTCGGTCGCCCCCGTGAACGCGCCGCGCTCGTGACCAAAGAGCGTGCTCTCGACGAGGTTCTGCGGGATCGCGCTGCAGTCCTGCACCACGAGCGGCCCGCTCGCGCGCCGCGAGCTGCGGTGGATCGCGCGCGCCACCAGCTCCTTGCCCGTCCCCGTCTCGCCACGCACCAGCACCGTGAGCTCGGTGGGCGAGACCTTCTCGAGCGTCGCGAAGATCTCGCGCATCCGCACCGAAGCGCCGATCAGCTCGTGGAAGCGATCCTTGTCCGAGAGCTCGATGTCGATCGATCCCTCGGCGCCATCGAAGCGCACGTGCGACTGCCCCGCGCGGATCACGGCGCCCGGCTTGATCCACACCTCGCGGATCCGCAGGTCCCCCGCGAACGTCCCGTTCCGCGAGTCGAGGTCGCGCAGCAGAAAGCCCCGCTCGCTCGCGATCACCTCGAAGTGGGTGCCCGAGACCGCCTTGTCGCCGAGCACCAGATCGCAGATGACGCTCCGCCCGACGGTCACCCGCTCGCGCTCGATCGCCAGGTCCTTGCCCTTGTCCGGGCCCTCGACGACGACGAGGCGCGCCTTCTTGAGGCGCCGCTTCTGCGCGCGCTCGTCGACGAAGATCGTGGTGAGCGCGGGCTTCTCTCCCGGATCGGTGCTCATCGACCCGCGTCCTCTCGGAGCGCCGCGATCGCCGCCGCGTAGTCACCGCCGGAGAAGACTGCGTTGCCCGCGACGAGCACGTCGGCCCCTGCGTCCACCACCTGGCGCGCGGTCCCCACCTTGATGCCGCCGTCGACCTCGAGCCGCACGTCCAGGCCCCGCCGATCGATCATCGCGCGCACCCGCTCGATCTTCGGCAGGACCTCGGGGATGAACGCCTGCCCGCCGAAGCCGGGGTTCACGCTCATCACCAGCACCAGATCGGTCTGCTCCAGCACGTACTCGAGGCAGTGCTCGCTGGTGTGGGGGTTGAGCGAGACGCCCGCCTTCTTCTTCGCGGCGCGGATCGCCTGCAGCGTCCGGTGCAGGTGCGTCGTCGCCTCCGCGTGCACGGTGATCCCGTCCGCGCCGGCCTCCGCGAACGCGTCCACGTAGCGCTCGGGCTCGACGATCATCAGGTGCACGTCGAGCGGTGCCTTCGTGACGCGTCGAAGGGCCTGAACGACGGGAGGACCGATCGTCAGGTTCGGGACGAAGCGGCCGTCCATGACGTCGACGTGGATCCAGTCGGCGCCCGCGGCGACGACGGCCGCCACCTCCTCGCCGAGACGCGCAAAATCCGCGGAGAGAATCGACGGTGCGATCTTGGTCGAGCCAGGCACGGGCGCGAGTCAATCGTCGCGCGCCGCTCCCGTCAAGCGCCGCGGACGACCGACCTCCAATCCGGGCGGAACCTCATCCTTGCTGGATCGGTGCGTCATCTCTATCATCGCGCTCCCATGGCCGAGCAGCGATACCGCGTCATCGATCGCCTCGAAGCCGGCGGCATGGCGGAGGTGTTCAAGGGCGAGCAGGCCTCCGTCCAGGGATTCAAGAAGCAGGTCGCGATCAAGCGGGTCTTGCCGCACCTCGCTCAGAACCGGAACTTCATCGCGATGTTCCTCGACGAGGCGCGGCTCGGTGCTCGCCTCAACCACGCGAACATCGTCACCGTCTTCGACATCGGTGCCGCCGACAACACGTTCTTCATCGTCATGGAGTTCGTGGATGGCTGCAACCTCAAGGCCATCGTCGAGCACTACCGCCAGCAGGGGCGACGCGTCGGCCTGAAGGAAGCGATCTTCATCACGATGGAGGCGTGCAAGGGCTTGGCCTTCGCGCACGACCTCACGGACGACGACGGCAAGCTGCTCAACATCGTGCACCGCGACGTCTCGCCCCCGAACTTGCTCCTCAGCAAGCGCGGCGAGGTGAAGGTGACCGACTTCGGTCTCGCCAAGGCGACGACCCAGCTCGAGAAGACCGATCCCGGCGTGGTGAAGGGCAAGTTCAGCTACCTCTCTCCCGAGGCCGCGCTGGGCCAGCCCGTCGACGCGCGCACCGACGTGTTCGCGCTCGGCATCCTGCTCTACGAGATGCTCGCGGGCCGCAGGCTCTTCTTGGGCGAGACCGACTTCGCGACCGTGAAGCTGGTCCAGCAGGCGCAGGTACCGAGCCTCTCGCGCATCAACCCCGAGGTCGACGCGGAGCTCGAGCGGGTGCTCGGCAAGGCGCTCGAGAAGGATCTCTCGCAGCGCTACCAGACCGCGCTCGAGTTCCAGGACGCGCTCGCGGGCTACCTCTTCGCGCACAAGCTGAAGGTCACCTCGCAGGATCTCGCGCGCCTGGTGAAGTCGGTGGTCGACGCGAAGTCGGCGGCCGCCAAGGCCGCGCGCGCCGCCGAGCCCTCGATCATCGATCGCCTCATCCAAGAGGAGCTCTTCCGCTTCACCTCGCTCGACGACATGTCGAGCCCGCTGGGCCCGAGCTCACCGGACGCGCCGGACGAGGGCGCGGTGCCGCTCGATGCCGGGCTCTTCGAGAACCCGGCCGACTGGTTCTCGCAGGACCAAGAGGTCCAAGGTGCGGGCAGCAGCTCGCTCGCCGACCAGCTCACCGGCGACGGGGGCTGGCGCGAGAGCGGCGTCGACGACTCGGTCGATCTCGCGAGCCAGCTCGAAGGCGGCCGCGTCCCCACGGGTCGCACCGACATCGTCGCGCCCGCGCCGATCGCGCCCAGCGACAAGAAGGTCACCCCGCCCGCCGAGGTCGCCCCCATCGCCGACAAGCCCAAGGGCAGCAACGCCGCGCTCTACGTGATGGTGCTGCTGGTGCTCGTCGGTGCCGGCGCCGCGGCCGCGTGGTTCGGCGGCGTGATCCCGCACTGACCGCGCGGCGACCGCCTCAAGCCGATCGCCCGAAGCCGATCGCCCGAAGCCGATCGCCCCGAGCCGATCGCCCCGAGCCGATCGCCCCGAAACGCGTCGAGCCCACCTGCCAGAAGCGGGTGGGCTCGTTCGCGATGCGGCCGGGTCTGGGGCGGAGCCCCAAGGATCAATCGAGCTCTTGCTCCCAGCAGTCGCCGCCGCTCTCGTCGCGGTAGCAGTAGTTCGCGGCCTGAAGCGGCATGGTCGCCTCGCGCTGGATGGGGAAGAAGCGCGGCGCGGGACCGCCGAACACCGCCGAGATGCCGGCCATCGCGCCGAGCAGATCGATACCGACCTCGCCGCCCGCGCCCTGCAGCTCCTCGGTGCGGGGCTGCCAGCGCTCGAGGCGCTCACGGCTCATGCGCAGACCGTTGAGCTCCTCCTGGAACTGCACCCAGTCGAGGTCGCCGCGGGCGAACGCCGCGGTGATGGAGGCGACCCGGCCGACGTCGACGCCGTACGCGATCGCGAAGAGGTCCTCACACATCAGGCGGTTCGCGAGCGGCACCGCGCAGTGGAAGAGGTACGTGACGCGCGCCGTGACCTGGCCCTCGGTGCCGCTGAACGCGCCCTCGTCGTTGGGCCGGGGCCAGTCCGAGCGGAAGTTCCGCGCGATCGGCTCGGTGGGGAAGGACACCGCGAGACCGGCCTCGTTGTAGACCAGGCCGAACGCCGCGCGCCCCTCGGGCATCGTGCCGATCGCGTTCATGACGTTCTCGTCGTCGGGCGAGCGCCAGAGCATGCTCACCGGCGGCGCGAAAGGCAGAAGGGGCAGCGAGGCCGCCGAGTGGATCGCCGAGTAGCGCTCGCTGTCGATCGCCGGAGGACGCGAGGTCGACGCCGGGGTGCGCAGCACGGTCTCGATGACCGTGCGGATGATGGTGTCGCGCTGGGCGCCGTCGGTCTCGAAGCGACGCCGCGCGTCCCCGTTGTAGCGGTTGGGGTTGTCGTCGATCACCACGGCCGCCGCGCGCGCGGCGGTCACCGCTGCGTGCCGCACCACCAGATCGGCGGCGTAGACCATGCCCATCTGGATCATGCCGAGGAACAAGAAGAAGAGCGGCACGAAGGCGAGGAGGAACTCGACGTAGACCGCGCCGCTGCGATCTCGCAGCAGCGATCGTGACTTCGATGAGCTTCCGGACGTGCGTTGCTTGTTCATGAGCGTTCTCCGGTGCGTGTCGACGAGGGTCCCAGACGGGGACGAAGCTGGTCAAGGAGGAAGGTGCCCGGGGCCATCACGCCGCGAGCCCGAAGAGTGCGACCTGGTAGCGACCGAGGATCGCGAAGAAGACGCCTGCGAAGATCGCGCCGCCGAGCCGCAAGCGCGACATCAGCTCGTTCGACATCCCCCGGCGCCAGCGCTTCGGCAGCATCGGGTTGAGCACGATGAAGACGACGTTGGCCAGGGTGCGGAAGAGCTTTCCGTCCCACGTGAGCCGGCCCAGCGCGTAGATCGCGGCCACCACGAGCGCGAAGAACTGCGCCTCGAGCGCGAGGTTGGGCCCACAGATCGCGGCGAGCGCGGCGAAGAGCTTCACGTCACCGCCGGCCATGCCCCCGATGCGGAACACCAAGTAGGGCCCGAGCCCGCAGAGCACGATCGCGAAGATCGACCCGAAGAACCCGTTCAGCCCGAACGCGAGCCCATACCCGATCGGCCCCAGCACGATCGGCGGCAGCGTGAGGTAGTTCGAGATGTGACCGCCCCGCCAGTCGGTCCACGCAGCGATCGCGGTCAGCGCGAGCGCCAAGAGAAATACGTACGGCGCGAGCTCTCGGCTCGGCTCGATGCTCAGCATCTCGAAACCGAATTCCATGCGATCGGTCGGTCCTCGCGGGAGTCAGAAACGAATCGAAGAAAAGCGAGACGGAAGCAGAAGCGCAGAAGCAGAAGAAACAAAGAGAGCGCCGCCTCCACAGGGAAGACGGCGCTCCTTTCGGCTGGACCGAGCCCCGGGCCGAGATCAGCCCGGGCTCGATCAGCCCCGGCTCACGACGAGCTGGAGGTCGGGAGGCCGTTGACCACGCCATCCGCGCCGCGGACCTTGGTCTTCACGGTGCTGCCGAACTTCTGCCAGATGGCGAAGCCGACGACGGCGATGAGGCAGAGGATGATGATGTACTCGACGGTCGACAGACCGCGGGTATCCGCAAGAAGCTCACGAACGCGGCGGGACTTGTTGGCAGTCAGCTTGGTCATTTCGATCTCCTAGTGTTCTCGTTCTCGATCCAGCCCGAACCCAGCAACCAGTGGATGGCCTTCCTCACGGAGGCCCTGAAGAGCCTCTTACGGAATTGGGAGGCCAACCACGAGCTGCGTGAACCTCGCGAGCGCCACCAGCGGCGCTCCGAGCGTCACCACCGCCGCCGATCCGCCTACGGTCACGAGGCAGAGGAGCGCGACGTACTCGACGAAGATCGCGCCGCGCGACTCGTGCGCGAGCTCGTTCAGCGAGCGCGAGCGCTGCGGCAAGCCGCCCGCACCCTCGATCGCCTCCACCGCAGCCGCGCCATCGAAGAAAGCAGCGATGCGGCCGCTCAGGCCTTCGCTACCCACTCGCCGCGTCTTTCGGTTCGTCTTCATCTGCCACCTCGTATTGCGACGAGCGTGCCAGCTGACGGGACGGAAGCACAAGCTCCAATTCGCGCGTGATCCGCTCGCTCCGGCGCCTGAAATCCAGGCTTCTGCTCATCAGAAGGGACGCGAGACCCCAGCGTGCTGCGCCAGCGTGTCACGCGATCACGAATTCATTTGGTTTTCGTCCTGACGACGAAAAACCCCAGACCTCCGAGCAGGAGGGTGCCGAGAGAAAACACGAGCAATCTCGGTGACTCGAGGCTGCCTCCGACCACCACCCAGCCCAGGAGAGAAAGGTATAGGAGCGGGGTCACCGGGTAGCCGGGGGTGCGGAACGCGGGGCGCTTGCCCTCGCGCGCCAGGCGGCGGCGCTCGACGAAGACGGCGATCACGGTGAGCGCGGAGGTGATCGAGAGCGCCATGCCCACGGCGCCCAGCAGCTCGCGCAGCGACGAGGTGAGGATGAGCGCGATGGCGAGCGCGCTCTGGACGAGCAGCGCGGTGATGGGCGCGCCGCTCGCGTTCGTGCGCCCGAAGACCGAGAGGCGCGGCGCGTCCGCGGCCATCGCGGCGTAGACCTGGGTCCCGCTCAGCACGAACGCGCCGACGGTGGAGACGAGCCCGATCGCGATCACCACCGCGAGCGCCTGCGCGACGACGGGACCGTGCAGCGCGTCGAAGACCCGCTCGGCGATCGCGACTTCGCCGCGCACGGTCTCGAGCGGGACGGCGAGCACGAACGCCGCGTTCAGCGCCAAGTAGATCAGCGTGACGAACGCGGTGCCGAGCACCAGCGCGCGCGGCAGTGTGCGCGCCGGATCCTTCAGATCCCCCGCGACGTACACGGCCGCGTTCCAGCCGGTGTACGCGAAGAAGACCTGCACCACGCCGAGCGCGAAGCTCGGCCTCACGATCTCGCTCGCGAGCTGATCGCCGGCGGCGCGTGCGGGATCGATCGACGCGACGCCGAGCAGCGCGAGGCCGATCGCGAGCGCGATCTTCAGCGCGGTCAGCACGTTCTGCGCGGCCGCGCCCATCGCGGCGCGCTGCGCGTGGATCAGCGTCGTGAGCACCACGAGCCCGATCGCGGTGGGGATCTCGGGCAAGAGCGGCAGGACCGTCCTCAGGTAGCTCGCAAACGCCAGCGAGCAGACGGCGATCGGCGCCGCGAAGCCCGCGGTGATCGAGACGACGCCCGCGGCGAAGCCGATCGCGGGATGCAGCGCGTGCTTGAGGATCGCGTACTCGCCGCCCGCCTCGGGGTGGGTGACGCCGATCTCCGCGTACGAGAGCGCGCCGCACAGCGACACCACGCCGCCGACGAGCCACACCGTCAGCACCGCGGCGGGCGAGCCCACGGTCTCGAGCAGCGGCCCGCTCGTGGTGAAGACGCCGGTGCCGATCATGCTCGCGACGACCAGGCCGCTGGCGAAGGGCACACCGAAGCGGCGATCTGCGCTCACCGCCGGTGAACGCGCACCATCAGCCCGTGCTTGGGCCGCAAGGTGATGAGAGGCTCGAGCTCGATCGGGTGCCCCGGGTGCACGTCGAAGCGGTAGCGCCGCATCATCGTCGCGAGCAAGAGCTGCCCTTCCATCATCGCGAAGCCCGCGCCGATGCACATGCGCGGGCCCGCCGAGAAGGGGAAGTACTGGAAGCGATGCATCGCCTTCTGCTTCTCGGGCGCGAAGCGATCGGCATGGAAGCCTTCTGGATCGTCCCAGAAGC
>CAYZQM010000007.1:47907-54310 GCA_964480175.1 uncultured Sandaracinaceae bacterium
GGCGCTGGGTGACGTACGTCGAGATGAAGATCAGCGAGCCCTTCGGCACGGGGTATCCGTCGAAGCGCATGTCCTCGCTCGGAGAGCGGCCGATCACCCACACGGGCGGATAGAGGCGCATCGACTCCGAGAGCGCGCGGCGCGCGTGCTCCAGCTTGGGCAGATCGGACGCGCTCGCGGATCGATCGCCCAGGACGTCGCCCGCTTCGTCGGCGAGCTTGCGCGCGGTCTGTGGGTAGCGGCTCAAGAGCAGGAGCGACCAGGTCAGCGCGTTCGCGGTGGTCTCGTGGCCGGCGAGGAACATCGTCATCGCCTCGTCGCGCAGCTGGACGTCGTCCATGCCCTCGCCCGTCTCCTCGTCGCGCGCCTCGAGGAGCATCTGCAAGAGATCGTCCTTGGCCTCGCCGCGGCGCCGGTCGGCGATCATCCCCATCACGATGTCGTCGAGGGTCTTGCGCGCGGCGTGGTAGCGGCGGTTCCGCTTCGTAGGCAGCCAGTCGGGGAGATCGACCAGCGAGTTGATGCGGTCGTTCGCCTCGTGGAGCATGACGTCGAGCGCGCTGCCGACCGCGTCCGCCTTCGCGCTCGGATCGCTCGAGAGCAGCGTCAGGCTCGCGATGCGCAGCGTCAGGTGCATCATGTCGGCGTGGATGTCCCGGAGCTCGCCCGTCTCGGCCGCTCGGTCCCACGCCTCGAACATGTCCTCGGTGCAGCGCACCATCGTCTCGCCGAAGCCTTGGATCCGGCGCTTGGCGAACGCGGGCTGCGCGATGCGACGCTGCCGCATCCAGAAGCTGCCCTCGCTGGTCACCAGACCGTTGCCCAAGAACTGGCGCAGCTTGTCGTAGCCGCGGGTCTGCTTGGTGAAGAGGCGGTGCTCGCCCACCAGGACCCGCTCGACGTGATCGGGATGCGCGCACAAGTGCGCGGTGATGCCCGGGATGTCCAAGCGCACCACGTCCCCGAGCTCGACGGTGAGCCGCAGCAGGTGCTCGAGGCGGTTGCGCACCAGGAAGCCCGCGTGTCCGAACACCGGCAACCCGGGCGGCGAGGGCGCGGTGACGCCCGCGACGGCGGGACGGGACCGAAGGCGTCGGAGTTCGGTGCGCGCGACGTCGAGCATGGGCGCGAGTGTGGCACGGAACGCCGTCGGACCGCCTGCATGGCCCGGTGAAGATTTCTTCCAATGGACCCCTGGCTCATGCGTCGAAGCGCGTGGTGCAAGGGCGCTCGCACGCAGGATCGCGGTGGCTGCTGGTGGTGGCGTTGGGGCTCTTGTGCTCGGTGGTGAGTGGACGTGGACATGCGCAAGTGCGGGTGGACCTGCGCGCTGCCCACGACCGCTGCATCCGAGCGCTGGTGCGGATCGATCGCACCGACGGGAACGTGGGCTCGGGGTGGGTCGCCGAGCTCGGCCCGACCAAGTACATCGTCACCAACGCGCACGTGGTGGAAGGGGAGAGCGCGCTCTGGATCGAGTTCGCCGATGGCACCGGTCGCGTGGCCAACGTCGTGTACGTCTCGTCGCGGATCGATCTGGCGCTGCTCGACGTGCCCGGTGGGATCGCTGCTCCGTCCCTGCCCTTCGTGACCGGCGGCGTAGTGCGCGGCGAGCGGGTGGTGATCGGGGGCCACCCGGGCGGGCTCACGTTCATCACCAGCGAGGGCGTCGTCGCCGGCACGGTCACGGGAACGCCGCTCTCGACGATGGCCTGCGGCCGCACCGAGTGCTTGGTGCTCGACGCCGAGGCGGAGCCCGGAAGCTCGGGAGGACCCGCCGTCGATCATCAAGGTCGGGTCATCGGGATGCTCTGGGGCGTCTACAACGGCGCGTCGTTCTCCATCGCGATCCCCGCGGAGACGCTGGCCGCCGAGCTCTTGGCCGGCGAGCGCGCGGTCATGGCGCGCGCGATCCGCGGCGCGATGGAGCCGCCCCGCACGGAGTAGCGGTGTCAGGCGCGACCGCGGCTGATCCCGGTGGTCACGCCGCCCGCGATCAGGTGGGCCAACCGCAGCGGCTCGGGCAGGTTGCCGTGCAGGGTCGTCTTGGTGAGCAGCGCCGTGGTGGCGGCCATCTCGATGCCGACCCGCTGCACGAAGACCGAGCCCGCGGGCTCCATGGGTCCCGCCGCCTCGATCAAGCGCCACTTGCGCGCGCCACCGGGCACGTTCTTCAGCGCGCTCCGGATGCGGGCGAGGCGCGGCGCGCGCCGCGCGACCACCACCACCGGCACCCCCAGGCGCGCGTGCAGACGATGGACGTCGATCACGTTGAAGCCCGCGACCGCGATCCCCTGCAGGAGCACCGCGCGCACCTGCTCGAGAAAGCGCCCGCCCTCGATCATGCGGAGCATCGCGTCGGTGGCGTTCGCGCCGTCGCGGCGGACCTTGCCGGAGAGCACGCCATCGAGGCGGGTGCCGGCGCAGAGCACGCCGATCAAGCGGACGTCACCGCGGTGCGCATGCGGGAAGGGCGCGTCGTCGAAGCCGATCACGCTGCCCACGCCGGCCACGCCCGATCAGAGGACCGAGCGGAGCATGACGAAGACCGCGACGCCGGTGACCGACACGTAGAGCCACAGCGGCAGGGTGAACTTCGCGATCTTCCTGTGCCGGAGCACCTGCCCGCGCAGCGCGAGGCCGAAGGTGATGAGCACCATCGGGAAGCACACGATCGAGAGGATCACGTGGGACGCGAGCATCACCAGGTAGAACGTCCGCAGCGGCGCGCCCTCGGGGTAGTGGGTGTCGCCGTGCACGAAGTGGTAGGCGAGGTAGCCGACCAAGAAGAGCGCGGAGAACGCGAGCGCGCTCAGCATCAGCCCGCGGTGCAGCTGGATCTTCTTGTTCCGGATCGCGATGAAGCCCATCACCAGGCAGCTCGCCGAGAGCGCGTTCATCGCGGCGTTCACCGCGGGCATGAACGCCAGCGCCGCCGCGTCCCCCGGGGGCGGATCGCGCAGGATCAGGATCCACGCGAGCAGACCGACCGCGGCGGCGGAGACCACCGCGATCCCGAGATAGAAGTTCCGCTCGGTCGAGGCGGTGTCGTTCAGCGTCGTGGTGCTCATCGGATCAGATCACGAAGGGGATGAGGGCGCGGCGCTCGCTCGGGTAGTCGGAGAACTTCTCCCGGTACCACTTGTGGTGGCTCAGCGCGCGGGGGGCGAGGTTCGCCGTGGTGTAGAGCGCGAACGCCAGACCGGGAAGGGACCAGCTCGCGATCGCGAAGCCGGTCCACTCGAGGATCTCGCCGAAGTAGTTGGGGCACGTGATGTACGTGTAGAGGCCGCCCTTGGGGATCTTGTAGCCGGTCTCGCCGGGCTTGCGCAGGTTCATGAGCACCCAGTCCGCGTGCTGGTTGATCCCAAAGCCCGTCAGAAAGAGACCGGCCCCGACGAGGAAGCGCGGGTCCATCAGCCAGCTGCTGGGGTAGCTGCCGAGCTCCGAGACCCAGCGGGCGTTGATGTAGGCGTTGAGCGTGTTGAACACGACCGCGGTCAGCACGATCGAGACGGGGGTCGTCTTGCCTTCTGCCTTGATGCGGAACGGGAAGATGAAGGTGCGGTTGACGTAGTGGATCTGCCACAGCGCCATGAGGCACAGGGGCGCGACCTCGAGCGCGTGCTCTCCCGCGAAGAAGATCGCGAGCCAGAGCACGCAGGCCGGCAGCTCCATGAGCACCCAGCCCAAGCGCTGGCTCACCTCGGGGCCCCAGCCCTTGCGGGCATGCCGGCCATACGGCGCGGTGATCACGAAGAGCGAGACGAACGTGAGCACCGCGAGGGCCAGCTCGGCGTAGGTCGCATACAGGTGGATCTCGGCCTCGGTCACGTGCTCCTCGGCCCGGGCCGCCGGGCCTCGAGCGGGCCGAGCATAGTCGGCGCCCCGCGATCGAGCCCGATTGAAGATCGGTGGGGGGTCCGGCAGTCTAGGGGCCCACCATGCGCGCCCGCTCCTCTCTCACGGTGTCTCTGCTCTTGGTCCTCGCAGCGCTGCTCCCGCTGGTCCCGAGCCGAGCCGAGACCCAGGCCGCGCCGGCCCGCACCGAAGCCGAGCTGCGCGCCGGGCTCGCGGGCGAGTGGCACCTCACGGTCTCGCGGACCGCGGCCCAGGCGGTCATCGATCGGGGGATCGAGCGCACCGTCTCCGAGATGAACTACTTCCTGCAGAGCGTGGCGCGCGATCAGCTGCGCTCGAACACCCCGGTCAACGAGCGGCTCGACATCGCGTTCCCCGGCTCGAACATCACCGTCGGCTTCGACCAGCGCTTCAGCTACACGACCAGCCCCGGGGTGCCGACCGCGTTCGACGTCGAGGGCACCGGCAGCGTGACCATCAGCCAGTACTTCCGCGATGGGCACCTCGAGCAGTTCTTCGACGCGTCGCTCGGGGATCGCTGGAACACCTTCGAGCTGTCGGCGGACGGAACGACCATGACCGTGTCCGCCACCCAGCAGGGGCCGATGATGCCGGTCCCCATGCACTTCTCGCTCACCTACCGCCACCGGTCCTGAGCGCGCGGCGCGAGCGCTTGCGATCGCGTACACCTCGGGCGATGGGAAAGCTCTCCTCGCTCCTCTGCCTCGGCCTCGTCCTCGCGCTCACGGGCTGTGAGCCTGGCACCACCCTCGCCCGCAGCTGCGGCGGCGAGCGGGTCTTCGAGTGCGACCCGTACGAGTGGTCCACGGTGCTCGACGCGACGTTCACGCCCGACGTGCCGCTCGGCGATCCGACCGTGCGGGTGGACGTGACGGTCGACTTCGAGTCGTGCGGCGACACCACGCCAGCGCCGATCGCGGTGAACATCCAAGCGCTCGTGGGGAGCGGCGACGACATCCGCGTCGCCGACGTCGCGACGGTGCGCGCGACCTCGGCCTCGGACACCCGCATCGAGGCGAACATCGACAACCCGTTCACGATCGGCGGCGCCATCGAGCCGGAGCAGGACATCGTCCTGCGCTTCGTGCCGGTGACGGGGGGCTGCGAGGGGGACGCGTTCGAGCTGCCCTACCGCACGGGCCCGCTCGTTCGTCCCTGAGCGCGCTCGGCGCCACTGGCCGACGTCGCTCGGACGTGACAGGCGTTCCGCGTGCCTGGAATCACCATCATCGGTAGCGGCCGCCACGTCCCGGGTCGGCCCGTCCTGAACGACGAGCTCTCCCGGGTGATGGACACCTCGGACGAGTGGATACGGCCGCGCTCGGGGATCGCGCAGCGCCACTACGCCGCCGAGGGAGAAGGCGTCAGCGACCTCGCCGTGCCCGCCGCCGAGCAGGCGATCCTGCGCGCGGGCATCGAGAAGAGCGACATCGACTACATCGTGTTCTGCACGATGACCCCCGAGCACGCGTTCCCCGGATCGGGCGCGCTGCTCGGCGCGAAGCTGGGCATCCCGGGGGTGCCTGCGCTCGACATCCGGCAGCAGTGCGCGGCGATGCCCTTCGCGCTGCAGCTCGCCGATGGCTTGGTGACGGCGGGCGCAGCCAAGACCGTGCTGATCGTCGGCGCCGAGTGCCACGCGGGCTTCATGCCGTGGCCGTGGGACGTGCTGATGCAGGAGAGCGAGCGCAAGCCCACGGAAGAAGAGTGGGCGTTCGCGAGCAAGCACCGCGGCACCGCCGTGCTCTTCGGCGACGGAGCCGGGGCGCTGGTGCTTCAGAAGAGCGACGTCGAGGGACACGGCCTCATCGGCGCGATGAACAAGAGCGATGGGCGCGGGATGGATCAGATCTGGGTGCCGGGCGGGATGTTCACCCAGCGCCACTACTGGAACGCGTCGATCGACAGCCACGTGCCCACCATGAAGGGCAAGGAGCTCTTCAAGAGCGCGGTGACGCTCTTGCCCAAGGTGGTGCGCGATCTCTGCGCCAAGCACGAGGTGAGCCTCGATGCGGTCGACTGGTTCGTGGCGCACCAAGCCAACGATCGGATCAACGCGAGCGTGCGCCAGTCGCTCAAGGTCCCGGAGGAGAAGGTGCCGAGCAACATCGCGCGCTACGGCAACACCTCCGCCGGCACCATCCCGATCCTCTTCGACGAGCTGAGCCGCGACGGCCGCCTGAAGAAGGGCGATCTCATCTGCTTTCTGGCGCTCGGCGCGGGCTTGAACTGGGGCGCCGCCTTGATGCGGCTCTGACCCCTCACATCGCGCTCGTCACTCGTTCGGGAAGAGGATCGCCATCACCCCGTCGTGCAGCGCGGGCCGGAAGAACTTGATCTTCTGGTTGGCGCGGCTGGGGCAGACGCGGTTGGTGAGCAGCACCGCGACGACGTCGTGCACCGGATCGCAGAAGAGCGAGGTGCCGGTGAAGCCGAGGTGACCGAACGTCTCGGGGCTGGTGCGCTTGCCCGCCGCGCTCTCGCCCGTGCTCTTGCCGTCGAAGCCCAGCCGGTTGCTTCC
>CAYZQM010000008.1:0-3812 GCA_964480175.1 uncultured Sandaracinaceae bacterium
CCAAGAACGGCAGGGTGCCGGTGCCACCGGCGAGGCCCGTCGTCTCGGTGTCGAGGTAGAGAAAGCCACGGGGATCGACCTCGGCGAGCGCGCCGTCGAGCGCGAGCCCCGCGATCGTCGCGCCGGACACCCCGAGCGATCCCGCGATGGGGACCGTCCCGTGCGCGTGGTGCGGCTCGAGGTAGAGCGATCGTCGATGGAGCGGTCCCAGCGGGGTCGCCTCGAGCGCGCCGGGCAGCTCGACCATGCCGCGCTGCAGCCGGGCGTGCGTCCCCGGCGCCTCGATGTGCGCCCGTTCCTTCAGCACCGCGCGCGAGCGACCCGCGACCTGTCCGATCATCGCGCGGAGCTGCGCGATGCGCGCGCGCCGCGCGTCGTCGACCGCGCTCGATGCGTCAGGGTCGCGAGCGCCGTCCACCGCGGTCACGTCGGACGCGAGCGTCGCCGGCGCCGCCTGGGTGGGCAGCCGCGCGAGCTTTCGTCGGAACGCGTCCAGCTTCATCGCACGCTCGACCTCGGCTCAGTGCAGGCTCGCCGCGCCCACGGCGGCCAGCAGATCGAGGCTCAGGCGCTTGAGCGAGAGCCCCGCCAGCGGCGCGGGCCGCGCGTCGATGCTCGGCTCGGGCGTGTCCATCCCGGTCGCGCCGATGCACGCGGGGCATCCCGCGTCGCACGCGCACGAACCGATCAGCGCGCGGGTGCGCATGAGCAGGTTCTCCCGCTCCGTGAACAAGCGCGGCGAGAGGCCGACGCCGCCCGGGATCGCGTCGTAGAGGAAGATCGTCGGATCGAAGCCCGCGCCCCCCTCGCCGGTGCCCGGGAGCTCGCCCTCGCTGCTGCGATCCCCCATCGCCAGGCCGAGATCGCGCGGATCGCACATCAGCCCCACCGTCGCGACGGTCTGCATCGCGTGCCCGATGCCGCGGATGGCGTCGACCACCAGCGCGCGAGGGATCTCCAGCGTGATGCCGTCGCTGCGCTCGAAGCTGCGGGTGCGCACGAGCTCTTCGGGGAACGTCAGCCAGTACGCGCTCGTGTGCATCTGCATCTCGGGCAGACGCACGTCGCCGTAGCCCACGTTCTCGTGCGTGTGGAACTTGATCTTCTTGTAGCCCACGACCTTCTCCACGACGGCCACCTCGCCGTGGCCCGCGGCGAGCGGCTGACTGCTCGCGACACCGACCACCCCTCCGTCGTCTTCCTGGGTGATGGAGACGCGGGTGTAGGTCATCGCGGTCGTGAAGTAGTCGGGCGCGACCTTGCGGACGTAGGCCTTGTGGTTCTCGAAGTCGAGGCGCTCGACTTGGTACTGCTCGCCTTCGTGCTGGTAGATGGCCTGCACGTGCAGCATCGTGTGCGTCGCCCGCCAGTCCATCTCCGCGATCGTGCGGTCGCCGTCGAGATCGATGATCACGAAGTTGTCCCACGACAGGCTCCGCAGGCTCACGTGCGAGGCGGGGTAGGCGTCGGTCGACCAGTGCCACGCGCGCTTGCCACCCGCGCCGCCCGCCTCGACCACCACGTTCTGCTGCGCGAGGTAGCCCATGCTGTCGATCACGGCCTCGGCGGGGATGTCGCCGAACGTCTCGCCCTCCTCGAACGGCAGCTCGAAGCTCGCGCACTTGAGGTGCTGGATCAGGATCTCGACGTTGTCGGGATCGATGCGCGCTTCTTCGACCGGCGCGCCGACCAAGAGCTCCGGGTTGCGCGCGACGTACTGATCGTGCGGCATGCTCGAGGGCACCAGGAGCGCGAGCGAGCTCCCCTGCCGTCTGCCCGCGCGGCCGAAGCGCTGCCACATCGAGGCGATCGATCCGGGGTAGCCCGCGCAGACCACCGCATCGAGGCTGCCCACGTCGATGCCCAGCTCCAGCGCGTTGGTAGCGACCACGCACTTGATGGATCCCGCGCGCAGCCCCTGCTCGATGCGCCTTCGGGTCTCGGGTAGATAACCACTTCGATAAGCGTGGAGGATCGACGGATCGAGCCCGTGCTGACCGCAGAGGCGATCCCGCAAGTACTTCAGCATCGTCTCGACCTGGTTGCGCGACTGCCCGAAGACGAGCGTCGGCACCTCGGCGGCCACGAGATCCGAGACGAGGTTCACCGCCGTCTTCACGTAGCTGGCGCGCAGCCCGAGCTCGCGGTTCACGATCGGCGGGTCGTAGATGACGACGTGCTTCTCTCCGGTGGGCGCGCCGCTCTGCCCCACCAGCGACACGGGGCGACCGAGCATGCGACTGGCGTGGCCCTCGGGGTTGCCGATCGTCGCGGACGCGAAGACGAACGTCGGGCTCGCGCCGTGAAAGCGGGCGATGCGATCGAGCCGTCGGATCACGTTCGCCAAGTGCGAGCCGAAGACGCCGCGGTACGTGTGCAGCTCGTCGATCACGACGTAGCGAAGGCACGAGAAGAAGCGGGCCCAGCTCGCGTGATGCGGGAGGATCCCCGCGTGCAGCATGTCGGGGTTGGTCAAGAGCACGCCGCTGCGCTCGCGCGCCACGCGTCGCGCATCACCGGGCGTGTCCCCGTCGTACGTGATCGCGCCGTGACCGAGCTTCGCCTCGCGCAACAGACCATGCAGCGCCTCTTCTTGATCGCGCGAGAGCGCCTTGGTCGGGAAGAGGTAGAGCGCGCGCGCGTCGGGCTCGCGCGCCAAGCGATCGAGGACGGGCAGGTTGTAGCAAAGGCTCTTGCCCGACGCGGTCGGGGTGGCGACGACGAGATCTTCACCGCGCGTGGTGCGCGCGAACGCGTCCGCTTGGTGCGACCACAGCTCGCTCACGCCGCGCGCGTGCAGCGCGGCCGCGACGTCCGGGTGCAGCGTCTCGGGCACGGCCGCGGTGCGGCTCTCGGTCGCCGACAACGTCCGATCGAGGACCACGTTCCTCAGCGTCGCTCCGTCGGCGCGCCAGCGCGCGAGCACGGCGTCGAGCCCCACGTCGTGCTTCCAAGGAGCGGCAGGTCGGGCGAACGCCTCGTCGGGACTGGTCATCGGCGCAGACTGTACGGAAGGCCAGGCCACCCGGGCAAGTGTTCAGGGGTGATCCCTCCCTACGGCATACGGGCGGCCTGGCGTTGAGCGCGGCCTGAGAGCCGCGTGGTGGCGTGTGGGACGCAACGAGCGGAAGCGACCGACGCGATCTCTGGCGCCCCGTGCTACACCCGCCGCCGTGTCGCTCATCGAAATCGAAGGCATCGAGAAGCGCTACGGGGAGCTGCGAGCCCTCAAGGGCGTGTCCCTCACGCTCGCCCCTGGGCGCATCGGCCTGCTCGGACCCAACGGCGCCGGCAAGTCCACCCTGCTCAAGTGCCTCATCGGGCTGATCGCGCCGGACTACGGCACGATGAAGGTCTTCGACATCGACGTGGTCCGCTCGCCGTTCGAGGTGCGATCGCGGATCGGCTACATGCCCGAGGGCGACGCCGTGCTCCCCGAGCTGACGGCCGTGCAGTACACGACGCTCGCCGGCGAGCTGTGCGGCTTGCCCCGCGCCGAGGCGACGGCGCGCGCGCATCAGGTGCTGCACTACGTCGGCCTCGGCGAGGCCCGCTACCGCAAGCTCGGCAGCTACTCCACCGGCATGCGGCAGCGCGCGCGCCTGGCGCAGGCGCTCGTGGGCGATCCCAAGCTGCTGCTCTTGGACGAGCCCACCTCGGGCCTCGATCCCCGCGGCCGCGACGAGATGCTCGCGCTGATCCTCGACATCCCCCAGCGCACCGGCGCGAGCGTGCTGCTCTCGACCCACATCCTCCCCGACGTCGAGAAGACCTGCGATCAGGTCGTGGTGGTCGCGGGCGGTGAGGTGCTG
>CAYZQM010000008.1:3822-7989 GCA_964480175.1 uncultured Sandaracinaceae bacterium
TACGCGGGCTCGATCGAGCCGCTCGTCGCGTCCGAGGCGGGCGTGTTCGAGGTGCGCGGCAAGGGCAGTCCCAAGGAGCTCAAGAAGGCGCTCGAGCTCGCGGGCTGCGTGGTGCGCCGCGAGACCGCGCAGAGCTCGACGCTCGAGGTGCGGGTGCCCGCCGGCAAGGGCGCCAACTTCGTCCTCGAGACGGCGACCGCTGCGGGCCAGCAGGTGCGGCACGTCGCGCCGCTGGTGCAGACGCTGGAGCGCGCCTTCTTCAAGACGCTCGCGGACGCGGGCCAGATCGCCCCCGAGGGGGCGGTCGAGACCAAGAAGAAAAAGAAGAAGAAGGCGATCGACGCGGGGGCCGAGAGCTGAGTCGGATGATCGAGCGCACCGACCCCTTGTTCGGTCCGCGCTTGGACGCCGATGGCGAGCTGGGAGGGACGCTCGAGCCAGCGGCTCACCGCGACCACGCGGCCGGACGCGTGTCGATCAGCGACGCGCTGCGCGTCGGCGCCGCGCGCGCGCTCGCGGCGACCTGGGCGACGCCCTCGATGATGGTCTTTCCGCTGGGCACGCCGACGCTGCCGCCGGCGACGCACACCAACGCGATCTTCGTCGTGAGCGGCGCGGACGCCGTGTTGATCGAGCCGGGCTCGCCGCGCGAGGAGGAGAACGCACGTCTGGTCGCCACCGTCCGGGAGCTCGAGCGGCGCGGCGTCCGGGTGAAGGAGATCTGGGCGACGCACCATCACGCCGATCACGTCGGCGGCGCGCGCGCCATCACCGATGCGCTCGGTCTGCCCCTTCGCGCGCACCAAGAGACACTCGATCGGCTCGGCGACGACGTCGCGCGAGGCGCGCCGATCGCGGAGGGCGACGTGCTGCGCGTGGGCGAGCTCGCGCTCCAAGCCCTGCACGTCCCAGGGCACGCTGCCGGGCACCTGGTGTTCTTCGATCCCGCGCTCGGTGCGCTCGTCGCAGGCGACATGGTCGCTGCGGTCGGGACGATCTTGATCGAGCCCGGCGACGGCGACATGGCGCGCTACCTCGACTCGCTCCGCCGCCTGGCGGCGCTCGATGCGACGGTGGTGATCCCCGCGCACGGTGGCGCGATTCGGCCGGGCAGGGCGATCT
The DNA here is from genome assembly GCA_964480175.1 of uncultured Sandaracinaceae bacterium. Taxonomy (GTDB): domain Bacteria; phylum Myxococcota_A; class Polyangia; order Polyangiales; family Sandaracinaceae; genus CAYZQM01. Next base: position 4,945 of record CAYZQM010000008.1, read on the forward strand.
TCGAGCACTACGTGGCGCACCGCCTGGCGCGCGAGGAGAAGGTGCTGGCGTCCCTCGAGCACACGGCGCAGCCGCTGAATGTGCTCGTGGCCCGCGCGTATGCGGACACGCCTCCTGCGATCTGGCCGCTCGCGCTGCTCTCGCTCGAGGCGCACCTGCTCAAGCTCCGCGCCGAGGGCCGCGCGTCCTTCGGTCCCTCGGGCTGGTCCCGCACCTGACCTCCAAACGCAGCGACGCCCGCTTGCCGTGAGGCGAACGGGCGTCTGCGAGCGGTGTCCCTCTGCGAGCGCAGCGAGCGGAGGGGGAGGGTCTGCTCCAGACCCTCCAACCAACTCAATGCCCGATCGTAACGTCCGGCGGGAGGTTGAAGATCAGCCCGACGTTGATCATCTGGTTGAAGGTGGTGCGCGAGTCGGTGCCGTCGAGCACGCCGTCGGGGAAGCCGCTGCCGGCCATGCGATCGCGACCCTCGCCGCTCTCGTCGGTGCCCGAGGGGTTCCACGAGAAGGGGAACGCGCGCCACTCGAGCATGATCCCGAACCACGAGTTCGCGTAGAAGCTCATGCCGACGCCGAACATCGGGGTGACCGCGACGCGGTCCGCGCGCGCGGTCGCGCTCGCCGTGCAGCTCGCGGTCGACACGCCGCCGACGGACATATCGCAGCCGGAGGCCGCCGCCGTGGTCGGCGCGCGCTCGGTGACGCCGAAGAGCGCCACGCCGCCGAAGATGTAGAGGTCAGTGTCGATGAACACGGCCTGGAAGAGCGAGAGCTTGCCGCGGAGTGGGACGAACATCAGCTCGAGCGCCACGGTCCAGGTCAGCCGGCCCACCTGCTGGTTGAACAGGGTGTTGTCCGGAAGGCTCAGGCGGTTCCGGTCCGTGGTCTGACCGAAGCGGGTCACCTGCGTGGTGAGATCGGTGTCGATCGGCGCCACGTTGTAGCCGCCCCAGATGCCGACGCCGAGCCACTCGAGGAAGTGGTAGTTCGCCTCGAGGGTGACGAAGAGCGAGCGGGCGTACTCGTCCTGCAGCGTGTAGCCCACGCCGGGGATGAGGTTGACGTGGCCCTCACGGTACATGCGCATGTGCCGCACGGCCGGCGCACCCGCGAGGGGGCCGGTCACGTGGACGTCCTGCGCGGACGCCGTGGTCGCGAGACCGAGGCACGCCGCGAGGCAGGCGATCGCCAGCGCCGTCGAGGCGAGGCCGGAGTTGCGGGACGTCGAAGGCATGGACTTCTCGAGGGTGGAAGACGCGTGACGCTGTTGGGAGGTGTTCATCGTCGTTCCTTCTCAGCGCGGCTGGTTGTAGGAGAAGTCGAACGGGATGAAGACCGCCAGGCCCAGGTGAGCGGTCACGTTGTTCACGAACGCAGGGCTGTTCTGCACCCACGTCTCTGGGTTGTTCCGTGCCGCGCCGAGCTCGACGTTCAGGTTCTCGAGGGTCTCGAGGTACATGTAGTCGCGCAGCTCGGCGAAGATCGCGAGCCAGCGGGTGACGAACACGCGCAGACCGATGCCGACGTTGAACGAGATGCGCTCGCCGAAGTCGAACTCGCGCACCACCGGGTCGACCACGGGAATCGGGCGGGTGCGCATGAGGCCGACGCCGCCGACGATGTACGCGTCGTACTGGAAGATGAACTCGTTGAACATCGCGAACTTGCCGTAGATGGGCACGTACGTGAAGTTCAGGTTCGCGAGGAACTGGAAGCCGTTGACCGGCACCGCGAGACGCGTGCTGCGGCGAACGAAGAAGTTGAGGTCCGACTCGGACTCGAGGCCTTCGTACCAGATGAAGTTCAGGCCGACGGCGAGCACGTTGGTGAACCAGTAGTTCAGCGCGATGCCGACGCCGGTGTGGCTCACGAACGGATCGTTGAGGCTCTGCGCGACCGAGGGCATGAGCTCCACCCGGTTGATGCGCAGCGCGTAGATCTGCTGCACGGCGTAGATCTCTTCGTGCGCCTCTTCGTCGCGCACGGGGGCGTCACGACCGCCCGCCTCCGAGGCCGCGGCGCTCTCCGCGCCGGACGTGTCCCCTTCGACCGCGAGCGAGGAGATGACGTCGCCGCCACCACCGCCCGTGTCTTCGACGGGCTCGTCGACCCCGAAGGACATGTCTGCCCCGTCGCCGCCACCATCACCGGTGTCGCCGCCGCCAGTGTCCTCCTCGCCGAACGACATGTCTGCGTCCTGGGCGTGAGCGCGTGACGTTCCGATCTGCGGGGAGCCGATCAGCGGCACCGCGAGGGCCGTGAGCGCTGCGAACCAAGCCTTCTTCATCGTGACCTCATCCACCCGAGGTGGGCGAAACCTGCTTTTGCGAGCGGCCCGAGACCTTCTCTGGACGGGCGCAAGCTATTGAAATTGCTTTGGAAAGTTGGTCTGTTCCGAAAGGTGGGCGGGACTATAACACGCGCCGTTTTTCGCAATCAACGCTCTTTTTGGGACAGGCGTCGTCGGGGTGCGTCGCTCGGCTCGGGCGTGGTTTCCAGAGACGTTCTCACGCCTCCGCGGCCTCGTCGTCCGCGCCTGGCTTCGCGAAGAGCGCGCTCACGAAGCTCTCCGGGTCGAACTCGCGGAGATCTTCGATGCGCTCGCCGATGCCGACGTAGCGCACGGGCACGTGGTGCTCGTCGACGATGCCGAGCACGACGCCGCCCTTGGCGGTGCCGTCGAGCTTGGTGAGCACCAAGCCGCTGACCGCGATCGCCTCCTTGAAGAGCTGCGCTTGCTGGATCGCGTTCTGTCCCGTGGTCGCGTCGAGCACGAGGAGCACTTCGTCGACCGGCCGCTCCAGCGCCTTCTCGGCGGTGCGGACGACCTTCTTGAGCTCCTCCATCAGGTTCGACTTCGTGTGGAGCCGGCCTGCGGTGTCCGCGATCACGACGTCGTGCCCTTCGGTCTTGGCCTTGCGGACTGCGTCGAAGATCACGGATCCGGGGTCCGCGCGATCCTTGCCCTTCACCAGATCGCAGCCGACGCGCTTGGCCCACACCTCGAGCTGCAGCACCGCGGCGGCGCGGAACGTGTCGCCTGCGG
>CAYZQM010000008.1:7999-20770 GCA_964480175.1 uncultured Sandaracinaceae bacterium
CGAGCACGATGCGCTTGCCGTCCGCGTGGAAGTGGCTCGCGAGCTTGTCGATGGTCGTCGTCTTGCCGGAGCCGTTCACGCCGATCACCAGGATCGTGGTGGGCGATCCGTTCGCTCCGAGGCGCACGCCGCCGCCGCCGCTCACGCCAGAGGTGAGGATGCTGCGTCCTTCCTGTTGCAGCGCCTCCCACACCGCGTCCTCGTCGCGGAGCTCCGAGCGCTTCAGACGTTCGCGCAGCTTCTCGAGCAGCTTGTCTGCCGTGCGTGGGCCGATGTCGGCGGTGATCAGCACGGCCTGCATCTCGTCGAGGAGCGCGGGGTCGACGTCCTTCTTCCGCCCGAAGATCTGCGCGAGGCGCGCGATGAATCCGCCGCGGGTCGTGGCCAGGCCCTTCTTGAGGACCTCGACCCGCTCCTTGGCCTCGGCGTCGCTCGGCGCGGGCGCCGGCGCCGCGACCTTCACCGCGACTGCAGGGCGCGCGACGACCGCTTCGACCTTGGGCTCGGCGGGCGCCTCGACGGAGAGCTCGGGGCCGTCGTCGGGCTCGGGCTCCGCCTCCTTCTCCGGCTTCTTCGGAGCGTCCGCGGGCTTCTCGTCCGCCTTCGGCTTCTCCGGCTCAGCCTTCTTCGGCTCGGCCTTCTTGGGCTCTGCCTTCTTGGGCTCGGGCTCGGCCTTCTTCTCGGCCTTCTTGCTCGGCTCGTCGGCGGGGCGGGTCTGCTTGCCCTCGGGCAGGGACGGCGCGTCGTCCTTGCGACCGAACGCGAAGTACGCCCCGACGGCGACGAGGACCACGAGGGCGATGACGATGGCGATCGTGGTGAACATGCACGTTGGCCGACGGCGGAGGTGCGCACCACGCGCACCGAGGCGGTTCGGGCGCGCGACTATAGAAAGACGTGCGCGCTCGCGTCAACGCTCCTGGGGCGCAGCGGCCACACCCGCCTCGACGCGCGCGGCGAGCGCGCGGATCGCGTGGAGTTCTTCCTCGGCGGGCGCCTCGTTCGCGTAGCAAGCTCGCTCGACGCGATCGATCAGCTCGCCGAGCTCGGGCGGCTCGCGCCCCGCTTTGCGCAGCGCGGACAAGAGCTCGCGCTGGGTCCAGAGTGACCACAGCTCGGCCGACGGAAGCAGCCGCAGCGCGATGGGGCGCAGCGGCGCGAGCGCGAGATCACGCATGCTCAGGAGGTTGAGCGACATGCCGATGTGCTCGCCGCGGTGGGGAGCGGTGATCGGGACCTCGAAGGCTTCGTAGCCGGGCGCGCTCACCACGAGCTGGCTGCGCCCCGGATCCGCGACGAGCGAGAACGCGCCGTCCCCGTCGCACTCGACCTGGCGCGCCCCGAGCGTCACCTGGGCGTGGGCGAGCGGCGCTTGGGTCCGCGCGTCGCGGAGCACGCCGCTCACCACGCTGCTCTTGGCGCGTCCCCGCGCGCCCAGGCTCAGCGAGCTCTGGTTGGGCGCAGGCGGCGCGATCGCGGCGGGCGCGCGCCTTCGCACCCAGAAGAGCGACGCCAGCACGGCGAGCAGCGCGAGCAGCGAGCCCGCCGCGACCATCGAGGTGGCGTCGAAGAGCTGCGGTCGGAACGAGAGGACGAGGGGCGCCGACTCCGACGTCCCGATCCAGGGCGCGTCGCTCGAGAAGCGCGCCTGCACTGGCACCTCGGCGCCGAGGCCGGACAGCTCGCTGAGCGGGAAGGAGAGCTCGAAGCGCCCGTCCTCACCGGTCGCCGCGGTGCCGAGATGTCGCCCAGATGCGTACACCCCGATCGCGTCGCGGGCCCGTGGACCGGACGAGTCCTCGAGCACACCGCCGACGCGCGCGACGGTGTCGTCGCGATCCAGCAGCGAGAGGCTCAAGCGGGTCGCGCGCAGGCGCACGATCGGCACCTCGGCCTGCGCGGCGCTGCGCACGGCGTCGGCTTCCGACAGCGCGACCAGTCGACCCGCCGACGGCGGACCCAAGAGCGCGCTGGGCACGGTGAGCGACACCATCCCGCTCAAGTCGGTGCGCCCCGACGCGAGCGTGACGCCGAGCTCGTTGCGCAACGACACCGTCAGGTCCGCGCCGCCGGCCGAGCTGCTGGTCTCCACCCGGACGACGTGCTCCGGCACGTCCAGATCGAGCACGCCCGCCGAGTCGACGTGGAGCATCAGCGAGACGTGCGCGAGCGAGAGATCCAGCCGCTGCCGCGCCTCGGTGCCGAGGTACAGCTCGGTGCCTGCGAACGATGCCGAGGCCCACCAGCCATCCTCGGCCTGCACCAGCACGTCGAACGAGCCCGCCGCGTCGGTGTGCGGGTGCGCGGTCCAGCGGAGCGGGCCCGCCGCGTGCACCTCGCGCCAGGCGGCGACGTCGATCGGCACGCCTGCGACCGGCGCGCCGAGATCGTCGCGGAGGGTGCCGATGAGGTGCACCTCCCCCTCGTCGTTGCGCTCGACGCGGAGCTCGATCCGGGTGTCGGCGCGGACCAGCACGGTGGGCTGCGCCTGCGCGGACGCGGCGATCAGGAGCACCCAGAGGCCGAGGAGCCAGCGCCGCATCGCGCGACGATGCTCCCTCCGCCGGGTGGAAGCAAAGCACCCGATTGCATCTGCCCCGGGGTGGCGGCGATACTCGGCCGTCTTGCGAGGGCTGATGAGCGACGTCGAGGTGCAGGCAGGTTCACGGCGTGCGCGGATTGAACGAAGCGCGAGCACCGACGTCGAAGGCGCGCCGAGGCGAGCCGAGTCGGGTGTCATGCAGGAGAAACGTCGTTGAGCCGAACCATGAGAGCAGCGCGAGGAAGCTCGCTCGTCACCGCCCTGGGCGTGTGGCTGTGGCTCGCGTCGTGTGCGGCGTTTGGGCTCGGATCGATCGCGAGCGCGCAGGGCGCGGGCTCCACCGAGTACCTCATCCGGCTGTTGCGTGACTCCGACGCGTTCCGTGTCCGGGCCCGCGCGTGCGACGCCCTGGGATCGCGCGCGAGCGACGCCGGTGTGATCGACGCGTTGGTCGCCGCGCTCCGCGACCGGGACGGCGCCGTGCGCGCCGCGTGTGTCGCGTCGCTCGGGCGGGTGGGGGATCCCTCCGTGCTGCCTGCGGTCCGCGCGCTCGATCGCGACACGGAGCGAGAGCGTGAGGTCCGCGCGGCGGCCCGCACCGCCATCGCGGCGATCGAAGCGCGCAGCGGAGGCGGGGGCGGCGGAGGCGGCAGCGGAGGCGGCGGCGGCGGGAGCGCGGGCGGCCCCGCGCGCTACTACGTCGGCATCGGTCTGCCGGGGACGACGGCCGGCGTGAGCGACGCGGTGCGCCGCTCTGCGCGCGAGTCGCTGCGCACTGCCGCAGCGGGCGTCTCCGGCGTCGAGATCGCGCCCGACGGAGAGACGGCCGCCGCAGCGACGCGGGTGCTCCGCAGCCGATCGCTGACGGGGTTCTTCCTCGACAGCACGATCACCACGGTCGAGGACACACCCGCCGGCGTGCGCGTGGTGGTGCAGATCGTCGTGCAGGACTACCCGGGACGAAACGTGCGCGCGATGCTGAGCGGCCGCGCGACGATCACGGGCGAGCACAACACGAGCTCGCCTGCAGTCGCGGACGCGATCGGCGCTGCGTTCGCTGGCGCCATGCGCCAGCTCCCGGCCGCCATGGCTGGATCGCGCGGAGGAGGCTCGCGATGATGCCGCGCAGATTGGACCTTTGCGTGCTGGCCGCCTACCCTTGGGGCCTACGCCCCGTTTCTTTCGAGGTCCCTCGCGTCCTCGAGCTCTGCCGGAGGATCGATCGATGACGACTGCGAGTGCCCAAGCGGCGCCCCCCCAGGGCGCGCCCCCGATCAAGCGGCGGCTTCGCAATTACCTCCTCGATCCGGCCTTCCAGCTCAAGTACACGGGCATGGTCGTCGCGGTGACCATCGTGGTCGCCAGCGTCCTCGGCTACATCGCCTACGACCAGTCGCACGCCCAGACGGAGATGCTCTCGGTCAACCTCGCGATGGAGGGACACACCGCGGAGTACATCGAGGAGCAGGCGGCCGCGGCCGATCAAGCCTTGCTGCTGCAGATCGTGGGCGGCGTGTTCCTCCTCGTCTTCTCTCTCGGGATCACCGGCATCCTGGTCACCCACCGCTTGGTGGGGCCCGCCTACAAGATGAAGAGCCTCTTCCGTGACGTGTCCGAGGGGCACCTCCGGATCCGGGGACGGCTTCGGAAGGGCGACGAGCTCAAGGACGTCTTCGACGAGTTCGAGACGATGATCGAGAAGCTGCGGGCCCGGCAGCGCGAGGAGATCACCCAGGTCGAGGGGATCATCGCCCGGGCGAGGGAAGCTGGCTCGAACGACGACGTGGTGAAAGAGCTCGACGAGCTGCGCCTGAGGATGGAAGAGGAGCTCCAGACGAAGTAAGGAGCGCTCCCGATGACGGAGCCCCAGCCTTCAGCCCGCGCCCCCGCAGCCTCCAGCGACGCGCTCGTGCGCGTCGAGGCGCTCGAGAAGACGTTCATCCACGAGGGCAACGAGGTGAAGATCCTCAAGGGGATCGATCTCACCATCGGCGCCGGAGAGATGCTCTCGGTCGTCGGCGCGTCCGGCGCCGGCAAGTCCACGCTGCTTCACCTCCTCGGCACGCTCGATCTGCCCACCTCGGGGCGCATCCTCTTCCGCGGCGAGGACATCACCCGCTATCCGAGCAGCCAGCTCGCGGCGTTCCGAAACCAGCACCTCGGCTTCGTCTTCCAGTTCCACCACCTGCTGCCCGAGTTCAGCGCGGTGGAGAACGTGATGATGCCCGGGCTCATCCGCGGCGTGGCGCGCGTGGAGATGGACAAGCGGGCCCGCAAGATCCTCGGCGAGGTGGGGCTCGGCCACCGGATGACCCATCGCCCCGGCGAGCTCTCGGGCGGTGAGCAGCAGCGGGTCGCGCTGGCGCGCGCGCTGGTGATGGAGCCGAAGCTGGTGCTCGCGGACGAGCCCACCGGCAACCTCGACAGCAAGACCAGCGAGCAGATGCACGAGCTCGTGTTTCAGCTCAACCGCGAGCACGGCACGACGTTCCTCATCGTCACCCACAGCCGCGATCTGGCGCAGCTGATGCCCCGCGTGGTCACGATGCGCGACGGACGGGTGGAGTCGGACGAACGCCGTGAGCGCGTCGACGTCGCGCGCGCCGACGCGACCGCGTCCGACGCAGAAGAGCCGGCCGCTGCGGACGACGAGAGCGAGTAGGTTCTGCGCTCGAGGAGGCTCAGCCGAGCGCGCTCTTGATCGCGATCGCGACGGCGTGCAGCGCGCGGCGGGCCTCGGGCACGATGCCGCCCATCGTGAAGTAGCCGTGGATGAGCCGATCTTCGCTGCGGTGCTCGACGTCGACTCCGTCCTCGCGCATGCGTCGGGCCAGCGTCTCGCCTTCGTCGCGCAGGGGATCGAAGCCCGCCGTCGTGATCAACGTCCGCGGCATGCCAGCGAACGTCGGGGTGCGCAGCACCGACACGCGCGGATCGCCCAGATCCGCTTCCGTGCGCACGAAGCGCTCGGAGAACCAGGTCATGAGCTCCCCCGTGAGGAAGTAGCCCGAGCCGTTGTGCTCGCGCGAGGGCGAGCGGTGCTCGAGCTCCGTCGGCGGATACACGAGCGCGAGGTACGCGGGGAGCGGCTCGCGCGAAGCCTTCAGCGAGAGCGCCGTCGAGAGCGCGAGGTTGGCGCCCGCGCTGTCGCCACCCAGCGCGATGCGGTCGCGGTCGATCCCGAAGCTCACCGCGTCACGCCAGATCGCGCGGAACGCGTCGAGCGCGTCGTCGTGCGAGCTGGGATAGCGGTGGTCGGGGCCCATCCGGTAGTCGACGGCGATCACCGGCGCGTCCGTGAGGTGGGCGATCTCGCGCAGCGCGTGATCGTGCGACGCGAGCGATCCGATCACGAAGCCCCCGCCGTGCAGCCAGACCACGCCCGGCCCGGGGTTGCGTCGCTCGCGCGGCAGATAGAAGCGCGCGCGGACCGAGTGGCGCCCCAGCGAGAGCTCGCGATCTTCGACGTGGCCGAGGCGCCGAAACGGGACGTCGAGCACCTGCCCGACGGTGTCGTAGTCGTGGCGCATCGCGCCCACGCTCGCCCGGGGATCGAAGCCCTTGCCCGCGCGCGCCATCGCGCGGAGGAAGGTAAACGTGTCGCGATCGAGCTCGTGATCCCGATCGTTGCGCGGCAGCGGCGTCCGCCCGAGCGCGCTCTGGGTGCGGACGATGCGCGCGAGCGCTCGACGCGCCAGCGCAGCGCTCACCGCCTCACGCTCGCGCAGGTCGGTCACTGGGCCGCTCCGCTCGCGCGCAACGCGGCGATGCGATCGGCGTCGAGGCCCGCGTCGCGCAGGACCTGCTCGGTGTCGCGGCCCTTGCTCGGCGCGTCGCCGACGCTCGGAGGCGCTGCGGTCGGGATGCGCAGGTGGGGGAGGGTGCCGCCTCCGGCCGCAGGAAGATCGATGATGGCGCCGCGCGCGCGGTGCTGCGGATCGCTCGCGACCTCGCTGGGCAGCAGCACCGGCTCGAGGCAGTAGTCGCCTTGCTCGGCGTGCTTCATCCACTCCTCGAGGGTGCGCGAGGCGAAGATCGCCGTGAGCTTCTCTCGGTAGGCCGCCTGGTGCGGACCGGGCATCAGGGCGTCCATGCTCGCCTCGATCCCGACGCTGGCGCAGAAGCCCATCCAGAACTTCGGCTCGAGCGCGCCGAGCGACATCGAGCGACCGTCCTTGGTGAGGTAGCAAGCGAAGGGCGCCAGGCCGCCGGACAAGGGGCCTTCGCCGGGCCCGTAGCCGTCGCCGCCGAACGCGCCCGCGAGCCCGAACGTCCCGAACGCCATCGCACCCTCGCACATCGACACGTCGACGAAGCGGCCCCGTCCCGTGATCTGCCGCGCGTGCAGCGCCGCGAGGATCCCGGTGACCGCGAAGAGCGCGCCTCCGCCGACGTCGGCCATCTGCACGCCCGGCACTTGGGGCGGCCCGCCCGCGGGACCGGTCAGGCCCAGCACGCCCGCGCGCGCCAAGTAGTTGAGGTCGTGCCCAGCGCGCTGCGCGAGTGGGCCGTCCTGCCCGTACCCGGTGATGGCGCAGTACACGAGGCCCGGGTGCAGCTCGGCGAGCGACTCGTAGCCCAACCCCAGGCGCGCCATCACGCCGGGCCTGAAGCTCTCGATCAAGACGTCGTAGCGGGGCACGAGCGCCCGCAGGGCTTCCGTGCCTTCGGGCTTCTTCAGATCGATGACCGCGCTGCGCTTGCCGCGGTTCAGCAGCTGGAACGCCGCGCCCAGCTCGCCGACCACGGGCGGCATCATCCGCATGTAGTCGCCCGCGCCGGGATCTTCGATCTTGTCCACCTGCGCGCCGAGGTCGCTCAAGACCAACGTCGCGAAGGGGCCAGGCAAGAGGCGCGAGAGATCCAAGACACGAACGCCTGCGAGCGGAGACCGCTGCAGGCGTTCGTTCATCTCGGGGCTGCCGTGCGAGGGGTCGCTCACCATCGGCGTGCCTCGCTCGCGCTCAGAGGATCTTCTGGAGCTTGGTCGCGAGCATCGGGTTGCCGCTGACCTTGAGCTTGCCGGTGAAGAAGAGCTGGGTCGCCGACGCGGGGTTCTCGCTGATGGTCTTCCAGTCGTCCGCCGCGATCTCGATCGTGCAGTCCGCGCCGTCCTCCGCGCCCTCGCGGATGCCGACGTTGTTCTTCGCGTCGAGCGTCCAGGTGCCGCCGCCGTCGCCGGTGATCTTGAACACGAAGATGGCGTTCACGGCCGTCTTGGCCTCGTCACCCATGGCCTTGATCTTCTCGGGAAGCCGGGTGGTGAAATCGGTGGTCGCGTCTGCCATCAGAGCCTCCTGAGTCGTGCCTAGTGAGTCGTTTCGACGGATTGCTGAACCGCGATTCAGCGCGCCGGTTCTAGAAATTCGGACGCGATGTGTCAAGGCGAGTCTGCACCCGACGGTCTCGCGGTGGAGCCGGCCATTGACGCGTCGTGTCGCGCTCGACTACACCGGGCGAAGAAGAGGTGATCGCATGGCCCTGCGCGACGAAGTCCGGAAGCGAAGCAAGAAGCTCATGGAGGACCCGCGGGTCCACAAGCTCATCCAGGACGAGCGCGTGATGAAGGTCGCGAGCCAGGCCTTTCAGCTGCGCGGCAAGGTGCAGGACGAGATCGATCAGCGGGTGGAGAAGGTGGCCAAGTCGCTGGGGCTCGTCACCAAGAACGACGTCCGCGATCTCAAGCGCACCATCAAGAAGCTCGAGACGGAGCTCGATCGGCAGAAGAAGGCCGCGGCCAAGGGAACGTGATGGCGCGGCTGAATGGCCCGCCGGGGGCCGGCGTCCGACGCGCCGTGCGCGCGCTGGCCATCGCCGTGGTGTTGTTCGTCTCTGCGGGGATGTCCCCCGTTCCATTCGCGTCCCAGGCGCTCGCCCAGGACGACGCCGCGACCGCGAGGGCCCGCGACCTGTTCACCCGCGGGGTCGCTGCGTACGAAGCGGGTCGCTTGGACGAGGCCGCGGACCTGTTGGCCCAGGCGGACGCCATCGTCCCGTCGGCGGCGCTCGCCTACAACCTCGGGCGGGTGAACGAGCGCATGGGTCGGGTCGAGGACGCGGTGCGCTACTACCGGCGCTACCTGCGCGACGCCGCGCCCGACGCCGCCGAGCGGGACGCCGTCGAGGCGCGCATCGCGGCCCTCGGTGAGCTCGAGCGGCGGCACCGCGACGCGGTGATGACGTTGCCTCCCAGCAGCGACGAGATGACCGCGGAGGCGCAGCGCTTCTTCGAGCGCGGCGTCGCGATGTTCCGGCGGCGCCGCTACGACGCGGCGCTCGCCGCCTTCACTGCGGCCTACCGCTTCGCGCCCCTACCGGAGGTCATCTACAACCTCGCCGTCGCGAGCGAGCGCACCGAGCACTTCGGCGACGCCGTCGACTACTACCGCGAGTACCTGCGGGCCCGCCCCGAGGATCCGGATCGCGCCAACATCGAGCGCACGATCCGCGAGCTGAGCGGCCGCGGGCGTCCGCGCTGAGCGCGGGCCCTACGGAGCGTCGAGGCGGGGACACGCCTCGGGGAGCAGCACCCGGAAGAGCGCGCCTCGTCCCACCTCGCTCACCACGTCGATCGCGCCGCCCGACTGGCGCACGATCCCGTAGACCGTCGCGAGCCCGAGGCCGGTGCCGCCGCGCGCGGCCTTCGTGGTGAAGAAAGGCTCGAAGATGCGGGCGCGGGTCGCCGCGTCGATGCCCGCGCCGCGGTCCTTCACCGACAGGCTCACGTACGCGCCGGGCGCCAAGCCCAGATCACTCGCGACCTCGTCCGTCGGGTAGACGATGCGCTCGATGCGGACCCCGACCGCGCCGCCCTCCGGCATCGCGTCGCGCGCGTTCATCACGAGGTTCAGCACCACCTGCTCGAGCTGGCCCGCGTCGACCAGCACGTGCGCGTCGTGCTCGACGTCGACCTGCAGCGCGTGACGCGGCTTGAGCAGCCGCTCGAGCATGGGCCGCAGGCCCCGCACGAGCGCGCCGACGTCGACGTCCCTCGGCACCATCACCTGCTGCCGGCTGAAGGCGAGGAGCTGGCGAGTCAGCGTGGTCGCTCGCTGGGTGGCCCCCTCGATCTCGGCGATGAGCGGCGCTTGCGACGTGTCGGCGAGCTCTTCGTGGAGCAACTCGGCCGTCATGCTGATCGCCGACACGACGTTGTTGAAGTCGTGCGCCACCCCGGCGGCGAGGCGTCCGACCGCCTCGAGCCGCTGCGCGTGGTGGAGCTGCAGCTCGAGCGAGCGTCGCTCGCGCTCGCCGGCGCGCAGCTCCGTGAGATCGACGAACGCCGAGAGCAGACACGCGCGGCCATCGATGTCGATCGGGTGGGACGACACCCGCAGCGGGATCTCCGTGCGGTCCTTGCGCAAGAGACCGGCCTCGTACGCGGTGAGGCCCTCCGGGCGGCGCGCGAGCGCGAGGAAGCCGTCGCGCATCGCGAGGTCCGGCCAGATGCCGAGCGCGAGCGTCGTGATCCCGATCGCCTCGCCACGCAGGTGGCCCAGGAGGCGCTCGGCCTCGTGGTTCAGGTCGATCACCTCGCAGTTCGCGGCGTCGGAGATGATGATGCCCACCGGCGCGGTCAGGAAGATGGAGGAGAGCTTCGCCTCTGCGCGCCGTCGCGCGTGCTCGGCGGTGATGCGCTCGCCGTACGCGCGGAGCATCTCGGCGAGCGAGTTGATCAGGCTGCGCTCTTCGGCGAGGAAGGGGCCCTCGGCGGCGGGCGCTTGCTCCTCCAAGTAGACGACCTCGATCCCGCCCGCGAGACCCGACTGCGTCTCGAAGGTCGCGCGCTGCGTCCACGGCGAGGCGCGGAAGTTCGCAGTGCTCGCGTGGTGCGCGCCGTAGAAGACCCGCGCGGCCGTCACCTCGGGGTACTGCCACGCGGCCGGGAGCAGGTGGGCCAGCTCGATCAAGAGCGGCTGATCGACCGCGCGATCCTCCGCCAAGAGGCGGCCGGCTTGGTGCAGGACCGTGAGCTCTTTGATCCGCTCCTTCAGCGCGTGGGTGGCGCGGTCGCGCTCTTGCTCGGCGCGCTTGCGTCGGCTAATCAGCTGCGTGAGCAGGACGATGCCGCCGATCGCGCCGTCGTCCGTGTGCCAAGGGCGCGCCTCCCACGCGATCCACTCCTCGCGCCCATCGGATCGGACGATGCGCTCCTCCTCGCTGCGCTCGGTGGCGCCGGCGAGCACCCGCTGGTGGACGGCCAACCACCGCTCGGGCTGGTTGGGCAGCACCTCGTAGTGCGAGCGCCCCTCGAGCGGTTGATCACCGAGCTGGTAGTCGGCGCGGTAGCGATCGCTCACCACCAGGTAGCGCATGTCGCGGTCGAGCATCGCGATCGCGGCGGGCGCGTAGCGCAGGAGCAGTCGGAACGTGGCAGGGGCGGGCGAGGCCGACTCGCGGCCCGGATCACGGGCGGGGTCCCTTCCGGGGACGCTCAAGGGCAGCACCGGCCCAGCGACCGTCCGGTGGCTCGGCGCGGTGGGCGGGTTTGGCGCCGCCGCTGCGGCGCAACCCACCAGCCCGACGAGCTCAGCCGCCGATGTCCCTGCATGGGGTGGACGATCTCGCGGGACGCCAGGGCGTGTCAATGGCCCATCCGGGTGCCATGTCACCCTCCAGTCGTGCAGCGCTGCCGATACGCCGTGGCGAGGCCGTCGATCCCGGGCGCCCCGTCGGGGTGGTCCTCGAGGTAGCGGCGGACGATCGCCACGTCCTCCGGCGGCGTGGCGGCGAGCACGTCTGCGGCGAACTCGAAGGCGAAGCGCCGGGGACGTACCCCGAGGGCGGCTTGAAGTCGCACCTCCGTCACGTGCGCGACCGCCTCGCGATCGAGCGCGCGCGCCACCCTCCGATCGCAGGGGCCGTCCTCGTCGTCCTCCAGCGGTCGACCATCGCGCGCGTGCACCAACAGATGCCCGACGCGCGCCGCGCCCTCGCCGTCGTCGACGGTGCTCGGCAGGAGCAGCTGCCCCTCGGCGGTGACGACGCCCAGGCCCTCGGGCGCAAAACACATGACGTGATCCTCGAGCCAGCCCAAGAGAGGGCGGCCCTCGGGGACGCTCGACAGGCGGGCGCTGATCCGCGCTGCGCGCGCACCGTCTCGTTCGTATCCAGCGGGGCAGCGCGGCGCGCCTTCATCGCTCGTCCCGCAGGCGGCCAGCGCCAGCGAGGCGATCAGCGATCCCGCTCGCCAACCGATCATGGGTGGCCGAGGAAGTCGCCGATGCGGTGCAGCACCTCGGCCTCGACGCGCACGCCCATCGCGAGGTCCCCGTGCCCGTACGCGTGCGCGGCGCCGCTCTCGGGCCCGGCGACCCAGAAGAACTTGTCGACGGCGCCGTTGCGTCCCCACGCGTCGTGCGCGGCGCGCACGTGATCGGGCTGGGCGATCCGATCGCTCGCGCCCGCGACGAAGTGCACCGGCAGATCGAGATCGGCGAGCGCGTCGAGCACCGGCTTGCCTTCGAAGGTGACGACGCCGGTGCGAACGAAGCGCGCGAAGTCGGCGAGGAGCGGCCGAGGGATCGTCGAGATGGTCGCGAGCGCGGCCGGATAGTCGCCGGGTCCCATGTTGTTCGGGTTGATGATCCGGTGATGGATGGGCGTGGTGAGCGCGCCCGCGATCCGGCCCACCAATCGGGAGAGCGGCTCGAGCGGCGCCTCGGGCACCATCCAGATCGGGGTCATGCGCGCGAGCAGTCGGGTGGGGGCGTCGGCGACGTCGACCTTGCCGGGCGAGCCCATGATCGCGACGCGCCGGACCGAGCCCTTGGGGATCGACGTGGGCAGCGCGGCATAGGCGAGCATGCCGCCCATCGAGAAGCCCACGTAGTCGAGCTGCGCCGCGCCGCTGCGCTCGAGCACCTCGCGCACCGCGAGCGGCAGATCGTAGCGCGCCATCCGATCGAACGTGGTGAGCGCGTTGCGCCGCAGCGATCCGCGCACCCCGCTGCGCAACGTCAGGAGCCACACGTCGCGGCCCCGCCGGTGCAGGTGCCTCGCGATCGATCGGTCCTCGAACATGTCGTTGTTGTGGTGATCGATCCCGATCCCGTGGACGCAGAGCACCGGCGGCAGCGCGGCGGGCTCGTCGGGAGGCGGCAGGCGCCGCAGCTCGATGAACGCTCCGTCCTCGGTGGCGAGGATCTCGGTCAGCGCGTAGGCACGCGTGGGGGTCGCGCGCGGCGCGATGCGGGTGATCTCGTTCCAGCTGACGACGAGCGCGATGA
>CAYZQM010000008.1:20827-53358 GCA_964480175.1 uncultured Sandaracinaceae bacterium
GGGTCACCGCTCGGCGCGCTCGCGCTGGCGAAAGCGCGCGATCTGGGTCGCCGACGGGCTCACCCGGACCGTGCCTTGATCGCCGTCCACCAAGAGCACGTCGCCCTCGCGGGCCCACGCGTACAGGCCGCCGACGTCGGCGACGACCGGCAGCCCAGCGGCGCGCGCCACGACTGCGCCGAGCGCTTCGGGGGAGACCGCCGCGCAGATCGCGATCGCCGCCGTCCGCTGGGCCACGGCGAGCAACGCGACGACGACCGAAAGGCGCTCCGGCAGCACGAGCACGGCTTGTCCCGTCGGGCAGCGCGCTCCGATCGCGCGCGCTGCGACCAGGCGGCAGAGCTCCTCCACCTCGTCGGAGCGCTCGGCGAGCATCCCCTGGTCCGCGCCGGTGTGGCTCCGTACCGCCGCCTGCGCGTAGTCGCGCGCGACGCGCCGCATCCCGAGCGCGAGGTTCTGCTTGGGCACCTCGCGCTCGATGGCCTCGAGCAGGCGCTGGTCCTGCTGGAGCAGCGCGAGGCTGGTGAGCGCGCCGAGGTGCCGCGGATCGATCGCGGGCTCGAGCTTGCGCTGCACCCGCGTCAGATCGCGGAAGAGCTCCTCGATCGCGGCGCGCACCCGGGCCGAGCGGTCCGCGGCGGCCTCGGGGGTGCTCGCGTCTGCGGCCTCGCCTCGATGCTTGCGCTCGAGCGCCGCCAGGCCTTCGAACGTCGGCAGCGTCTCGATGCGACCGAGCTCGGCGCCCGCGACCAGGCCGATGCCCTCGAGGCGCGCAGGGTGATGCGCGTCCGGGGCGTCGTCTTCGGTGCGGCGCGCGCGCGCACGCTCGATGGCGAGCGCGAAGCTGGTGGTGAGCGCCGCGACCAGCGCCGCGTCGCGCTCGTCGAACGCGCCCTCGCGCCGCTGCACCACGAGGACGCCCTCCGCGCGCGCGCCGACCAGGAGCGGCACCGCGAGGAAGATCGGGAAGCGCTCCTCGCCCAGCTCGGGGAAGGCCTTGAACGACGCGTGTGTCGCCGCGAGCTCGAGCGAGACGGGCCGCAGCACCTTCGCGACGTGACCGACGACGCCCTCGCCGACCTTGAGGCGGATCCGGTCGACGACCTCGGTCGGAAAGCCGACGTTCGCGATCATGTGCAGCTCGTCGGAGCGGCCCTCGCCGCGCTCGCGGAGATAGAAGCTCGCGACCTCCGCGGGGACGAGCTGGGTGCACTCGGTCAAGAGCGCGCCGAGCACTTCGGGGAGGGGCCGAAGGCGCGAGGCGCGCTCTGCGAGCCGGAGGATCGCGTCGATCCGCGCGCTGCCGCGGTCTTGCATCGTCAACGGCGTCGGCTCGCTCATGGGGCGGCGCTTAGCATGGCTGCAAGCGGGGGGAAGCGCGGGTGCGCGGGCCTCGCCGCGTGCGGTAGCATCGCTCCCATGCTCCGCCTTGGCTTGCTCTCGTTCGTCCTCTCGCTCGGCGCGTGCTCGCTCGCGCGGAGCCCGATCATCGATCGGGACGTCGGCTCGATCGATGCCCCGTCGGCCGACGTGCCGCTGACGGATGCGCCGCGGCCCGACGTCCCGCTGCCGGATGGCGCGGTCTGCGATCCGATCGCGTGCGACGACGGCAACCCGTGCACCGACGACGGCTGCGGCTCCGCCGGGTGCGAGCACCTGCCCAACACGAACGCGTGCGACGACGGCCTCTTCTGCACCATGGGCGAAGCCTGCAGCGCCGGGAGCTGCACGGGCGGGCGGGAGACGTGTCCCTTCTGCGACGAGGCGAGCGACGCGTGCGGTGCGTGCGCGACGGCCTCGGACTGTCCGGCGCCGATGGTCGGCACCTGCACGTTCGCGGACACCTGCGCGACGACGGGGAGCAGCGCCACGACGAGCTTCCGCTGCGAGGGCGGCGCGTGCGTCGCGGACACCACGACCACGCCTTGCAGTCGCACGACGGACGGAACGGCGTGCGGGCCGACGGTCGAGACGCGCGGCGACTGCATGCCCACGGGCATGAGCTGCTCGCGCGGCGGCGCGGTGACCGTCAGCACGACCAGCCGCGTCTGCAGCGCGGGCGCGTGCATGTCGCGCACGATCGTGACGACGCCGGCGTCCAGCTTTATCGGTTCGGTGCTCATGCGTCCCACCGGCGCCCCGTGCCGAACCTGCACCGACGGCGCGTGCATGGTGCCGTTCGGCTTCTGCGTCGGTGCCGCGACGCGCTCGTGCGGCGCGGGAACGTGCGCGGGAACCGGGGCGTGCGTTCCGGGCTCGGTCGACACCACGGAGACCATCGCGTGCAACGCCGCCGCCGGGAGCATCTGCGGCGCGAACGTCACGTGCGGGGCCTGCACGCGCAACACGGGCGGGCCGGGCTGCGGCGCGAACTGCAGCTACGTGGTCGGTGGCTGCTCGGGGTCGACCTGCGTCGCCGGCTCGGGTGGGCCCATGACGATGCGCTTCGGTTGTCCCTGCCCGTGACCCTAAGGCCTCGTCTCGATGCCCTGATCCGCGCCGCGTCGCTGGAGGTCGACGACGACGCGCGCGCACGGCTGTGCGGGTGGCTCGAGGCCGCGCACCTCTGGAACAAGAAGCTCGACCTGACGGCCGCGACCGCGCCCGCGGCGCTCGTCGAGGTGCTCGCGCTCGACGCGTTGGTGCTCTCGACGCACGGCGACATCCCGAGCGGCGCGCGCGTCGTGGACGTCGGGACCGGCGCCGGGACCCCGGGGCTGGGGCTCGCGCTGCTTCGTCCCGATCTCGGGCGGGTCCTGCTGGTCGAGCCGCTCGCCAAGCGGGCGGCGTTCCTCCGCACGGTGATCGGCGAGGCCCGCGCCGAGGATCGGATCCGCGTCGTGAGCGACAAGATCGATCCGGAGCATCCCGTCGTTCCTGCGGCGGGAGGCTTCTTCGACGCGGGACCGCCGACGCTCGCCATCTCGCGCGCGACGTTCCCGCCGCCCATCTGGGCGAGGGTGGGTCTGACGCTCGCGCCCGAGGCGCTGCTGATGCTGGTCGACGAGCTGCCCGAGCTCCCCGAGGGCGCGAAGGTCGTGAGCGATCGGTCGTATCGCCTCCCCTCGAGCGGCGCCCCCCGCCGGCTGGTCCGCATCGCGCGCTGAGCCCTTCGTCGCCGCGCCGCACCGTGATACAAGCGCCGCCCAGGAGCGCGAAGAACATGGACAACAAACAGCACTATCTCCCGTGGGTCGCCATCTGGGGCGCGGTGTTCGGTGTCATCTGCGGCATCCCGCTGCTGAACTGCTGCTGCTTTCTGTGGTTCCCGGTCGCCGGCCTGCTCGCCGTGATGAACATCGCCAACAAGGCGAACGTGACGATCCCCTTCGCGGAAGGCGCCGTCGTCGGCCTCCTCACGGGCGTCATCGGGGGCGTGATCTCCGGCGTCTTCGGCGGCGCGATCAGCGCGGCCTCGGGCACCGCGATGCTCGAGTTCTACCGAGGCCTGCCCAACATGCCGCCCGACGCCATGGCGCAGCTCGAGGCGCAGTTCTCGAACCCGATGGCCGCGTTCTTCCAGAGCTGCTGCCTCTACACCGTCATCGGTCCCGCGTTCGGCGCCATCGGCGGCCTGATCGGCTCGGCGATCTTCAAGAAGGGCCCGAGCGGCGGCGGCGGCGTCCCCCAGCCTCAGGCGTTCTGAGCTCGGACGAGGCGTCCGTCAGAGGACGCCGCCTGCCGCGCGATCGAGCAGGCCATCGAGGGCAGCCAGGATCTCCTGGTTGCCCTCTTGCGTGTAGCCCGACAGCGCGCGGGCGCAGTCGTCGATCTTGGCGACGAAGTCGTGCACCGCGCGGGGATCCGCGAGGTTCTCGGCGTACTGCCCGTAGCCGAGGCGCTCGAGGTAGCGGGCGTTGAGCACCTGCTCGAACTGACCCTTCACTGGCACCGAGAGGGTCGGCTTGTGCAGGTACACGGCCTCGCCGAGGAGCGTGAAGCCGCCGCCGGCGATCACCGCGCGCGCCGAGCTCAGATCGGCGATGAAGCCCGCCTCGGAGAAGGGGCGGTAGGTGAGGTTGCCTTCGATCTGATCGTCGGTGATCGCGCGGCGCATGCCGTACACGCGGCACGGGATGCCGGTCGCGGTCAGCGTCTGCGCCAGTCCGTCGTTGCCCTCGGCGGTCTGGTACACGAGGAGATGCTCGCCGCTGCTCCGCTGCGCGGCGAGGATCTCGGGCCGCAGGATCGGCGGGTGGAGCGACGTTCGCTCCTTGCGGATCTCGGGGCGGAAGAAGCTGGTGATCAAGTAGTGCGCGCAGAAGGGCAGCTTGCTCTTCACGAAGGCCTTGGCGATCTCGAAGTCGGCGCGGTGCCCCTCGATCACCTCGTCGGGGATCACGCAGCGGTTCATCACCTGCATGTTGTCGATGCTGATGACGGGCAGCCCGTGGGCCTTGCCGTAGTAGTAGGTCCACGACTCGAAGTCCGAGATCACGAGCTCGGGCGAGAAGTCGTCGATCAGATCGAAGTACGCCTTGATCTGCTTGGGGATCGAGGTCGTGCCCTCGAGCACGTTGGACCACAGCGTCTTGCCTCGGCGGACGCGGTTCTCGTCGTAGACGATGTGCAGACCATGGATGCGGTTCACGTCGGCGCCGCGCTGCGCGCTGTCGGGGCCGAAGCGCTTCTGCAGGAAGTCCGCGGCGCGACCCGACGCGACGATCTCCACCTCGTGCCCCTGCGAGAAGAGGTGCTCGAGGATCACCCGCGAGCGCATCGCGTGCCCCATTCCTTCACCGACCACGCCATACAGGATCCGCATGCGCGGCAGAGTAGCCCAGCGGCCTCGCTCGTTGCGATCCACAGCGCGCCGGGCTACCAGCGCGCCCGTGGATCGACGCAAGCTCACCCTCGCGGCCATGTGGACGCTCGCGATCGCGGCGGTCGGCGTCCTCTACTGGAAGATCGAGCTGGGGGGCGAGGACGCTCGGCGCCGCGACGGCTCGGGCGTGACGACGTACGACGCCGAGGACGATCCGATCGGCGGCACCGGGACCGACACGCCGATGGCGCCGATCGAGCCCGGGCCTCCGCTCACTGCGCGCGGCGATCGCCGGCACACCGGCAGGAGCGACGTGAGTGGTCCGTCGACCCCGACGCTGCGCTACCGCGCGAGCGTGCACGGCAACGTCGCGGGTCAGCCCGTCGTCGACGCCGACGGCAACGCGTGGGTCGGGTCGCTGGACCACCACGTGTACGCGTTCGACCCGGCCGGGACCGAGCGCTGGAACCGGGATCTCGGCGGTCCGGTGTACGTGACGCCCGCGCTCGTCGGGGATCGGCTCTACGTGGGCGCCGACAGCGACTTCTTCTTCTGCCTCGACGCCGCGACCGGCGAGGTGATCTGGCACCTGCGGACCGAGGGCGACGTCGACACGGGCGTGGCGCTCGCGCCCGACGGATCGATCGTGTTCGCCGCGGGCGAAGACGTGTGGTCGGTCGCCAGCGACGGGACCCCGCGCTGGCGCTTCCACGCGCGCATCAAGATCTATTCGGCCCCCGCGATCGACGACGAGGGAACCGTCTACGTGGGCGCTCAGGACGATCACCTCTACGCCATCGCGGACGACGGACGGCTGCGCTGGCGGGTGGACACCGACGACGACGTCGACGGCGCGCCGGTGATCGGCGACGACGGAACCATCTACGTCGGAGGCGACAACCGCCGGGTGCTCGCGTTCGATCGCGATGGCAACGAGCTCTGGCGCGCGGAGGTGGGCGGCTACGTGCGCGCGTCGCTCGCGCTGGGGCGCAGCGGCGACGTGTTGGTGCCGGTGTTCGGCCCGCACCCGCGCCTGATGTCGCTCGACGCCGCGACGGGCGAGGAGCGCTGGAGCTTCTCGGTGGACGCGGGCTCGAGCTCGGACCTGGGGGTGGGCAGCGCGCCCCTGGTCGATCGCGACGGGAACATCTACTTCGGGGCGGACGACTCGTTCGTCTACGCCATCACCAGCGCGGGCGCGCTGCGCTGGGTCTACGAGACCGGCGATCGGGTCGACTCCGACGTCGTGCTCGGGCTCGACGGCACGCTCTACGTCGGCTCGGACGACGACCATCTCTACGCCATCCGCTGAGCGCTCCGGCGGCCCTGGGGCGAAGACGCGTGCGCCGCCATCCGCTGAGCGCTCCGGCGGCCCTGGGGCGAAGACGCGTGCGGCGGGGCGGGGCAGGGGCCATAACCCGCGCTGCCCATGCGCTACCTCTGCCTGAACTGCGAGACCCGCTTCGACTACGACGCCGAGACGAGCAAGAAGCTCCGCTGCCCATCGTGCATGCGGGTGAGCGGGCTCGAGAAGATCGAAGACGCTCGCACCAAGCAGCCCGAGCGCCCGTGGCTGATGCCGGCGATCGGGATCGGCGTGCTGGCGATCCTCTTCGGCGGCTACGCCGTGTGGCGCTCGTCTCGGCCGCGCACCGTCGAGGGCGACGTCCCGCTGCGTCCTCTCGACCTGGAGGAGCTCGAGGCCTACCTGCGCGCCGAGTCGGTCAGCGCCGGGCGGCTCGCGTCGCTGCTCGTGCCGAGCGACGACATCGAGTCGTTCGCGCGCAACGCGACGCGCGACGCGAGCGGCAACGAGGGGCGCGCGGAGGCCATGCAGGAGGCGATGCGCGAGCGCGCGTCCGATCATCGCTACGTGCGCTGGTCGATGGGCGTCCCGCGCGAGACCGCGCCCAACACGGCGGCGGTGACGTTCGGCTGGCTCGGGGAAGAAGACGCGCGCGCGCGGCTCTACCCGCTCGAGGCGGCGGCGATCGCGATCGCCGGCCTGCGGTCGACCGGCGTCGACGCGATGCTCGTCGAGATCTACGCGTTCCCTGGGGACGAGGCGCCGCCCGACCCCGCGGGCCACTTCGGCTACTTCGGCGTCGCCGTCTACGAAGGGGAAGTCGGCGACGGCGAGCCCACGATCTACGACCCCTGGGGCGCGCACGAGGCGACGCCGGAAGAGGGCGACTACCGGGTGATGAACGACGTCGAGGCCGTGGGCGCCGCGCTCTCGCTGCGCGCGATCCAGCTCTTGGTGCGCGAGTCGGATCCCGAGCGCGCGCTGAGCACCTCGGGCGACGCCATCTCCGTGTGCCCCACCTCGCCGGCCGTGCGCTCGGTGCGCGGCGCGATCCTCTTGGCGGCGGGCAACCCGACGGAGGCGCTCGCGGAGTTCGAGTCGGCGGCTCAGCTCCGCGCGGATGGACCGCGCCACGTGATGATGGCGAGCATGTTCATGGCGACCGGGGAGAACGAGGACGCGCTCGAGCAGGTGAACGCCGCGCTGGAGATCTCGCCCGACTACGCGACCGCGCACGTGATGCGCGCCGCGATCCACCTGTCGGAGGCCGAGCCCCGCGAGGCGCTCGCCGAGCTCCAGACCGCGGAGCGGCTCGACCCCGAGCTGCACGTGCTGCCCGGGATGTGGGCGAACTACTACGCGAGCACCGGGGATCTCGAGCGGGCGGTCGAGTACGCGCGTCGCTCGGTCGAGGTGAACCCAGGAGACATGCAGTCGCGGCTGACGGCGGCGCGCATCTACCGCGCGGCTGCGCGCTACGACGACATGCGGCGCGAGGCGCGCGCGGTGCTCGAGGCGACCCCTGCGGACCGCCGCGATCGGATGGAGGAGATGATCATCGAGCTGCTCGGTCGCACCGCGCTCGACGATCCGGACGAGGAGCTGTCCGACGAGGAGGTGGACGCGATCCTCGATGACGACTCCTTCGATCTCTCGCTCGATGACGACCTGCTCGGGGTGACCGAAGAGGGCGACGACGACGACATCGCGCTCGAGGACGACGACGACCCGCCGCCCCCGCCGCGTGGGAGCGGCACGACGCTGATGCTCGGCGACCCGTCGGACCTCTCGCTCAGCGGTTCGCGGCGCGGCGGCGGCCGTCCCTCGGCGGGCGGCGGCGGCGGTCTGCGCCTCGACATGCACTGACGTCCGACCGGGCGCCTTGGGGACGCAACGGCCTCGCGCGCTGCGTCCTCGCGCGCCGCGACCTCGTGCGCTGCGACCTCGTGCTCATCGGGGGTCGCGGACGCGAGCGACTCACGCGCTGCGGTGAGCGAGCACCTTCGCCAAGTCGCGCAGCAGCGCGCGTCCCTCGTCGCCCAGCGCCGGCTCGACGAGCGCGGCTTCGGCGTCGGCGACGAGCGCGCTCAGGCGGCCCTCGACGTGCGCGCGAATGCCGCTCGTCACCAAGAGCTCGCTCGCGGCGGCGAGCTGCGCGTCGGTCGCGCGCTCGTTGCCCAGCACCGCGGTGAGCGGCGCACGCGCCACGTCGTCGAGCTTCTGCTCGGCGGCGAGCACGAGCGACGTCCGCTTGCCCACCTTGAGATCGTTGCCCGCGGGCTTGCCGGTCTTGGCGGGGTCACCGAACGTGCCCAGCAGATCGTCGGCGATCTGGAAGGCCTCGCCGATGGGATCGGCGAACGCATCGAGGGCCGCGAGCGCCGGGCCATCGATGGCGGCGCCACCGAGCAACGCCCCGAGCCGCAGCGGACCGCGGACCGTGTAGCTGCCGGTCTTGAGCTGATGCATGCGCGTCACGTCGGGCGAGCCCATCACGTCGAGCTGCTGCCCGAGCACGACCTCGCGCTGGATGGCCGAGAACGCGCGCAGGACCTCGGGCTTCGGAGGCTGCATGGCGCCCGCGTCCAGGAGCAGCTCCCAGGCGTAGGCGCAGCCGAGATCGCCCGCCAAGATCGCGAGCGCATCGCCCAGGTGCGCGTTGCCCACGCTCGCGCGGAGCGCCGCGTGCACGCTGGGCCCGCCGCGCCTGACGTCGTCGCCGTCCATCCAGTCGTCGTGCACCAAGAGGTACGTCTGCAGCAGCTCGAGCGCGGAGCACGCCGTGAGCACGTCCTCGAGCCGGCCGTCGGCCTTCACCGCGCGGTGGGCCGCGACGAGCACCGCCGGCCGCAGGCGCTTGCCGCCGCGCATCGTGAGCGCAGCGAGCGCCTCGACGAGGAGCACGTCGCCCGAGAGCGCGCGCGCGCGCTCGGTCTCCTGGGCAAAGAAGCGGGCGAGATCCGCGTCGACCGCGCGGCGAACGTCATCGAGGAACGAGGTGGTCACGCGCGCTTAGGACCACCGGAGGTGCGTGTCGTCAAGTCCGCGCGCCTCGCCGCCACCGGGCGCTTGCGGAGAAAATCTTTGATCGCGAAACGACCGAGCGTCGCCGCGCTGCATAGCCGCATGCGCACCGACGGCGATCGCCGCCCCATCGATGCGATGCGCGAGGTGCGAAGCGCGCTGTGCTCCCCACGGCGAGGAACGCTTGTGCGATCAACCATCGAAAATGCGGAAAAAACAGGCGCAAACGCATGGCCGACCGCGCGCGAGCAAGTAGATTCCGCGCCGCGAAACGGCCCCGCTTCGGGCGCGTAGCAGGCACCATCGATGGCCCACAAGAGCAAGCTGTCCGGGTTTCATCGCCTCTCGCTGGCCGAGCGCCGCGCGAGCGTGGCGGACCTCTGCGGACTCCTGGATGGCGACGTGAGCGCGCTGATGCCCGAGGGCGGGCTGAGCGAGGCGAACGCCGCGCAGATGGTCGAGAACGCGATCGGCGTGCTCGGCATGCCGCTCGGCGTCGCGGTGAACCTCTTGCTCGACGGGCGCGACCTCGTCGTGCCGATGGCGGTCGAGGAGCCGAGCGTCATCGCCGCGTGCAGCTACGCGAGCAAGCTCCTGCGCGCGGGCGGCGGCGTGACCAGCGAGGCCTCGCCCCCGCACATGGTCGGGCAGATCCAGGTGCTCGACGTGCCCGACGTGGCGGCCGCAGAGGCTGCGATCCTCGCGGCGAAGGACGAGATGCTCGCGTTCGCCAACGCGCATCACGCCTCCCTGGTCGCGGCGGGCGGCGGCGCGATCGACATCGAGGTGCGGCACCTCTTGCCCCACGACGGGCAGGGCGACGCGAGCGATCCCTGCGGGCCGATGCTCGTCGTGCACGTCGTCGTGGACTGCCGCGACGCGATGGGCGCGAACGCGATCAACACGATGTGCGAGCGCCTCGCGCCGCGCATCGCCGAGCTGAGCGGCGGGCGCGTGGGCCTGCGCATCCTGACCAACCTGAGCGATCGCCGGACGGTGACGGTGCGGGGCTTGGTCCCGTTCTCTGCGCTCGAGGGGCAAGGGAAGGGCGATCCCCGCTCGCTGGTGAAGGCGATCGAGGAGGCGTCGGTCTTCGCCGAGCGCGATCCGTACCGCGCGTGCACCCACAACAAGGGGATCATGAACGGCGTCGACGCGGTGCTCGTCGCGCTGGGACAGGACTTCCGCGCGGTCGAGGCCGGGGCGCACGCGTACGCGGCGCGCAGCGGCCGCTACACCGCGCTCGCGACGTGGCGCGCGACCTCCGAAGGCCTGGTCGGACGGATGGAGATCCCGCTCGCGGTCGGCACCGTCGGCGGCATCGTCCGGGTGCACCCGGTCGTGCAGGTCACCCGCAAGATCCTCGGCGCGGATCGCGCCGACGAGCTGGCGCGCGTCGCGGCGGCGATCGGCTTGGCGCAGAACCTCGCGGCCATCCGCGCGCTCGCTGCCGAGGGCATCCAGAAGGGCCACATGCGCATGCACGCGCGCAACGTCGCCGCGGAGGCGGGCGCAGGCGAGGCCGAGCTCGAGCAGGTCGCGCGCGAGATCTCCGATCGCGGCGACGTGAGCGTCCGCGGCGCCAAGCAGGTGCTGATCGAGCTGCGCGAGCGCGCGCTCCGCAGCAACGCCCGGCCCACGCCGAGCGGCGTGCGTCCCCGGCCGCGCACCCCCCGCGCCGCGGTCGTCGCCGCGGCACCGTCGATCGAGATCGCGGCTCCCGATTCCGTCGCGCGCGTCGCGACCCACTCCGAGGTGAGGCTCATGGAAGAACGTTCGTTTGGCGGCAAGGTCCTGGTCACGGGCGCTGCGGGTCACGTCGGCGCGAACCTCGTGCACCGCTTGGTGAAGGAAGGGCGCGAGGTCCGCGTGCTGCTCCGTCAGGGCAGCGTGAACACCGCGGTCGACGGCCTCGACATCGAGCGCGTCTTCGGTGATCTGCGGGACGCGGACTCGGTCCGTCGCGCGGTGCGCGGCTGCGAGACCGTGTTCCACCCCGCGGCGAAGGTCTCGACCACGGAGTCGACCCCCGCGCAGAACCGTGAGATCTTCGAGTGCAACGTCATCGGCACCCAGAACCTGCTGCGCGCCAGCCTCGAGAGCGGCATCGCGCGCGTCGTGGTCACCGGCTCGCTGAGCGCGGTGGGCTACGACCCGGCCGATCCGACGAAGGCGACCGACGAGACCGCGCCGTTCTATCCCTTCGATGAGCACCTGCCGTACGGCTACACGAAGATGCTCGTCGAGCTCGAGACGCTGCGCGCGGTCGCCGATGGTCTCGATGCCTGCATCGCGACGTCGTGCGCGGTGCTCGGTCCGCACGACCACAAGCCCTCGCGCATGGGCATGACGCTGA
Source organism: uncultured Sandaracinaceae bacterium (assembly GCA_964480175.1). Lineage (GTDB taxonomy): Bacteria > Myxococcota_A > Polyangia > Polyangiales > Sandaracinaceae > CAYZQM01. Next base: position 32,279 of record CAYZQM010000008.1, read on the forward strand.
TGGACTTCGCGAACGGCAAGCTGCCCGCGTACCTGCCCGGCGGCTTCGAGTTCGTGTCGGCGAGCGATCTCGTCGACGGCCACCTGCTCGCGATGAAGCGCGGCCGGAAGGGCCACAAGTACATCTTCTCGACGCAGTTCATGACCGTCGACGACCTGATGGAGATCTTCGAGGAGGTCTCGGGTCGTCCTCGCGGCTACCGCCTCGATCCCCGGGTGATGGCCGGCATCGCGGAGGTCTCGAGCGTCTTCAACAACACCTTCCGCCCCTCGACCCCGCAGCGCTTCACCCCGGCCGCCGTCCGCATCCTGCGCCAGCAGCGCCGCACCGACACCACCAAGGCGCGCAACGAGCTGGGCTTTCAGCCCACGAGCGTGCGCCGCGCGCTGCACGAGGCGTACGCGGACTTCGCCCGCCGCGGCCTGGTCCCCGCGCGCAAGTCCGTCCTCGAGACCCTGGACCGCGAGGCCGATGCCCGCGATCGTTCGACCTCGTCCGTCGAGGCCCACGCCTCCCGCTGATCGTTTCTCCGGAGCCCACCATGCTGCACGAAAAGCACGACCCGCCGCCCTCGTTCGAAGCCGCCCGCAACCGCCGCCAGAAGGTGCGCGCCGCGGGGATGGATCCCAACTACTGGTACGCCGTCGCGCAGGACAAGAACGTCGCGCCCGGGCAGATCGTCGAGGTCACCTTCTGGGGCGACTCGATCGCGCTCTACCGGGGTGAGAGCAAGGGCGGCCGCGAGGGTCGCCTGCACGCAGTGGAGAACCGCTGCGCGCACCGTCAGCTCCCGCTCACCGTCGGCGTCGTCGAGGGCGATCGCGTCGTCTGCCAGTACCACGGCTGGAAGTACAACGGCGTCGGCGAGCTCAGCGAGGTGCCGCACGATCACTTCGGCAAGGGCATGCCGCGCTGCAAGCTGCGCGACTATCCCGTGAAGGTCCGCTACGGCCTCGTGTGGCTCTTCATGGGCGACAAGGAGCGCGCCGAGCAGGTGAAGATCCCGGAGATCCCCGAGCTGGAAGGGCCGGACCCGTGGTCGTGCGTGCCGATCGAGGTGAGCTGGGACGCCCACCACTCGATGATCATCGACAACGTCTCGGACTTCACCCACGAGTACCTGCATCGCAAGTTCAAGCCCTTCGCGAACGCGAAGCTCAAGCGCTGCGAGACCATCGGCGACACCGTCCACGTCGCCTACGACACCGTCGTCGGCGGCGACAAGATCACCGGCAAGTTCATCGACCGGAAGTCGGTGGACACGAGCGCGATGGATCTCGCGTACGAGTACCCCTACCAGTGGTCGAACACCGACGACCACATCAAGCACTGGCTCTTCGTGGTGCCCGAAGGGGAGAGGCGCACCCGAGGCTTCTTCCTCTTCTACTTCAAGAGCTTCCGCGTCCCCTTCCTGCCCCTGCGCTTCCCCAAGCGCTTGATGCGCGGCCTGCTGAAGGTCGCCAACCGCCTGCACATCGGGCCGCTCCTCTCGGAGGACGGCGTCGCGGTCGAGGCCGAGCAGCGCGGCTGGGACAAGCACTGGGACGAGCCGGCGGTGGAGATGAGCCCGGCCGTCAACGCGTTCCAGGCGCTGACCGTCCGCAAGTGGGAGGAGTACCTCGCGAGCGAGCAGCAGAAGCACGCGGAGAAGGCCAAGCAGCGCCTCCTTCGTCGTCAGGCGCTCGAGGCCGAGGACGAGCGCTCGATGGCCGGCGCGGCGGAGGAGTGACCATGGCCGAGACCATCGACTGCAACGTCGCGATCTTGGGCGCGGGGCCCGCGGGCACGGCGATGGCTGCGCACCTCGGGCAGCTCGGCGTGCCCGACGTCGTGCTCTTCGATCGACACGACTTCCCCCGCGACAAGACCTGCGGCAGCGGCCTGTCGCCGAGCGCGATCGACGTGCTCAAAGAGCTCGGTGTGTGGGCCGAGGTGGAGCCCAAGAGCTACCGCATCACGGGCATTCGGTTGGTCACGCCGCAGGGCCTCGAGAGCTGGCAGTCCGCCGGCACCGCGCTCGAGGCGGTCGTGTGCAAGCGCCACGTCTTCGATCACATCCTGCTCAAGAAGGCGCTGAGCCGCGGGGTTCGCTTCGTGCCGAACTTCAACGGCATCGAGCTGCTCCGCGACGACGGTCGGGTGCAGGGCTTCGTCGGCGCCGACGGGACCAAGGTCCGCGCCAAGACGACGATCATCGCCGGCGGCACCCACTGTCGTCTCAGCGGCGTCGAGCGTCCGCGGCGCATCCTGCAGGCGATCATGGGCTGGTGGGACGACGTCCCCTTCAAGCCCGGTCACCTCGAGATGGTCTTCGATCGGATGCTCGGCCCCGGCTATGGCTGGCTCTTCCCCGAGTCGGACAGCCGGGTGAACATCGGCATCGTCTACGAGGACGCGACGAACGACGGCACGGCGGCCGCCGCGGGCCCGAACGGCAAGCGAGACGGCGGACCGAAGAAGGAGAACGCGCGCGAGCTGTTCACCCGCTTCCTCGCCAAGCACTACCAGGAGCGCATCGATCAGGGCACGCAGGTGGGCGGCTGGAAGGGCCACCCGGTCGCGTGGTCGTACAAGATCGAACAGCTCACCGTGCCGGGATGCATGACGATCGGCGAGGCGGCGCTGCTCACCCATCCGGCGACGGCCGAGGGGATCTACCAGGGCATGAAGTCGGGGATGCTCGCCGCCGAGGCGCTCGCCGACGTCAGCCGTGGCACCTCGAGCGAGGCGCAGGCGTTCGCGCGCTACGAGCGCGACGTCCGCAAGACCTTCCTCGCGAGCTTCGCGGTCGGCGGCGCGGTGATGCGGCGCATGGTGCGAGGCAACGGCCTCGACGTGTTCATGCGCGCGACCTCCAACCCGCTCATCCAGTCCGCGACCGCGCGCCTGATGGCGCAGATCTGAGCTTCACCGGAGGCCTTCGTCATGATGCGTTGCGACGTCGCGATCGTGGGAGCAGGCCCGGTGGGCTCGGCGGCGGCGCTCGCCTTCGCGCAGCGCGGCGCGCGGGTGCTGGTCATCGAGTCCAGCGCGCCGGGCGAGGCCGCGCTGCAGAGCGCGTTCGGCGAGTGGCTGCACCCGACCGCGCTGGATGCGCTCGAGCGCTTGGGTGTGCGCCTGCCGACCTCGAGCCCGATCGACGGCTCGCGCGCAGGCGAGGGCGGTCGCTACGACTCGGGTCGAGGCTTCGCGCTCTTCGCGGACGACGGTGGCGATCCCATCGTGCTGCCCTATCCGGTCGGGACCTTCGGGTGGAGCCTCGAGCGCTCGCGCCTGGTGGAGGCCCTGCACACGGCGCTGCGTCGGCACGAGCTCATCGAGGTCGTCGAGGGGGCGCGCGCGACCCGCATCGATCAGCAGCTCCTCACGTACGAGAAGCGCAACGGCACGACGTACGTGGTGGACGCGAAGCTGATCGTCGGCGCGACCGGCAGGGTCTCGTTCGCGCACGAGGCGATGTATCCCCACACGCCGTACGGTCGCGAGGCGAGCGAGACGCTGGTCTCGCACACCGCGACGCTGGTCCTCGATCTGCCTCCGACCAGCACCGAGCTCCCCTTCGAGGGCTGGGCGCACCTCTGCCTCGGCGGCATCGGGCTCGCGATGGCCTACCGGCTCGACGCGCGTCGCGTGCGCCTGCAGCTCGACGTGCCGCTCGACGTCGAGCCGGGCGCGAGCGCGAACCTCACGCTCTGGGACGGCTACCGCAAGGCGCTCCCGGCCGTGCTGCGCGAGGCGTTCCGCGAGGCGCTCGCGAGCGGGCAGAAGGTGATCTGGACGCCGAACCACGTGCGGCCCCGCCAGGACTACGGGCGCCCCGGGCTCGCGCTGATCGGCGACGCGGTGGGCCATCACCATCCGCTCGCGGCGATCGATCTCGTGCTGGGCCTCGAGGACGCGGTGTCGCTCGCCGAGACGCATCCGGTCGGCGTGAGCGGCGGCGCGCTGAAGAAGGCGCACGCGCGCTGGCAGAAGGCGCGCGTCCTCGATGCGCGCATCCCCGAGCTGCTCGCGGTCGCGCTCTACGAGGTGCTCGCCGATCCGTCTGCGGAGGTCGCGGCCTTGCGCCGCGCGATGCTGTCGATGTGGCGCGGCTCGCCCGACGAGCGCCTCCGCACGATGGGCTACCTGTCCGGCCAGAACCGGCACGCGACCGAGTTCGTCCGCTCGTGCGCGAGCACCGTGCTCGCGGGCGCGAAGAACCTCGGGCGCAGCACGCTGCTCTCGCGCCGGCTCGGCGCCGCACCCGAGCTCACGTTCGAGCTCGTCCGCCGCAGCGCGTGGCTCGGCCTGGGCGCGGTGCGCGCGACCGATCTGGTGGCCCGCGACAGCGCCTTGAGCGGCGGGCGCTCGATCCGCGATCGCTACGGGCGCGCGCTCAAGACGCAGGCCCGCGGACGCGCGCCGAGCGCGCCCGAGCGGTCCAAGGACGTGATCGACGTCAAGGCCGCGCTGGCCCGAGGGACGGAGGCGCTCATCGCGAAGCAGGACGAGGACGGCTCGTTCGAGGGCGAGGTCGTGTGGTGCCCGATGCTCGCGGCGCAGTACGCCATCGCGTGGACGTTGCTCGGCGAGCCCATCGACGAGACGCGCCGCGCCAACCTCATCCGGCACTTCGAGGACACGCAGCTCGAGGGCGGATGCTGGGGCCTGCACGAGCTGAGCGAGCCGTTCCTCTTCGTGACCACGCTGGTCTACGTCGCGGCGCGCTTCCTCGGCGTGCCCGCCGACGCCCCGCTGCTCGCGGGCGCGCGCCGGATGTTCGAGCGCGAAGGCGGGGTGGTGGGCATCCCGAGCTGGGGCAAGCTCTGGCTCGCCGTCGCCGGCCTCTACGAGTGGAAGGGCGTGAGCCCGGTGTTGCCCGAGACGTGGCTGTTGCCTGAGAACGCGCCGTTGCACCCCTCGCGTTGGTACTGCCACACCCGCAACATCTACCTCGCGATGGCCACGCTCTACGGCGGGCGCCACGCCGCAGGCGACGGCACGAGCTTCCCCCAGATGAGCGCGGACGCGATCGCCACGCGCGATGCGCTGCGCCGCGAGCTCTTCACGACGAGCTACGCGTCGATCGACTGGGCCGCCGCGCGCAGCACGCTCCGCGAAGAGGAGATCTACACGCCGTGGACCGTCCCGCTCGAGGCCGGCTACGCAGTGCTCAAGCGCATCGAGCCCGCGCTCCCGGAGGGGCGGCGTCGCGCGTTGCTCGCCGAGCTGCGCGAGCACATCCGCTTCGAGATGCAGGTCACCCACCACACGTGCATCTCGCCGGTCAGCGGCTTGCTCGGAGTGCTCTCCCTGCACGCCGTCGATGCACGCGATCGCGATGCGGCGGCGACCATCGCCGCGTTCGACGGCTGGATCTGGGAAGACGAGATCAAGGGCGCGCGCGTCACCGGCGCGCGGAGCGCCAGCTGGGACACGGGCTTTGCGGCCCAGGCGCTGGCGCACGCGGCGCCGCACGTAGATGGCGTCGGCAACAACAGCACGCGCGCGGCGCTGGGACGCGCCGACGCGTTCCTCGCGAGCCAGCAGATCCGCGAGGCGGACGGACGCGAGCAGGCGTTCTTCCGGCTCGATCCCCGCGGGGGCTACTGCTTCGCGGGCGTGTGGCATGGCTGGCCGGTGTCGGACTGCACGGCCGAGGCGATCCTCGGGCGGATCGACGCGGGCAAGACCTTGAGCCGAGCGGACGCGGAGCTCGCAGCGCGCTTCATCCTCCGCACCCAGGGCGCCGACGGCGGCTTCGGGAGCTACGAGGCGCGTCGGGTCGGCATCTCGCTCGAGTGGATCAACCCGGCCGAGATGTTCGGCGACTCGATGACGGAGAAGGGCTACGTCGAGTGCACCGCGAGCTGCATCGCCGCGCTCGCCGCGATCCGCAAGCGCTTCCCCGACGTGGCGCAGAAGGAGATCGACGTCGCCATCCAGCGCGCCGCGCTGCGCCTGCGCCTCGAGCAGCGCCCCGACGGATCGTGGCCCGGGATGTGGGGCGTGCACTTCGTCTACGGGACGCTCTTCGGGGTGCGCGGGCTGCTCGCCGCGGGGGTGCCGTGCACCGATCCCGCGATCCGCGCCGCCTGCGCGTTCATCGAGGCGCACCAGCGCTCCGACGGCGGGTGGGGCGAGAGCCACCGCGGCATCGCGCTCGACCGCTTCGTCGAGGCGGAGCACTCGCACGTGGTGCAGACGAGCTGGGCCCTCTCGGCCCTGCTCGAGGCCGAGCATCCCCGCTTCGCTTGCATCGAGCGCGGCGCGCGCTGGCTCGCCGCGGCGCAGTTGCCGAGCGGCGACTGGCCCCGCCAAGAGCCCGAAGGGATCTTCTTCGGCACCGCGCTGCTCGAGTACGAGCTCTACCGCGCGTACTTCCCCGTCTGGGCGCTGGCCCAATACGAGAGCCGCGTCCGCGAGCGCCGCCGCGCCGAGCCCGCGCGGGCCGTCGTTCGGCCGCAGGCCACTGCTTCCCACTGACTCGAGGTGAACCGATGACGCTCCGCACCAAGTACGACGTCGCGATCGTGGGCGGTGGCCCGGTCGGCTGCGTGACCGCGCTCGCCTTCGCGCGCAAGGGCGCGAGCGTGGTGGTCCTCGAGGCCGATCCCCGCGCGTCCCATCGCTTCGCTGGCGAGTGGCTCCACCCGGCGGGCGTCGGGGTGCTCGACAAGCTCCGCGCCGGGCGCCTCGATCAGGCCGCGCCCCGCACGGGGTATGGGTTCGTGATCGTCCCGGACGACGGCGGACCGCCCGTGCAGATGCCCTACGCCTCGGGCATCGCGCTCTCGGCCGAGCACTCCGACATCGTCGCGTCGCTCCGCAGTGCCGTGCGCGAAGCGGGCGTCGAGCTCGTGGAGAACGTGCGCGTGCTCGGGGTCGACGGACACGTCGTGCGCGGCGAGGACCGGACCCGGCGTCGGCCCGTCGATCTCGAGGCCTCGCGCATCGTCGGCGCCGACGGCCGATCCTCGATGGTGCGCCAGAGCCTCGGCTTCCCGGATCACAGCCAGGTGCTCTCGTACATGGCGTGCGTCGAGCTGCGTGACGTGGACTTGCCGTTCCCCGGCTTCGGTCACGTGGTGCTCGGTGGTCCCGGTCCGATGCTCCTCTACCGCATCGGCGACGGACGCATCCGCGGGTGCTTGGACGTCCCGCTCACCGAGGGTCCGCGGAGCCGCAGCGCGGCGTACCTCTGGGATGCCTTCGCGCACCTGATGCCAGCCGGCACCAAGGACGCGTTCCGCGACTCGCTCAGCCGCGCGCCGCTCGTGTGGGCCGCCAATCGCTTCCGCCCCCGCTCGCACTTCGGACGCGATCACGTCGCGCTCGTCGGCGACGCGGTCGGCCACACGCACCCGATGACCGCGCTCGGGATGACCAACGGCTTCCTCGACGCGCTCGCGCTCGCCGACGCGCGCAACATCTCGGAGTACGAGGCCGCGCGCCGCGCGCACGTCCCCGAGGTCCTCTCGAACGCGCTCTACCACTGCTTCCGCCGCACCGATCCGGGCGCGACGAGCCTCCGCGTCGCGATGATGGACGTCCTTCGGAGCGATCCCGCCGAGCGCGATCGGACGCTGCGCATCATGGCGGGTGAGGACGCGCGCAAGCGCACGTTCGGCACCGCGTTCATGCGCATGGCGGCACACGCGGCGTCCCGCGTGGTGAAGGACGCGCCGCGCCGTCGCGACGTCCCCGAGCGCTTGGTCGCGCTCGCCGAGTGGATGCAGTGGCCCGTCGCGGGTCTCTTGCCCCAGCGCTTGATGCCGCGCGGGCTGCGGGCCCGCGCGAGCACCAAGAGCCCGCTACCGCTGGTCGAGAAGGTGGTCGGCGACGTCAACGAGGCGTTCCGCGTCAAGCCGCGACCTCAGCCCGAAGGCAAGCTCGTCGAGCTCGACCCGGCGCCCGCCATCGAGCTCGGCACGGAGCGACTGTTGCGCGACCTCGAAGGACTCGCCCACCAGTTCGGCAGCGCATCCGACCACGACATCGCGCTCCCTGCCCTGAAGCGGCTGCGCGCGATCGAGATCGCGATGCCATCGCTCCGCAAGGGCGGTGTCGCGATGGGCGCCCGGCTGACGATGGCGCGCCGCCGGCTCGCGCGCGACGGTGCGCCGCGGCTCTTGGGCCTCGTCGCCCCGAGCGAGCGGGATCGCTGGGTCGCCGAGGATCTCGCCGAGCTCTTCTCGTTCGTCCTCGGCGGCGCCGACCGCGAGACCGTGGTCGGTCTGCTCGAGGGCGTGCGCGCGCTACTGAGCTGCGCGAGCCACGGCGGTTTCGGGCTCCGGCCCGGCGCGCCGACGTCGCTCGCGACCACGGAGATCGTGCTGCGCGCGCTGCTCGATGCGCGCGCGGACACCACCTTGCCCCTCGAGATCCGCGAGCGCCTCGATCGCACGCGCGAGGCGGCGGTGGCGTACGTGCGGAGCTGCGAGCGCGGTGAGGGGCACTTCGCGAGCACCCCGAGCGCGACGACCGAGGGCGGCGCAGAGGCGATCACGTGCGCGATGCAGATCCTGGTGCTCGCTGGGGTGCCGGCGACCGATCCGCTGCTGCGCCGTGCGGTGCGCGCGCTGGGCCACTACCAGGCGGACGACGGAAGCTTCGGCTCGGTGAGCGTCACGGCGCGCTCGCTCGCGGCGCTCCTCGCCGCGGCCGTGCCCACGCCCGACGTCTCGCTCCGTGCGGCGCGCGTGCTCTGCGCGGCGATCGAGCACGACGAGCTCGCGGGCGACGCGCTGCGGCCGCCGAGGCGGCCGCGAGCCCGCCCGTGGCGAGCCCCGTCGGCGCACCGGCCGCGAGCACGCCGTCGATCGTCGCGTCGCCGTCGACGCCCGCGGGCCCTCGCGATCCGGAGGCCGACTGGGCGTACTGCAAGGAAGCGCTGGGCGAGGTCTCCCGCACCTTCGCGCGTCCGATCGCGCTCCTGCCCGACGAGCTCGAGATCGCCGTCACGCTCGGGTACTTGCTGTGCCGCGTCGCCGACACCGTCGAGGACCACACGGCGGTCACGAACGACGTGCGCGACGAGCTCTTCGCGCTCTTCTTGGGCGTGCTCGAGCGCGGTGAGCCTGCGGAGCCCTTCGCGGCGGCCTTCGAGCGCATCCCGGGTCGCGACGCCGAGCTCGATCTCGCCCGCCAGCTGCCGCGGGTGATGGACGTGTACCGGTCGCAGTCGGCCGCGATGCAGGACGCCACCGTCCGCTGGGTCAGCGAGATGGCGCGCGGGATGTCGCTCTACTCGCACCGCCGGGTGGGCAACGACGGAATGATCGCGCTCGAGACCGTCCAGGATCTCGAGCGCTACTGCTACTACGTCGCGGGCACCGTCGGGCACTTCCTGACCGACGTCTTCCTGCTCTCGTTCGGCGAGCGCGCGACGCCCGAGCTCTCGCTCGCGCTGCGCAAGGACGCCGAAGACTTCGCCGCGGGCCTGCAGCTGGTGAACATCCTCAAGGACGTCACCGACGATCGCGCCCGCGGCTGGTCGTTCGTGCCGCGGACGGCGTGCGCCGACCAAGGTCTCGGGGTGCCCGAGCTCGTCGATCCCGAGCGCCGCCAGGGCGCACACGAGGCGGTCGCGCCGCTCTTCGACATCGCCCGGAACAAGCTCGAGGGCGCGCTGCGCTACGCGCTCACGGTGCCCTCGGATCAGGCGGGCATCCGCTTGTTCTGCCTGCTCCCCCTCTGGATGGCGGCGCGCACCCTGCGGGTCGCTCGCGGCAACGACGCGATGTTCGTCGCCGGCGCGCCGGTGAAGATCAGCCGTGAAGAGGTCGAGGCCATCGTCGCCGAGTGCGTGAAGCACTCCGGCGATGACGCGTACCTGCGCGCCCGCTGGGTCGAGCTGTGGCAGGCCCCCGAGGTCCGCGCCGCCGGCTGAATTGGCGCGGCCGCTCTGGCACGCTCCCGACCATGAACGAGCGACCCGCGTTTCATCTCGCGTTCCCCGTGACGGATCTGGACGCGACGCGCGCGTTCTTCGTCGAGACGTTCGGCTGCGGCATCGGGCGCACCGACGCGCGCTGGATCGACTTCGACTTCTACGGTCATCAGATCACCGCGCACTTGGTCGATCCCACCGAGGCGGTCTCCACGAACCCCGTCGATGGCGACGACATCCCCGCGTCGCACTTCGGGCTCATCCTGCCGTGGGACGACTGGCACGCGCTGCGCGATCGTCTCGTCGCGCGCGGCACGCCCTTCCTGCTGGCCCCGAAGATCCGCTTCGAAGGTCAGGTGGGCGAGCAGGCGACGATGTTCCTCCGCGATCCCAGCGGCAACGCGATCGAGCTCAAGTCGTTCAAGGACCCGCGGAGCGTCTTCGCCACCTGAGCGTCCGGTGTCAGCGATAGCCCTGCGCCTGCAGGGTGAAGAGCTCGGCGTAGCGCCCGCCCTTCTCCATCAGCTCGGCGTGGGTGCCCCGCTCGGTGATCGTCCCGCCCTGCAGCACCGCGATCTCGTCGGCCATGCGCACGGTCGAGAAGCGATGCGAGATCAGGATCGCGCTGCGGTGCTCGGTCAGGGCTCGGAAGCGCGCGAAGATGCGGGCCTCGGCCTCGGCGTCCATCGACGCGGTGGGCTCGTCGAGCACCAGCACGTCGGCCTCCTTGCGCATGAACGCGCGCGCGAGCGCCACCTTCTGCCACTGACCGAGCGAGAGCTCCTGCCCGTCTTGGAACCACTTGCCGAGCTGGGTGTGAAAGCCCTTGGGCAGCTTGTCGATCACCTCGGTGGCCATGCCGCGCTCGGCGGCTTCGGCCCAGCGCGCCTCGTCCTCGATGGCCTCGACGTCGCCGACGCCGATGTTCTCTCCGACGATGAACTGGTACTGCACGAAGTCCTGGAAGATGACGCCGATGCGGCGCCGCAGCGCGTGCTCGTTCCACTCGGGCAGCGGCAAGCCATCGAGCAAGATTCGTCCACTGGTCGGCTGGTAGAGGCGGGTGAGCAGCTTGATCAGCGTCGTCTTGCCGGCGCCGTTCTCCCCGACGAGCGCGAGCTTGTGCTGCGCCGGCAGGTGCAAGCTCAGGCCCTTCAGCGCGGGCGTCTCCGCGTCGGGGTAGCGGAACGTCACGTCCTCGAACCGGATGCCGTCGCCGGGGCTCGGCCCCTCGCTGAGCCCGCCGCCGCGTCCGTCGACGCTCTCGTGCTCCATGAACGAGAACAGCGTCCGCAGGTACTGCCTGTCGTCCCAGATCTGCGCCACCGTGCTCAGCGCTTGCTGCACGCTGCCTTGCCCCTGGCGGAGCACCAGCACGCAGAGGGTGAGATCGGCGACCGACATCTCCCCGCTCGCCGCGCCCCACACGGCCCAGCCGTAGAGACCATAGAACGCGAGCGTGCCGATCTCGGTCACCAACACGCTGAAGAGCGCGCGCTCGATCACGAGGCGGCGATCGGCGTCCCACAGCGCGCGGAAGATCGCCCGGTATCGCTCGAGCAGCGTCGGCCCGAGCTCGAAGAGCTTCACCTCCTTGGCGTACGCCGCGTGCGCGAGGACGCTCTCGAGGTAGTTCTGCTTGCGCGTCTCGGGCGTGCGCCACGAGAAGAGCCGGAACGCTTCCTTGTCGAAGCGCAGGTGCGCGATGAAGCCCGGCAGGGCGGCGGCGATGACCACGAGCACGGCCCAGCCCGAGATCGTGTAGAGCAGCGCCGAGAGCGCGCCGAGCGACACCAGCGTCTGCGCGAGCGAGAGCACGTTGGTGACGTGCATGATCGGGCGGTAGCTCGCCTCGCGCCGCGCCTTGGTCATCAGGTCGTAGGTCTCGGCGCGCTCGAAGTCGGCGAGATCCAGGTGCACGGCCTTCTCGAGGATGTCCTCGTTGACCCGCTCGCCCACCAGCGCACGCAACAGATCACCCAGCGCCCGCTCGGCGCGGCTGCTCGCGTTCATGAGCAACACCAAGAAGAGCTCGAGCGCCACCCAGCGCAGCGCCTCCGCGCGCGCGCCCGGTGCGCCGCCCCCGCTGCGCAGCACCGCCTCGACGAGCTCGCGTCCCACCCACGCGATGCTCGCCGGGAGCGCGGCGCCGATCGCGCTGAACAGAAGCACGCCGCTCGCGTAGCCGCGGTGGGTGCTCCACACGAGGCCGATGGCGCGCCGCGAGTCGCTCAGGGCGACGCGGATGCGCTCGGACCAAGGCGGCAGCGCCTCCTCGGTCTTCTCCTCGTCGTCATCGTCGTCGTCGCTCATCGGGCGCCCGATGCGCTCGGCATCGCGGGACAGCAGCGTAGGGCAGGGTGAGCCCCGACGTCAGCCCTTGGCGACGTACACGTTCACGGAGCATCGGCCACGGCATCGTGCTGGGGGGATGAACGGCTACTTCGCGGCGTCCATGTGCTCGACGAAGCGCGCGAAGAGGTAGCGCGAGTCGTGGGGCCCGGCGCTCGCTTCGGGGTGGTACTGCACGGAGAACGCGGGGCGCTCGCCGCCTTCGCCCCGGCGCTCGATCCCCATGCAGGTGTCGTCGTTGAGGTGCACGTGGGTCATCGCGCACTTGCCACCGAGCGAGTCCACGTCCACCGCGAACCCGTGGTTCTTGGTGGTGATCTCGATCTTGCCGGTCGTCAGATCCTTCACCGGGTGGTTCAGCCCACGGTGCCCGAACTTCATCTTGTAGGTGCGACCGCCGAGCGCGAGCGCGAGCATCTGGTGACCCAGGCAGATGCCGAAGAGCGGCTTCTTTCCCACCAGGCCCTGGATCGTCTCGATGCCGTGCTTCACGGCGGCCGGATCGCCGGGCCCGTTCGACACGAACACACCGTCGGGGTTCAGCGCCAGCACCTCGCTCGCGGTCGCGGTGCTCGGCACCACGGTGACCTTGCACCCGTGATCCACCAGCGAGCGGAGGATGTTGCCCTTGATGCCGTGATCGATGGCCACCACGTGGTGCTTGGGCGGCTGGCCGCTCGCCCACACGCCGCTGCCCTGCGTCCACTCGTAGGCCGCCTTCGTCGTCACGGCGCCCGTCAGATCCTGCCCCGCCATCGAAGGCGCGGCCTTCGCGGCCGCGATCAACGCATCGACCGGGCCCGTGCCGATGCACGCCATCTGTGCACCGTGATCGCGCAGGTGCCGGGTGAGGGTGCGGACGTCGACGCCAGCGATCGCGACGATGCCGTGGCGCACCAGATACGCGTCGAGGCTCGCGTCGCTGCGCCAGTTGCTGGTCACGCTCGACAGCTCGTGCATCACGAAGCCCGCGACGTGCGGCCGCGAGGCCTCGTCGTCCTCGCCCGTCGTGCCGGTGTTGCCGATCTGCGGCGCCGTCATCGCGACGATCTGCCCGCAGTAGGAAGGGTCGGTGAGCACCTCTTGGTAGCCGGTCATGCCGGTGGTGAACACGGCCTCGCCGATCGTTCGGCCCTTCGCGCCCACCGCGACGCCCGAGAAGACGGTTCCGTCGGCCAACACCAAGTGCGCTTCGTTCGTCTCGCTCATGCTTCGTACACGACCTCTCCGGCCACGATGGTGGCCGCGCACCCGCCCAGCATCTCCTTGCCGTGCCAGGGGCTGTTGATCTGCTTGCTGCGGATGGTGCTCGCGTCCAGCGTCCAGCGCTTCTCGGGCGAAAGGAGCGCGACGTCTGCGCGGTCGCCGACGCCGAGCGCGCCGCCCTCGATGCGGCCGATCTTCGCGGGCGCCGAGGTCAGCACCTCGACCAAGCGCGTTGCGCTCAGGTGCCCGTCCCTCACCAAGCCCAAGAGCACGGGGACGGTCGTCTCCAGGCCGATCATCCCAGGCGACGCGGCGGCGAGCTCGCAGTCTTTCTCGAGCGACGAGTGCGGCGCGTGATCGGTGGCGATGCAGTCGAGCGTTCCGTCGCGCAGCGCCTCGCGCATCGCCTCGACGTCCTCTTCCTCGCGCAGGGGCGGCGTGACCTTGCAGAAGGTGCGGTACCCGATCAGCTCCCGATCGGTGAGCGTCAGGTGGTGCGGGGTGACCTCGGCGGTCACCGGGATGCCCCGTGACTTCGCCTCGCGGACCAACCGCGCCGCGCCCTTCGTCGAGAGGTGCGCCACGTGGTAGCGCGCCTTGATCCGCTCGTTGAGGAGGATGTCGCGCGCGACGATGATGTCCTCCGCCTCGCGCGGCCAGCCCTTGAGCCCGAGGCGCGTCGCGACGGCGCCCTCGTGCATCTGCGCGCCCGCCGTGAGGGTGTGATCCTCGCAGTGCTGCGAGACCAAGAGATCGAACGTGCGCGCGTACTCGAGCGCGCGCCGCATGACGGCGGCGCTCATCACGCAGACACCGTCGTCGCTCACCCCGATCGCCCCGGCGTCCTTGAGGTCCGCCATCTCGGTGAGCTCGGCGCCCTTGCTGCCCATCGTGATCGCGCCGAAGGGGAAGAGGCGCGGTCCGCCGACGCTCTTGGCCCGCGCCACCATCATCTCGGTGATCGCGCGGGTGTCGTTCACCGGCTTGGTGTTGGGCATGCAGGCGACGGCCGTGAAGCCGCCGGCGGCCGCTGCGCGCAGGCCCGAGGCGATGTCTTCCTTGTACTCCTGGCCGGGCTCGCGGAGGTGCACGTGCAGATCGATGAAGCCCGGCACGGCCCACAGGCCCCGGGCGTCGATCCGTCGCACGGACTCACCGGCGACGCCTTCGGCCGCGCCCCGCCCGACCCGGGCGATCTTGCCTTTCTCGACGACGAGATCGGCCTCTTCGTCTCGGCCATTCTTCGGGTCGATTACCCGCGCGCCAGCGATCACGAGGACCATCGCGGCGCGACGATGGCGGACCCCTCCCGCCCTGTCAACGCGCGCTCGCGATCCAGCCGAGGGCGGCGCCGGAGAAGCCCAGATCAGCTGCCGGCGCAGCGCTCGTCGAGCTCGCAGTCCAGATCGCCGCAGTCGGTCGCGCCGTCGCCGTCGTCGTCGATCTCGTTGGCGCAGTCGATCTCCACGCAGCTCGGATCGGTGAAGCAGCGCGCGTCCTCGCAGTCGGTCGCGCCGTCGCCGTCATCGTCGGTGTCGTTGTCGCAGTCCTCGGGGCACGCGGCCGACTCGACGCAGTCGAAGTCGGCGCAGTCGATCGCGCCGTTGCCGTCGTTGTCGACCTCGTCGTCGCAGATCTCGAGGCACACCGTGGCCTCCTCGCAGTCGAGGTCGTCGCAGTCGATGGCGCCGTTGCCGTCGTTGTCGACGTCGTCGTCACAGATCTCGACGCAGCGGGTGACCTCGTCGCAGTCGGGATCGCCGCAGTCGGTGTTGCCGTCGAGGTCCTCGTCGGTCCCGTCCCCGCAGTCGGTCTCGGTCGCGGGCGCCTCGGCGATGGTGAGCGCGAAGTAGCCCGCCGCGGACTCGTCGAAGCCGCTCACGGCGAGCACGTAGCGCCGGTCGGCGGTGACGCGCAGCGCGACGCGCGAGCTGAGGTCGGTGTCGAGGTTGTCGCCGCACGCGAGCTCGGGCGCGCTGCATTCCTCTCCGTCGAGCACCGCGAGCACGCTGTCGAAGTCCGCGCCGGCGGTGGTGAACACGAAGTCGCCGGTGCGCGGCGCGGTCCACACGTAGAAGCGCCCGCGGCTCGCGGTGCCCGAGCCGCAGCTCAGCGCGACGAAGCGCTCGGCGTCGTCGGTCATCGACGCGAGGACGGGCGCGCCCTCCATCGTGCCCAGGTCGACGTCGGGGCAGCGCGGGCCGCCGTCGATGGGGCCGACGTCCATGCTGCCGCCATCGGGGCGCCCGCCATCGACCTCTTCGGTCGTCTCACACCCCGCGAGCACCAGCAGGGCCGCCAAGAAAGAGGTTCGCATCCGCGCACCATGACCGCAGCGGCCGCGCCGAGGCAAGGGCCGCGAGCGGGCTCAGGGCCGCACGCCGAGGCGGCGCAGCACGTCGCTCAGGCGGCTCGCAGGCACGCTCACCCGCGTGGGCATCCCGCCGCCGAGCTCGAGCAAGCGGAGGAAGTCGACGCCGCTGTCGAACGCTGCGGCCAAGGTCACGGTGGTGTGGTCGTGCACCAACGCGATCTTGGCGCGCTCCTGCCCGAGCAGCAGCAGCTCGGTCTTGTCGTAGTACACGTCGGCGCCGCGCGCGTCGCAGATGGCGACCTCGCCGTGCACCTCGTAGCGCTCGGCCAAGAGCTCGGCGGCCTTCTCGAGCTTCGCCATCGCGCCCGCCGCGGCCTCGAGCTCCGCGAGGATCCCGCGATCGGTGCCTCCCTCGACGAAGAAGCGCACCACGAGCCCCTTGAGCGCGTCGTCTTTGGGTCGGGCGCGCAGGGCGCGATCGACGATCAGCGCGAGCTTGCCGGGGCGGCCGATGCGGGTGTCGATGCAGCGCGCGTCCGCGTCCGCGCCCTCGTAGGGCTCGACGCCGCCCCGGATCCACTTGGCCGCCGACGCCAGCCCATCGAAGTCGCCGTGCACCACGAGCGTGTCGATGGGACCCGCCCGCTCGATCAGCTCGGGGGTGATCATCTCGGGGCAGGCGCCGTGCTCCTGCTTGGTCGCGAGCACGAAGCGCGGGTCCTTCTTGTAGAGCTCGTGCAGCTCGTGGTCGTGGTGGTCGACCCAGATGGCCAGCCGCGTGCCCAGCCCGTCGATGAAGCGCTTGGTGACCTTCTCGAACGAGGTCCCGGTGCCGCTCGCCGCGAACGCGAGATCGAGGACCGCCACCCGCCCGGTCAGCTCGCGCGCCGACGGGAGCTTTCTGGGGGTCGCGAACTCGAGGAGCGGGTAGCGCATGAAGCGCCCACCTTGGGGGCCGGTGGCCTCGCGCGCAATCAGGCGCCGCGCTCGACCTGGGCGGGCACGCTCGAGAGCACTTCGGTCACCTTCGTGAAGACGTCCGGGTGGAAGAGCATCTCGTTGTGGCCCAGGCCCGCGAGCCAGTGCACTTCCGCGCCCGGCAGCGCTGCGCTCGCGACCGGCCGGATCATGCGATCCCGCTCCGCGACCAGCGCGACGTGCCGCACGTGCGCGGCCCGCGTCCTGCCCTGCTCGAGGCGCAGCAGCACGTCGCTGCCGGGCCGGAGCGCGGTCACCAGCGGCCCGACCCCGATGCGCGCGGCGTTCGTCCCGAAGTGCGGGGTGGCGAGGGTGATCATCCGATCGACCCGCGCGCTCCCGCCGAGCTCCTGGATGGCCCAGCGGAGCAGGAGCCCGCCCAGCGAGTGCCCGACGACCGCGATGGGACGCTCCGCTCCCGCGTCGTCGATGGCGCGCGCCACCCGCTCTGCCACCCGCTCGAAGCGCTCGAGCGGCCCGTAGCTGATCTCGGAGGTGCTGCGCCCCGTGCTCTTCTCGACGTGCTCGCGCAGCGGCGCGAACACCGCGCCGTGGGCCATGAAGCCGTGGACGAAGAGCGCGTGCTCCGGCGCCAGAGGCAGCGCGCGGCGCTTGCCGGTGACCCCCGCCGTGCCGAGCACGATGAGCTGACCTTGACGAAGCGCGGCGCCCGTCTCGCGACGAAGCTCCTGGCCGAGACTGCGGAGGCGCAAGAGAGGCACGTGCACCGGCAAGCCTGCCCGACATCCGGCAAACCGCAACATTGTGGTGAGCCCCGCGTGACCAACGGCACGGGGGCCTCGCAGCGGATCGGCTATTCTCCCCGCCGATGCAGACCGATCAGCTGATCTACGACTGGAACAACATCGAGCGCCGCGCGCCGGTCGTGATGAAGGGCAACTTCGAGCTCCACGACGAGACGCTGCGCGACGGTCTGCAGAACCCGTCGGTGGTCGACCCCTCGATCGACGACAAGCTCGAGATCCTTCACCTGCTCGATCAGGTGGGCGTCGACACCGCGGACATCGGCCTGCCGGGCGCGGGTCCTCGCGCCTTCGAGGACGTCACCCGGTTGGTCCGGGAGATCGTCGATCAGAAGCTCCACATCCGCCCGACCTGCGCCGGCCGCACGATGGTCGCCGACATCGAGCCGATGGCCCGCATCGCGCAAGCGACGGGCAAGCCCATCGAGGTGATGACGTTCATCGGCAGCTCGCCGATCCGCGCGCTCGCAGAGGACTGGTCGGTCGAGCTGATCCGCAAGCGCTCCGTCGAGGCGATCGCGTTCGGCGTGAAAGAAGGCCTGCCGGTCAACTACGTCACCGAGGACACCACCCGCAGCCGTCCGGAGGTCCTGTACGAGCTCTTCAAGTCCGCCATCGAGGCGGGCGCGAGCAGGCTGACGCTCTGCGATACCGTGGGCCACGTGACCCCCGACGGCGTGAAGAGCCTCGTCACGTGGACCCGCAACCTGCTCGCCGCGATCGGCGCGCCGCACGTCGGCATCGACTGGCACGGGCACAACGATCGAGGCCTCGGCGTGGTGAACTCGATCTGGGCGATCGAGCACGGCGCCGATCGGGTGCACGGCGCGATCCTCGGGATCGGCGAGCGGGTCGGCAACGCATCGCTCGATCAGATCCTGGTGAACCTCAAGCTCATCGGTGAGCTCGGTGATCGCGACGTCAGCAAGCTCGGCGAGCTCTGCGACAAGGTGAGCAAGGCCTGTCAGGTCTCGATCCCGATCAACTACCCGGTGGTCGGGCGCGACGCGTTCCGTACCGGCACCGGCGTGCACGCCGCCGCGATCATCAAGGCGATGGAGAAGGGCGATCAGGACCTCGCCGACCGGGTCTACTCGGGCGTCCCCGCCGCGCTCTTCGGGCGCACCCAGGAGATCGAGATCGGTCCGATGAGCGGCGCGAGCAACGTCGCGTTCTGGCTCAAGCAGCGCGGCCTGCCGCCCAAGCCCGAGACGGTGCAGGCGATCCTCGCGGAGGCCAAGCAGAGCAACCGCCTCCTCGAGGACGCGGAGATCCGAGCGGTCATCGCCCGCGCGTGATCTCCGCGGAGCAGATGGGCGATAGAGCGCTCAGGCGCCCGGCGGCGTCGAGCGGGGCGCGTCCTTCATCAGCTGGTTGAGCGCCCACTGCTCCTTGGCGCGGAGGCTCCCGAACTGCAGCCCGACGGCGCCGTCGCGGATCCAGCGCACCGTCGCGGGGATGGTCGCGGGCTCTTCGAGCGCGGGGAGCGGGATCGTCAGCTCCACGCTCGCGCCGAACGGAACACCCACCGCGTCTCCCGTGAGCAGCACACCACCCAAGCTGATGTTGCGGGTCTGGCCGGTGTACGCTGTGCCCGCGTGAAGCACGCTCACTTCCAGTCGTACGTCGAAGCGCTCGTGCGCCCGTCGCTGAGGCTCTCGGTCTCGTTCGGTGGTCACCCGCGTTGCTCCCTGCGTTGCCGCGTAGAAGGCCCGCGAAGCTGATGGTACGCGGCGATCAAGTCAAGCCGGCAGGGCCGTCGGATCGTCGCGCGCTCGCGCTCTTCGCCGTGCTCCCGCTCGCGCTCGCAGTGATGCTGTACTGGCCCCGCGCAGCGCCCGTCGTCGAGCTGCCCGCCCTCGCGCTGTCCGCGCACGAGATGCACGCCGCGCTGGCGGCGGAGGAGGCGCTCGCGCGCCGCGTGGTCGCGTCCGACGAGGAGACCGCGCGGCGCTCGATCTACCTCGAGCAAGGCCTGGCGGAGGTGCGCGGCGCGGAGACACCCGGTGCCGCGACCGATCGACTCGGGCGCCTGTCGCTCGCGACGCGCCGCCTCCTCGAGGTCGTAGGGGAGGAGGGGATCGCCGCGGCCCGTGCGGCCGACGTCCTCCGCATCGAGCGCGCGCTCCTCGGCGATGGCGAGCCCGAGGAGCGAGCCCGCGAGCTCGGCCGCTTCGCGCTCACCCTCGAGCGCTGGCACGCAGTCGAGGGCGGTGAGCGCATCGCGCCGCGCATCGTCATCCGGGCGCTGGCGGCCGCGCGATGGAACGCGCTCCATTTCTCCGCGAGCGGCGCGACGGGGGACGGCGAACACCGCGCGCTCACTGACGGAATGTCCCCGCTCCACGTGCGCGCCTACCACGGCTGGCTCGCCCTTCACGGCGCCATCGGGCTCTCGCCGATGCGTGTCGCGGCGCTGCGGGCCTACGCGCGGTCGGGCGGCAGCTTCGCTCGCGAGGCGCACGGCGCGCTGCTCTTCCTCGAAGGCGAGCGCGAGGTCGCGGCCGAGGAGCTCGAGGCGAGCTACGCGGCGACGGGGAACCTGCGGGTACGCAACGCGGCGCTGGCCGCGCTCGACGGGCCTCGCGAGTAGGGCGCGGCCTTCGGCCTGGCCAGCGAGGCCGCTTCGGCGCAACCTCGCGCCGCCGTGGCCTTCATCGAGCTCCGCGACGTGCACACCCGCTTCGGGGCCAAGAAGGTCCTGCGCGGGATCGACCTGAGCGTCGAGCGCAAGGAGCTGGTCTCGATCATCGGCGAGTCCGGGACGGGCAAGAGCTTGCTCCTCAAGCACCTCGTCGGCCTGGTGCCGGTGAGCGAAGGATCGATCTTCTTCGATGGCGTCGACGTGACCCACCTGAAGGAGCGCGACTGGATCCCCATCCGCCGCCGTATCGGGATCGTGTTCCAGGGCGCGGCGCTCTTCGACTCGCTCACGATCTTCGACAACGTCGCGTACGGCCTGCGGGAGCAGCGACTGCTCTCGGAGGCGGAGATCCCCCGGCGCGTCGCGGAGTCGCTGGCGCAGGTGAGCTTGCCGGGTGTGGAGCACATGCGGCCCGGTGATCTCTCCGGCGGCATGCGCAAGCGCGTGTCGCTGGCGCGCGCGATCGCGCTGCGCCCGGAGGTGATCCTCTTCGATGGCCCCACCGAGGGCCTCGACCCGATCAACGTCACCCGCGTCAACCGGCTGATCGACAGCTTGCGTCAGCAGCTCGGGATCACCGTGATCGTGGTGACCCACCAGATGGAGAGCGCGTTCGAGGTGAGCGACCGTGTCGTCCTCATCGAGCACGGACGCTTCGTGCTCAACGGATCGCCGCAAGCGCTGGAAGCCCAGGCCGATCCCCGCCTGCGCGCCTACGTCCGCGCGGCCCACGCGGCGCGCGGACGCTGACCGCGGTCAGTACACGTCTCGCACCTGGACTTCGATCGTCGCGTCGAGGTCGTCGCTGGTCACGGTGAAGGTGCCGGGCGCGATCATCACGTCGTCGTCGAAGCGCAGCAGCTCGGAGCCGTCTCCCGCGGGGAGCTCGGTGATCCCGGCGTGCGGATAGCTGTCGACCTCGCGGATCGAGAGACGCAGCCCGAGGCG
>CAYZQM010000009.1:0-471 GCA_964480175.1 uncultured Sandaracinaceae bacterium
GCATCGAGCGCGGCTGGGCGTTCCTCGATCGGACCTCGTCGCCGAGCGACTACCTCGCGCTCGATGGCGAGGGGAACGCCCGAGGGACGGGCCGCGAAGTGCGTCCGGCCCCGAGGTCTCCCGTGTTGCCCCGCGCACTGCCGGAGGACGCGTTCGAGATCGCGCTGGGCCCCGCCGTGGGCGGCAGCTGGACGATCGGCGATCGGACGGCGAGCTCGGCGTGGCTCTCACAGCACACGCAGGTGGGCGCCGCGCTCGAGCTCCACGGGGTGTTCGCGCGAACGTTCGTGGTCGGCGTCACTGCGGCGCTCGCGTACGGAGTGTCCCACAGCGGCCTGCGGCCTCGCTTGTCGTGGCCGTGGGGGCGGGTGGAGACGCTCGAGCAGACGAGGCTGTCGATCGATCCGCGCGTGGCGCTGCGCGGTGAGCTCGCGCGCTTGCGTGCAACTGCGGTCGCGGTGGAGGTGGGCA
>CAYZQM010000009.1:481-49669 GCA_964480175.1 uncultured Sandaracinaceae bacterium
CCGACCCTGGGTTGGGTGCTGGACGATCCAGGGAGCGACCGCTTCGGCGTGGGCGCGCACCTCGATCTGAGGGTCGTGTTCTCGTGGACGATCGGCGCCCTGAGCGTCGGGCTGCGCGCCCGGGTGCATGGGTGGACCCAAGAGCCTCAGGTCGCGGTCGACGCGACGCTCGAGGGCGTGCTCTCGTTCGCGGTGAGCATGCCGATGTGAGCGCGCCCGCGGACGTCGTTCATCCCGCGCGACTGCGAACATCGCGGACTCGCATCGCCGTGAGAAGGCGAGCGCGGTGATCCGACGATAGGAGCTAACAATTGGAGACCGTCCCCTTTCGGAGCAGTCGGCGTTGTTT
Source organism: uncultured Sandaracinaceae bacterium (assembly GCA_964480175.1). GTDB lineage: Bacteria > Myxococcota_A > Polyangia > Polyangiales > Sandaracinaceae > CAYZQM01. The sequence continues at coordinate 831 of CAYZQM010000009.1, forward strand.
TTACTAGGTTATTCGAAACTCAATTACTGAGGACCGTCCCCTTTTGCTCGCGCAGCGAGCGAGGAGAGGACGACCGTTCACGACCACGACCACGCTCGAGTTCACGTTCACGACCGTCGCGTTCGACGCGACGCGCTCCGCCAGGAGTGCTCGACGAGCCGCCACCTGATCTCTCACTTCTTCTCCCTCCCAGCGCGGTGCTCTGTAGTGACCGTGCAGCGAGGGGCCGGGGTGGGGGTTCCGAGTAGAACGCGTCGGAACGAGCTACGAGCAGTGCTGCGGGAGAAAGGGCCACACGAGTTTCGATGCTGACCGAGCGAGGGGCCCCCACCCCGGCCCCTCCACCGCGACCCTCTCCCTACACCGCGCGACAATTACTCGCCCCGCGCAGCGGACTGGTTTTCACAACCCCGCGGAGCAAGAGCCAAGCGCAGCGAGAAGGCACGCGCAGCGAGAGGCCAAGCGCAGCGAAGAAGCCAAGCGCAGCGCAGAAGCCAAGCGCAGCGAAAGGCCAAGCGGCCAGAGCAAGCCAGCGCAGCGAAAGGCCCAGCGGCCCAGAGCAGCGAGCGCAGCGAAAGGCCCCAGCGGCCAAAGCGCATGGGGTATGGTTCCGGACCGTGGCCGACGCGTCTCCCGATCCCCTGCTCGGCCGCGAGCTCGATGGGCGCTACCGCCTCGAGAGCAAGCTCGGCGAGGGCGGGCTCGGCGTGGTCTATCGGGCGCGGCACCTCCGGCTCGATCGCGACTTCGCCATCAAGGTGCTCCAGCCCGAGTACGCGCAGAACGAAGCGCTGCGCGCCCGCTTCGAGCGCGAGGCCAAGGCGCTCGGTGCGCTCACCCATCCGGGCGTGGTCGGGGTCACCGACTTCGGCATCGATGGTCTGTCGCCGTTCTTGGTGATGGAGCTGCTCGAGGGCGCGACGCTCGATCGCTGCATGCCCCTACCCGACACACGCGCGCTCGCGATCTTGCGCGACGTGCTGGGCGCGGTCGCGTTCGCGCATGGCCTCGGGCTCGTGCACCGCGATCTCAAGCCCGCCAACGTCTTTCTCCAAGCGCTGCCCGAGGGCGAAGAGCGGGTGCGCGTCTTGGACTTCGGGCTCGCGAAGTTCCTCGATCGGAGCGAGGGCACCGCGCTCACCAAGCCCGGCGCCACGCTCGGCACGCCCGCGTACATGTCGCCGGAGCAGAACCTCGGCGGCGAGGCGAGCCCGCGCAACGACGTCTACTCGCTGGGCATCCTCCTCTACGAGCTGCTCGCGCACGAGCGACCCTTCCGCGGCGTGGGCGGTGATCTGATGCGGCAGCACTTGCTCGTGCCGGTGCCCAGCCTCGGCGACAAACGCCCCGATCTCTCTGCGCTCGCCGCGCTCGATCCGATCGTGCAGCGCGCGTGCGCCAAGGCCCCGCTCGAGCGCTACGCCGACGCGGGCGAGATGCGCGCGGCGCTCGATCACGCGCTCGGCCGCACCAGCGGCGCGTACGCCGCCTCCGCCGTCACCCGATCGGGCGAGCAGCGCATGCTCACGCCGCCGCCCGCGGCGAGCCCGAGCCCTTCGAGCGACGAGCTCACCACCCGCGCGCCCGCGCGGCCCGCCAAGATCGACGTCGTCGCGCAGACGCTCCTCGCCGACAGCGACGTGACCTCCGGCAGCGGCGCGGCGCTCGATGGCGGCGCGACGTCGAGAGGCAGCGCAGCGACGCAGAGAGCGGGCTCGCCGTCCGCGGCGAGCGCGGAGGGCGGCGCGGCGACGGCGAAGGAAGCGCGCACCGTCGGCCCTGCGCCATCTGCGATGAGCGGCGCGGCGACCGCGAAGGAAGCGCGCGCCGTCGGCCCTCTGCCGTCTGCAGTGAGCGCGATGGGCGGCGCGACGCTCGAGGACCGCCCGCCCTCGCCGCGCATGCCCGCGTCGCGGCCGCCGATGAAGGCGCCCGTCGTCAGCCCGCCCAAGAAGTCGAGCGGCAGCCTCGGCATCGCGCTGGTGCTCGCGCTCGTGATGTTGGTCGCGCTCGGCGCGTTCGCGATGCTCATGCCGCAGGTCTTCGGCCCCGCCTACGATCCGATCGCGTGGGTGCGCGGCGCCGTCGCGCCCGACGCGAGCCCGGTCGGCGCGACGGATCCGACGACGCCGAGCGTGGCGAGCCCCAGCACGCCGGTGGTGATCGACGCAGGCGCAGCGGAGCCCATCGAGGAGCCTGCTGTCGCCGACGGCGTCGATCCGTGGTCGGGACGGATCCCAGCCGAGCTGCGACGTCACCGCACGCGTGTCCTGGCCGGCGAGAACCTCAACGACAGCGCGCGCACGAGCCTGCGGGTCTACATGCGCGATCATCCGGGCGATCCCCGGCCTCAGCTCTTGATGGGGCACGCCGACGTGAACCGTCGCGCGCTCACCGACAGCACCGAGCACTACCGACGCGCGATGGAGACCAACCCCAGCGCGCGCTTCGATCCCCTCATGCTCGAGAACTTGGTGAAGCTCAGCGCCAACCGAACGGTGGGAGATCGCGCGCGCACGATGGTCACCGACATCTACGGCGCGGACGCGCTGCCGACCTTGCGCCGGGTGCGGGTCGATCTGACCGACAGCGAAGAGATCGAGCGGCTCGATCTGCTCGAAGAGGCGCTGAGCGGATCGTGATCCCGCAGATCCCCACGCCGGGCACGCTCATCGCGGGCCGCTACCGCACGGGCGCGCTCCTGGGCGACGGTGCCACGGGCGTCGTGGTGAAGGCCATCGATCGGGACGGCAGCGAGGTGGCGCTGAAGCTGCTCGCCAAGAACCTCGCCAAGGATCCCGCCGCGATCAAGCGCTTCGCCCGCGAGGCACGCGCGCTGAGCGAGCTCTCGCATCCCCACGTGGTGCGGGTCATCGACTGCGGCCTGCACGACGAGCCGGGACAAGAGGCGCGCGCGTTCTTGGTCACGGAGCTCTTGGTCGGCGAAGGGCTCGACGTGCTCTTGCGACGCGGCCCGCTCTCGCCCGATCGCGCGCTCGCGCTGAGCGAGGCGCTCCTCAGCGGGCTCTCGTACGTGCACCAGCACGGGATCCTGCACCGCGATCTGAAGCCGCAGAACCTCTTCGTCGCGCGCGAGGCCGATCGCGATGTCCTCAAGCTGCTCGACTTCGGGCTCGCGAAGTTCGGCGAGGGCGCCGCGTCGGGTCCCGGATCGATCCTCACCCAAGAGGGCGCCGTGCTGGGCACGCCCGGCTACATGGCGCCCGAGCAGGCGTTCGGCGGAACGATCGACGCGCGCGCCGACGTGTACGCGGCGGGCGCGATCCTCTTCGAGCTCTTCGCGGGGCGCGCCGTCTTCGTCGAGGGTGATCCCGCGTCGCTGCTGCGCGCCCACATGCTCGAGCCGGTGCCTCGCTTGGGAGACGCGCGCGCCGATCTCGTCGCGCAGCCCGAGCTCGACGAGGTGCTCGCGACCGCTCTGCGCAAGACGCCCGACGAGCGCTTCGTCGATGGCCGCGTCTTCGACGTGGCGCTCGGTCACGTGCCCCGTCCGGTCGCCACGCTCGCTTGACAGCGGCTGCGCAGCCCGGTGACCCTTTCGACTCCTTGGCCTGTTGGGACCATCTGCGCGCGCTGCTCCGCGCCGCCTTCCTCGCGTGGGGCGCGGTGGCCCTCTCAGCGCTGGCCGGGTGTGCGCAGGGGGGTGGTGGGGATGCTGGGATGCCTCGCGCCGACGTGAGCGAGCGCGACGCAGGGCCCGAGGAGGATGGCGGCGGACGCGACGCGGGAGCGCCTCGTCTGCCGGTCCGGAGCACCCACACCGGCGTCGCCTCCGGACGCGTCTCGAGCAGCGCGCGCTACCGCTTGGTGCTGAGCACTGCGAGCAGCGGATCGACGGCCTCGCCCTCGTCGTCTCGCTACGTGCTGCGCGAGCACGCGATCGGCCGCATGGCGGCGGAGCCCTGAGAACAGCGGAGCCCTCGGAACACGCGATGACCTACGAAGGACCCACCATGAACCGCCTCTCGATCGCCGCCGCGCTGCTGTGTCTGTCGTTGCCGAGCGCCGTGCTCGCGCAGGTGCCGCAGCGCCTCACGGAGCAGGGTCGCCTCTTCGACGCGGTCACCGGCGCGCCGGTCGAGGGCGCGCAGACGCTGCGCTTCTCGATCTACGCCGACGCGAGCGGGGGCAGCGCGCTGTGGACCGAGACCCAGAGCATCACCTTCGACGCGGGGTACTTCTCGGCCGTGCTCGGCGAGAGCACGCCGTTCCCCGCGACGCTCTTCGATGGGACGGTGCGCTACCTCGGCGTCGCGGTCGGCGACGACGTCGAGCTCTCTCCGCGCTCGGCGATGACCAGCGTGCCGTACGCGCTCGTCGCGGGGAACGCGACGGGCGACATCACGCCGCGATCGATCTCGGTCGGCGGCGTGCCCATCGTCGACGAGACCGGCGCGTGGGTCGGCGCGAGCGCAGGCATCGAAGGGCCCGCCGGACCGGCAGGCCCCGCCGGACCGGCAGGGCCCGCTGGACCCGCGGGACCGGCAGGCCCGAGCGGCGGCGGCGTGCTCGTCGCGACGTCGATGAGCAGCGCGACGACCTCGATCCCCAGCACCTGCACCAACTACGGCAGCGGCACGGTCACCATCTCCGTCCCGAGCTCGGGCACGATCGTGGTCGAGGCGAACGTGCGCTTTCAGCTCGAGCACACGACGGGCACCAACGACAGCTTGGCGACCGCGATCGGGACGAGCGCGACCGACTGCGGATCGGGCGCGACACAGGCGCGCTACGACATCCCCTCGGCCATTCCCAGCCACGGCATCCGCGAGGTCCCGATCCACACGCGCCGGGTCTTCAACGTGAGCGCAGGCACGTACACGTACTACCTGAACGCGCAGATGACCTCGGGCGCCTCGGCGCTCGACCGCTTCTGGTACGCCTCGATGCAGGCGACCTTCTACCCCGCGCCCTGAAGGGTCTTCGGCAGATCGGCGGCGTCGCGCTGGTGCTCGGCGTGAGCGCGCTGGGCGGCTGGTTGCTCAGCGCCGCGCGACCGATCGAGCCCGCGGCGTCAGCTGCCGAGCGCGCGCTCGCGAGCGACGCCAGCGAGGAGCCCGAGCCCGACGTCGATGCGCGCTTGCGCGAGGCGGTCGCGGCGCTCGAGGAGGACGATCTCGCGCGCGCCGACGCGATCTTGTCCGACGTCCTCGAGCGCAATCCCGAGAACGTCGCCGCCACCTACGACCTCGCGCTCATCGCCGATCGACGAGGCCGCTACCACGACGCACGCGAGGGCTACCTCGCGGCGCTGCGCCTCGATCGCGACCACGCCGACGCGCGCTACAACCTCGCGCTGCTCACCTACCGCGCGGGCGCGCTGCCCGAGGCGCGGCACCACGCGGACGAGCTCGAGGCGATCGCGCCGAACGATCCGCGGCTGCCCGCGCTGCGCGACGCGCTCGACGAGACGGACGACACACACGAATCCGCGGAGACGGACGAAGCCGCCGAGGACACTACGAGCGCGCGCGAGTAGCCGCGATCTGCGCGGCCACCGCGTCGGCGACCCGCAGGCCATCGAGCGCCGCGCTCACGATGCCACCGGCCCAGCCCGCGCCCTCACCGCACGGATGCAGGCCCGCGAGCGTCGGCGAGTCGAAGCGCTCGGGGTGGCGGATCACCTGCAGCGGCGCGCTGGTGCGCGACTCGGTCGCGACCATCACGGCGTCGCTGCTCGCGTAGCCCGGCATGCGCCGATCGAACGCGCGCAGCGCTTCGGTGAGCTTGCTCGCGAGCGGCAGGCCCGAGGCCGCGAGCACCTCGCGCACGTCGCCCGCGCGCAAGCCCGGCAAATAGCTGGTGTCGGGCACGGTGCTCGAGCCGCGCTTGGCCAAGAGATCGCTCGCGCGCGTCGCCGGCGCGACGAGGCCGCCGCCGCCCGCCTTCCACGCGGCCTCTTCGACCGCGCGCTGCAGCGCGACGCCGCCCAGCGGTCCGGTGAAGCCCGCGCGCTCCCAGTCGAGCGGCTCGATCGCCACCACGAGCCCCGAGTTCGCGAACGGAGAATCGCGGCGCGACAGGCTCATGCCGTTGACGACGAGGCCGCCGGTCTCGGTCGAGGCCGGCACGATCCAGCCGCCGGGGCACATGCAGAACGAGAAGACCCCGCGCTCGTCGCTCCCCTCGCCCACCGGCTGCACCACGCGGTACGCCGCGTTCGGCAAGCGCGGATGCGCGGCGTGCCGGCCGTACTGGATCTGGTTCACCAGCGCCTGGGGATGCTCGATGCGCACCCCGAGCGCGAAGCCCTTGGGCAAGATCGGGATCTCGTACTTGGTGAGCAGCTCGAACACGTCGCGCGCCGAGTGCCCGGTGGCGAGCACGACGTGATCGGCGAAGTGCTCCCGACCGTCCTCGAGCCGCACGCCCGCGATCTTGCGCTCGCGCTTGCCGGTCACGATCAGATCGACGACGCGGGAGGAGAACTCGAAGACGGTGCCCGCGATCGCGAGGCGATCGCGCATCCCGGAGATCACGCGCGGGAGCTTGTTCGAGCCGATGTGGGGGCGCGCGTCGGTGAGGATCGTCTCGGGCGCGCCGTGCAGCGCGAGCGTCTCGATCACGTCGCGCACCGGGCCGCGCTTGTGGGCGCGGGTGTAGAGCTTGCCGTCGCTGTACGTGCCCGCGCCGCCCTCGCCGAAGCAGTAGTTGCTGTCGCCGTCCACGACGCCCGCTTTGTTGAGCGCCGCCAGGTCGTGGCGCCGCGGCTGCACCGGCTTGCCGCGATCGAGGACCCGCGCGGCGATGCCGTGGCGCGCGAGCTGGTACGCGCAGAAGAGGCCCGCCGGTCCGTCACCGACGATGAGCACCGACGGATCGCCCAGGCCCTCGCGAGGGAGCGGCTCACCCAGCGGCCCACGCACCGCGCCGACCGAGACCAGCCAGCGAAAGAGGATCCGCCCGCGCCGCGCGTCGATCGATCGCTTGAGCGGGAGGATCGCGCCGACGTCCTCGGGCCGCACCCGCAGCTCGCGCGCGATCCGTCTGCGCATCGCGGGCTCGTCGTCGGGCTCGTCGAGGCCGAAGGCCAGCTCGATCTCGCGCGGTTGGCCCAAGCGGTCTCAGCGCTCCGCGGGGGCGCGGCGATGAAAGCGCCGCTCGAGGCCGCGCACCTCGCGGTAGCAGCGCTCGAAGAGCGCGGGGCTGCGCTCGATCGCGGCGTTCGACTCGCTGATGGCCGCCTCGATGCGCGCCGCCGCGTCCATCTCGAGATCGCGCTCGCCGCCCTCGGTCGCCGCGAGGAGCTCGTCGCGCGCGGCGGCGTGGCGCTCCTCGGCCTCGAGCAGCGTCGCGTGCGCCTCGACGCACGCGTCGCGCGCGTGCACCACGTCGGGGCTCAAGAGCGTGAGATCGCGGAGCCCCTCGACGAGCGGCCGCCGCACCTCGGTGCTGCTGTCGCGATCGATCTGCTCGTAGCGATCGAGGAAGAGCATCGCCTCGTTGCGCACCCGGTCGTCGCCGCACGCGGGGAGCGAAGCCGCGAACGCGAGGGCGAGCAAGAGGGCGAGCGCGGAGACACCGAGGCCGAGGCGAGACACGCGGCCGAGGGTACGCGGCGAGATCAGGAACGCAACGAGGCCGAGCCCCGCGTCCCCAACGAGGAGCCCGCCCACGACCTCAGCGGGGCTGCGCCGGCTCCCAGAGCGTCGCGAGGTTCAGCACCAGCCCCACGAATGGTGGCAGCTCGAGTGCGTCCTCATCCACTGCGGTGGCGATCTGGGCGGCCCGGCCGCCTTGCGACGCGAAGACCTCCACCAAGCGTGACGCGGGCTCGACCAGCCACGTGTGCCCCACGCCGGCCGACGCGTAGAGCGGCAGCTTCAGTCGTCGGTCGTCGCGCGCGTTGGAGGGCGAGAGGATCTCGCACGCCCAGTCCGGCACCGTCGCGATCGGCGAGCCGGTGGGAGGCTGCGCGAGTCGCTCGACACGCCAGCCGCACAGATCCGGCACCACCAACCGATCCCCCAAGCGAACCTCGGGCTCCAGCTCGATCCACCAACCCGCCCCGCCCGCGTCGACGTCGATCGGACCGAGCGCGCGCGCGAGCTGCTTCTGCGCGAGGCGGTGCGCCCTGCCAGGTCGAGGCATCACGCGCACGACGCCGGGCTCCAGAATCTCGCCGGTCAGGTGCTCGTCGAGCGCCTCGATCTCGGCGTAGAGTTCCTCGAAGCTCCGGAGCTGTACCGCCGCGCTCGCCACCGGCGTGAGCCTAGCACGCACCCTCCTTTCACCGGTATGGTGCGCGCCGCATGCACCGCCTCGCTCCGCTCTTGATGCTCACCGTGATCGCTTGTGCTTCGTCGCCCGCCGAGGACGACGAGCGCCGCAGCGGCGACACCCTCTTCACCACCGGCGGCGAGCGCTCGGGCAACGCACCCGAGCCGATCTCGACCGGGCCCGCGCCGCTGCCGCTGCCCACGCCGCCGGTGCCGCGCGGCGCGATGGGCGAAGAGACGCAGTCGCTCTGGACCGCGACCGAGGAGCTCATGGCGGACGCGCCGCCCGCTGCGCCCGAGGGCGAAGACGACATCTTCACCGAGTGGCTCCAGCGCCGCCTCGAGGGCATCAACGGCCTGGTGCGGCGCCTGCAGCGCATGGCCGAGCTGCCGCCGTACGAGCGCGCGGTCGGCGGCGCGCTCCTCGGCACCGCGATGGAGGACACGGTCGCGGACGCGCGCGGCGCGCCGGTGTCGGCGGAGATCACCAGCGACCCCGAGCTGCTCGCCGCGTATCGCGAGTCGCTCGATCAAGTGCTCCTGCCCTTCGCGCAGCAGGCCGCCACGGGCTACCAGCTCTGCGCGGGCCTCTTGGACGAGCACGGGGATCCGCGCTGGGGCGAGTGGCGGGCGTTCTGCTTCGAGCGCGCGGAGGACATCGCGGAGACCTACCGCTCGGCGGCGGCCGCGGCCGAGGCGTCGGGCGAGAACGAGGGGGGCGAGTGAGCTTCGGCAAGGCGCTCACCGACGTCCCCACCCCGCTGCTCGAGCGCACCTTGCGCGGCCTCTCGCGCGGCGAGCTGAAGGCGCCGATCACCCACGAGCACTTGCTCGCGGCGGGCCTGCCCGCGCTGGTCGATCGGCTCGATCACCTGCAGGGCCTCGATGCGCGCGCGGCGCAGGCGGTGATCGTCGCGGTGATCGCCGAGCGTCGCAAGCGCGGCGAGTGATGGGCAAGCGGGGCGGCAAGAGCGCGTACCGAGGCGGCGGCGCCGAGGGGCGCGGCGCGAGCGCGGCGGAAGGACTCGTCGGCGACATCGTCCGCCAGTTCGCCGACCCCTACGCGTTCTTCCGCGAGCTGGTGCAGAACGCGATCGACGCCGGCGCGAGCAAGATCGCGATCCGCCTGGTGCACGACGAGGCGGAGCAGCTCACGCGCATCTCGGTCGAGGACGACGGCTCGGGCATGAGCGCCGAGATCCTCGAGGGCGATCTCACCGTGCTCTTCAAGAGCACCAAGGAGAGCCGCGACGACGCGATCGGCAAGTTCGGCATCGGCTTCGTGTCGGTGCTCGCGCTCGCGCCCACGCTCGTCGCGGTCGACACCTCGCTCGGCGACGGAGTGCGGCATCGGCTCGAGCTGTACCGCGATCACACCTACGATCTGCTGCGCGCGGCAGGCAAGACCAAGGGCACCACGGTCACGCTGCACGTGCCCACGTCCGCCGACGAGCTGCCCGAGCGCATCGCGCGCTCGCGCGCTTCGCTGAGCAAGTGGTGCATGCACGCGCGCATCCCCATCACGTTCGCGGTGCACACGGCGAGCGAGCGCAGCGCGCCCGAGCGCATCGATCGCGCGCTCGAGCTTCGAGGGGCGCTCCTGTCCGTCACGGGCGTGAGCCGCGATCGCCGCACCGAGGTGGTGGTGGGCCTCGGGCCGAGCCCCGGCGCGCGCGGCGCGTTCTACAACCGCGGCCTCTTGCTCCACGAGAGCGACGAGGTCTTCGCTGGCGTCGGCCCGATCTGGTTCAAGGTCGCGGACGGCCGGCTCGAGCACACGCTCTCGCGCGACGACGTGCGGCGCGACGCGCACTTCCTCGCGGTGCTGGAGCAGGTGCGGCGCATGGTCGAGGGGCCGCTGCTCGACGCGGTGCACCAGCGAATGCGCGACGCGGACCTGCCCACGTGGCGCGCCCACTTCGACGCCGCGAGCGCGGCGGGCCTGGGACTGCGGACCGATCTCTGCGTACCGCTCGCCGCGCCGATCCGCGGCGCGCGGAGCTGGCCCCTGAGCAACGTCGAGCCGCTGATCGCGGGCCCCGTGGATGCGGGCCTGCTCGACGCGCTCACCACCGAGGGGATCGGCGTGCTCGCGCTCGAGCCGCGCCACGACGGACAGCGCATGAGCGAGCTGTCGCGCATCGCGGGCCGGACGGTCGAGGACGCGGCCGAGGCCTTCGCCACGATCGAGCCCGTGACCGACGACGCGCTCGTCCCGCTGCTCGAGCCGATCGCCGCGCTCCTGCGAGACGTCGCCCGCAAGCCCCCCGCCATCGCGCTCGCGCGCTTCGGAGGCGGAGCGTCCGGCACCCTCGCGCTCGGCCTCGCGCCGCCGCCCCGACGACAGGTGCTGCGGATCGACGCACTGCGCACCGATCCCTTCCGCATGCTCATGCGGCCGCCGCTGCTCTTGCACGTCGATCACCCGGTGATGATCGCGGCCGCGGGCGCGCTGGGCCGCGCGGTGTCGCCGGCGACGATCGCGGCGCTCGTGGTGCGCGCGATCCTCGAAGAGCGCGCGCTCCTCGATCCCGATCGCAGGGCGCTGCTCTTGCGCTGCTCGATCGAGCGCGCGCTGGACGGTGCGCGATGAGCCGGTCGCCCCGCGGCGATGCGGTGCGGGTCGGTGGCGGTCGGCTGCGCGTCGATGCCGCGCGCGCCGTCACCAAGCTGCGCGAGTACCAGCTGCCCGATCCCACGCTCTGGACCCTCGAGGTGGTGCGCGCCGCGGTGCTGCTCGGCGCCGAGGCGCTCTACGTCGAGGCGGACGCCGACGACGTGTGGATCGGCTGGGAGGGGCCGCCGCTCGCGCGCGAGGATCTCACCGCGCTCTTCGACGATCTCGTCTCGAGCAGCGATCAGGAGCGACGAGGTCAGCGCCTCTTGGCGATCGGCGTGAACACCGCGCTCGCGCTCGAGCCGCGCTTCGTCGACGTGTACGGCATCGACGGCGCGGGTGCCCAGCGCGTCCGCTACACGCCGCGCCTCTTGATCGCGTCGGCGGACGGACACTCGCAGGGCCTTCGCTCGCTCCTCGCCGAGACGCTGCCGCGCCCGGACTGGGTGCTCGCCATCGCGAAGGGCAACGCGGTGCACGTGCGGCGCGCGCTCTCGTTCGAGACGATGACGCGCGCGGTGCGCATGGACGTGCCGCCCGAGGTGCACCGGGTGCTCGCCGCCGCGAACGCGCTCGCCATCCCGATCCACGCGCGGCCTCGCCCTGCGCCGCCCCCGCCGCCGCTGCTCCGCGTCCCCTTCGGCGATGGCACCGCGCACCCGCACCTGCGCGGTCACGCGGAGATCGTCGCGGTCGAGCACGCGAGCATCCACGCGCGCCTGGTGTGGTCCGAGCTCGGCGTGGTGCTCACCGGCGAGGCGCTCGCGCTGGGGATGGCGGCCGAGGGTCGGCGCATGCCGATCACGGTGCAGATCGACCGAGATCGCCTGCCCACCAACGCCGCCCGCTCGGCGCTGCGGGACGACGAGCCCGCGATCGAAGACGCGAGACGCGACGCGATCGCGGCCGGCAAGTCGCTGGCGCCTTCGCTCGCCGAGGCCATCGAGGCGGCGCTCGCGCGCGGCGATCACGGCCGGCACCACGCGCTGCGCGCGGCGGCCATCGCGATCGTGCACGCGCAAGATCGATCCAACGACGGCTGGCAGGTCTTCGTGCGCAAAGCCGCGCGCGACGCTTGGTTCGCGCCGCTGCTCGAGGTGCCGGTCGCGCGCGACATCCTCGGCGCGCAGCGCACCCTGCGCGAGCTCGCCGACGCGAACAGCGACGTGGTGCATCGCGGGGACGCGCCGGTGCGCGACGAGCTCGCGCCGTACTTGCGCGGCATCCCCTGGGCGCCGCCGGGCGATCCGCTGCTGCGCTTGTACGGAGATCGCGTCCCGAAGGACGCGGGCCACGCGATCGCCGCCGCGGCGCGACGCGCAGCCGCGCGCATCCGCTTCTTGGCGACCGATCCGATCGAGCTCACGCCGACGATGCAGGCGGGCGATCTCGCCGCGTGCGACTTGCCCATCGACGTCGAGGGCGAGAGCTGGGTCCCCGAAGGTAGGCTCACGTCACTGCGCGGGCGCGTGATCGTGCGCGCGGTCGATCCCAGCCCATCGCATTTTCCCTTGGCCGACGAGCGCCGCTACCACGCCGAGGTGGTGGTGCTCGTAGACGATCGCGCGCTTCACCGATCCCGCATCCCCTGCGAGCTGCCGCTCACCATCCGCATCGGCGGAGATTCGCTGCGACCGAACCCCGAGTACACCGGGCTGACCGATCACGACGCGCTCGATCGGGCGATCGACGCCGCGCTCTGGGCCGCGGTGCGCGCGACCGAGCGGGTGGCCGCCACGATGTTCGGCGATACGTCGCCGCGCTCCGACCGCACCCTCGGTCCCGCGCTGAAGAAGGCCGAGCGTCCCGTACTGCATGCGACCGTTCGCGCGGCGCAGCGGCTGGCGATTCGCCTGAGCGCCGCAGGGCAGTCGAGCAAGAAGCGCGACGATGCGCTGCGCGCGCTGGTGGTGAAGCCGGGGCCGCTGCGCGACGCGCCGGTCTTTTCGACGTGGGACGGCCAGGCTCACTCGCTCGCATCGCTTCAAGCGCTGGCCCACGAGCGCGGTGTGCTGGGCACGGCCTCGCGCGCGCCGACGCGCAGCTTGGGCGATCGGGTGATCCTCGCGCTGCACGGACCCGACGCACGCGCGCTCTCCGATCTGCTCTGCGCGCGCGTGGGCGATCCGCCACCGCGACGGAGCAAGAAGGCGCGGCCCGCGCAGGACGCGCACGTCTGGCCGCTCCAGCCCGCGATCGTCTCGTACGGCGACGAGCTGGCCATCGGCTCGACCACCACGTCGAGCGCGCTCTCCCGCGCGTTCGCGGGCGCGCGCGCGGTGCTCGCACACGACGGCGAGGACTTCCGCGCCGCCGTCGCGCTCTTGCCCGAAGGCGAGACCTCGCGGGTGCACCTCTACCATGCAGGGCGGCGCCTGACGGCGCGCCATCCGCTGCCCGACGCGCACGTGCCGCTCGCGCTCGCGATCGACGACGACGCGCTCGTGCCCACCGCCGGCTTCGAAGATCTCTTCCCCGGCCAGTCGCTCGCCGGCCCCAAGTACGACGCCGTCGTCTGGACCGAGCGCCTGGCGCGCGCGCTCGCCGATCACTTGCTCGGCCCGAGCCCGGAGAAGCTCACGGTGCACGAGCACGACCGAGCGCGCCTGCTCGTCACGCTCGCCGAGCTCTTGCCCGATGCGCCCACCCCGCGCGATGGCCTGGCCGACGTGCGCGCGCGGCTGCGAGCGCTCCCGATCGTGCCGAGCGTCGGAGGCTTCCGCGTCCCGCTCGAGCGCCTCTTGCTCGCGGGCGCGAGCGCGCTGCCCTTCGTGCACCCCGACACCGCCGACCGAGTGGGCGCGATCGCGAACTTCGAAGCCGCGGTGCTGAGCTTGCGCGAGGCGATGGCGCTGAGCCGCTTCTTCGGCGTCGCGCTCGACGATCGATCCGCGATCGCGCATCAGCGCTACCTCGCCGAGCGGCGCACCCGCGCCGAGGCTGCGTTCCTCGACGGACCCGAGCGCCCGCTCGCGATGCCCGAGGGCGCGGTGACGGTGTCGGGCTCGGAGATCACCCGGGGCTTCGCGCGACCGGCCGAGCGTCACGCGGCGCGCTTGGTGGTGACGTCGCGCGGCCGCCGGGTGACCGAGCACCCGAGCGCCGACGCCGAGCGCGCGCTCGAGGTGCACGTCGACGTCGATCTGAGCCTGGTCGATCTCGACGCGATGGATCTCACGCCCGAGGGCCAGTCGCGGGTGCGCGGCGCGAGCAAGGACGCCGCGCGGCGGCTGCTCACGAAGATGATCGCCGACGACCCTGCGCGCATCGGTCAGGACGCCGCGTGGAGCAGCCTCGCGCATGCGTTCGTCGACGGGCTCCCAAAGAAGCGCAGCGCGACCCGCCAGGCGCTGCTCGACGCGCTGCTCGCCGCGCCGTTCGTTCCGTCGCTGTCGGGCGATCGGGTCTCGATCGCCGAGGCGCTGCGCCAGCCCGAGCGCGTGGTCTTCCATGCGCGCGAGTTCGAGGGCTGGCTGGGCCCCAGTGTGGGACAGAAGCCGCACGCGCTCGATCGCGCGCCGATCCTCGCGCTGCCCGCCGAGGACGCCGACACCGAGCTGCAGAAGCTGATCTCTTCGCTCGCCGCGAGCGTCGGCAAGCTGCGCGACGTCACCAAAGAAGCGCGGCGCCTCCGCGATGCGCGCCAGGTCGCGCGCGGCGGTGGCGGCGAGGCGCGCCTGCCGCCGCACGTCGATCGCCGCTTCGTCGTGAGCCTGAAGACGATCGCCCAGCGCTCGCAGGCGAGCGATACGCTGCTCGAGGTCTTTCCCCAGGGCGAGGCGGCGCTGGTGGACGCGGGCGCCACGCGGCTCTTGCTGCTCGATGCCCGCGGCGAGGAAGCGCGCTCGTACACGTTCGTGCCGCCGGTGCTCATCGTCGCGCGCTCGCCGTACAGCGGCGAGCTGGACGAGCCAGAGGCGGCCAAGACGGTGGAGCGCGCGACGCGCACCGTGGTCGCCGAGGTGCTGCGCTGGACGATCGACACCGTGCCGCCGAGCGCCTGGACGCCCGCGATGCGCAAAGCGATCCGCGGCGCGGCGCTGCTCGGCGGGCGCACGCACTTGGAGCGCATCTCGAGCGCCGCGATCTTCCCCACCGCCAAGGGCGCGCACCTCAGCTACGACGAGCTCCGCGCGCAGGTGAACCGCTTCGGCCCGCTGTGGACGGTGCTGGAGCCGACGACGCTCGAGCCGCTGGATACGCAGCGCGAGGTGCTGGTGCTCGCGGAGCACGAGCGCGCGCAGCTGCATCCTCTCTTGCCCACGACCGACGGGTTCACCGAGCTCTCCCTCGATGCGAAGGCGCGGCGCAACATGGAGCGCCCGAAGGTGAGCGCCGTCGCGCCGAGCGCCGAGCTGCGCGCGAGCGCGCTGGGGTGCAACGAGGAGGCGCTCGCGCCCGGCACGCTGTGGGCGCTGCCCCTCGCTCCGCACGATGCGCAGCAACCGAGGGGCCTGATGACGTACCGCGATCGAGCGCCGCTCGGGCTGGTGAAGGATCCCTGCCGCTGGCCCACGCTGACGCTCGCGGACGCGCCGGAGCTGAAGCCCGATCGGGTGCACGGCGCCCCCATCGACGACGACGCGCTGCGGGCGGTCGAAGATGCTGCGCGACGCGCGAGCGAGGCCGCGCTGATGGCGCGCTTCATCGTCCCCGAGCGCGAGGGCACGTATCCCTTCCTCGTCGACGACGACGTCTCGCGCGCGGTCTTTCTGGGTCGCGGCGTCGAGGTGCGGGGCCGCCTCACCTGGAGCGGGCTCGCCGATCCCGATCGCGCGCGGGTGCGGGTCGAGGACGTGGTCGGGCTGCGCGAGGCGTCGCTGCGGGCCACGGCGCCCAAGGCCCTGATCGCCGTGCCCGTGCCCATCGGCGGCGAGCTCGTCGTGAGCGGCGCGAGCTTCGGTGAGCTGCCCGGCACCCAGCTCGATGGGCTCGCGCGGCGCGCGTACATCGCGATGCTGCTGCGCGCCGCCGCGGTGTGGCGTGACGGCAAGGCAGACGAAGACGCGCGCGCCCTCGCCCTCGCGATGCTGGTGCAGGGCGCGATCGGCTTCGGCAGCGGCGGCCTGACCGGCAAGTGGCAGACCGTGTCGCTCGACTTCTTGGCCGGATCGGCGAGCGACCTGCGATCGCTGGCGCAGGCCACCAGGGCCGCCGCGCCGGTGTTCTCGCTCGCACCGAGCGAGCGCGAGGTCATCGGCGAGCTGCCGAAGGACGCCCTCGTGCTGCTGCGCGACGAGTCGCTTCCGTCGCAGGTCGCGCACGCGATGCTCGGCCACCGCATCCAGTCGCTGCGCGAGTGGCTCGATCGCGATCGAGCGCCCGCCCCCGAACCGAGCACGCCGCGCGCCCCGAGCGCGACCGCGCGCGCGAGCAAGAGCGCGAGCAAGCCGCCCGCGCCGCCGCCGACGATCGAGCCCGTGCCCGAGCGCGCGCACGAGGTGCTCACCCGCCGCGTCGGCGCGCTGGCGCGTCAGGTCTCCGCGAACCTCCCGCCGCTGCGCTTCCGCGGCGGACGCGCGATGGCGCTCATGCTCGGCGACGACCGCGTGGTCAGCAGCGATCCGATCCTCCATCGCGTCGCCGACGCCCCGAGCTCGTGGCCGAACGTCGCGCCCTTGCTCGCCGCCGAGGTCCTGCGCACCGCGCAAGCACGCGACGAGACCGACGCGATCGTCGCGCTGCTGAACACGCTACCGACCTCGACCTGATCGCCGCCCACGCCGCGCGATCAGCGCAGGTGCTCGGGCAGCGCGGGGCGCCACATGAGCGTGAGCATCTGCGCGCGGTCGCCCTTCCACTGGACGTGCCACGCGACGTCGCCCCGGTCCCAGCGGTCGTAGCCCGCGGCCGTGCGGTCGGGCGGACCGAGCTGCTCGCGGAGCTCGGCGCGCGACGCCGCGAGCACGTCGATCCCTCCAGGCCGCAACGTCGCTCCGAGCAGGCCAGGCGTGATGAAGAGCGTCGTCACCTTGCCGGCAGCCTTGATGATCTCGAGGCCGCTCCGCTTGGGCAGCTTCACCTTCGGCGCGGGACCGCCGAGCAGCACGACGGGATCGATCGGGATCTCGGTCGCACCCGCCTCCGCCGCGGGCGGCGCCGCGTCAACTACCGCGCGCCCCGCCATCACCGCCTCCACCAGCGCAGTGAGCAGCGGCGTGAGCCCTTCGACCGCATCGCGCACGTCATCCTCATCCGCCGGGGGAATGCCCTCGGCCTCGAGCCACGACAGGAGCTGCGCGCGACCGGGCGCACCCTCGCGCGCGGCGAGCGACGCGAGGAACGAGCCCTCGTCCTTCGCGAGCGCCTCGCAGTCGCCCTCGTCGCCGAGGTGCACCACGGGCGCGTCGGGCGGCGTCTTCCCCTCGCGCAGCCAGAACGCGTAGAGCCCTCCGCGATCGTCACGGCCGAAGACGACGAAGCGCGAGGCGCCATCGGCCTTGCCATCGAACCAGGCGAGCGCGGCGCCCGCGCCGTCGCGCTCGAGCTCGAAGTCCTCGGCGAACGGGCCCCACGTCGCCGAGGCCTTCGCGAGCGCGCGGAGGCGCGGCGTGGGCAGCTCTTCTCGGGTGCGCTCCTTCACCACCGCCCCGAGCTACCACGAGACGAGCCTCCACGACGAGCGCCCGCTGCTCACGACGAGATCGCGATGCACTCGCCCGACGAGACCTGCGCGGTGAGCGTCGCGATCACCCGCGCGACTTGGCTGCGCGCGACCTCCATCGATCGCACCTCGGCGTCCTTCGACGTCAGCGCCGGAACATCCGTGTCGCGCTCGGTCAGGCCCACCGGCTGCAGCAGCGTCCAGTCGAGGCCGCTCTCGCGCACGAGCGACTCCTGCACCTCGCTGTCGAGGATCTGAGGCCAGAGCAAGAGCCGGAACGCCATCGCCCAGCCGAAGCTGAGGCGCCCCTTGCTGTCTCCGATCCCGTACGTCGTCTGCACCAAGAGGCGCCGCACCCCGTGCGCGCGCATCGCGGCGATCACGTTCGCGGTCCCCCGCGAGCGCAGGTCGATCGGCGTCCGCTGAAGACCGAGCCGCACCACGACCGGGCTCTCGGTGATCCCCAGCGTCACCACCACCGCGTCCTGACCCCGCACCGCGCGCAGCACGTCGCTCGGATCGAGCGCATCGCCGGTGCACCTCGTGAGGTTCGGCGCCTCGGGCAGCGCATCGACGCTCCGCGCGAACGCCGTCACCTCGTGCCCGGCCTTCAACAGCTCCGTCACCGCCGCTCGACCCGTTCCTCGGCTCGCGCCGATCACCAACACCTTCATGGCTCGTCCTTTCGTGCGAGCGAAGGGCCCCTTTTGGCCCGTGCTCGTGCGTCCACCATGCTGCTTGGTTCGGGGACGAACCATGTCGTTCTGACCACGTCTCATGCTTGTTCGTCCTGCCCAAGCAGGTGAGCTGCTATCCTC
Organism: uncultured Sandaracinaceae bacterium; assembly: GCA_964480175.1. Classification (GTDB taxonomy): domain Bacteria; phylum Myxococcota_A; class Polyangia; order Polyangiales; family Sandaracinaceae; genus CAYZQM01. The sequence continues at coordinate 19,110 of CAYZQM010000009.1, forward strand.
GGCCGATGCCCGATCCCTTCGCGAACGCCGATCCGCTGGCCGAGGTGCTGCACCACGTGCGGGTCAGCGGGACCTACTACTGCCGCTCCGAGCTCAGCGCGCCGTGGGGGCTCTTCATGCCGCCGATGCCCGGCTGCGTGTGGTTCCACGCGGTGAGCGAGGGCCGCTGCCTCATCGAGGTCGACGCGCTCAGCATCGACGCAGGACCGGGCAGCTTCGTGCTCGTCCCCCACGGTCGAGGCCATCACCTCCGGAGCGCGCGCCGCGCCAGTACGCCGAACGTGCTCGAGCTGCCGCACGACGTGGTGAGCGATCGATACGAGGTGCTGCGCCACGGCGGCGGCGGCGCCCGCACCACGCTGGTGTGCGGCGTGGTGCAGCTCGGCCCGCCGACCGGCCCCGAGCTCGAGCGCATGCTGCCTCCGGCGATCCACCTGGACGCCGCGTCGGTGCCGCACGCGGGCTGGATGGACAGCACGCTCGCGATCATGGCGGCCGAGACGCGCACGCTCTTGCCGGGCGCGGAGACGATCGTGACGCGCCTGAGCGACGTGCTGGTGATCCAAGCGCTCCGTGCGTGGATCGACCGCGATCCGGAGGCGCGGCGCGGCTGGCTCGGGGCGCTGCGTGATCCCGCGCTCGGGCGGGTGCTCGCCGCGGTGTGGCGCGCGCCCGATGCGCCCTGGAGCGTCGCGGGCATGGCCTCGATCGCGGCGATGTCGCGCTCGGCGTTCAGCGCGCGCTTCACCGACGTGGTGGGTGAGCCGCCGATGCAGCACGTCACCCGGGTGCGGATGCAGATGGCCGCCTCGGCGCTGATCGAGGGCCGCGCCAACGTGAGCGAGCTCGCGGGCCAGCTGGGCTACCGCTCGCAGGCGGCGTTCAGCCGCGCGTTCAAGCGCATCGTCGGAAGCCCCGCGGCCGCGCTCAAGCGCGCCGCGCGCGCCTGATGGCGCGGCTCACAGCGCCTCCCACGCCACCTCGTAGCGCACGTCGCCGCGGCTCTCCGAGACGATCTCGGTGCGCACGCTCGGTCGCACACCCGCGCGATCGACCGCGCCGAGGATCGAGCCCGCGATGCCGTCCGCGTAGCAGGCGAGCGAGAACTCGCGCGACGGAAATCCCTTCAGCGTGACGACGCAGGAGCGCTCGCGGGGATCCTCGATGCCCAGCACGCCGGTGCCCCGGGTGAGCGCCTCGTGGACCATCTGCCCTCGCGACAGAAGGCGCATCGGTCCCTCGCGCGTCGACATGCGCACGAGGCCCGCGACGAGCGGCGCGCCGAGGGTCTCGATCATCACCCGCCGCCAGAAGTGCACGTAGGGATCGGCGCCGACCGCGCCATACAAGAGCTCGACCAGCTCGAGGTGCTCCTCGAGGGGCACCCACGCGATCGCGAGGCGATCGCCGATCTTCGCGATGCGCTGCGCGCCGAAGCGCTCGATGATCTGGGCGCGCTCGGGCAGCTTGCCGATCTCGGCGATCACGCTCTGGGTGAGCACAGCGCGCGCGCGCCTGTCGCGGGAGGACACCGCCTCCCTATACGCGAAGCGGGCCCACCGCGTACATGCGATCGCGCGCACCCCATGGCCGATCTCGCTCGCGACCGATCCTCAGGGGCAGGCGCCGCAGGCGAACACGCCGCCGCCGCAGTCCGTCGCCGCCTCGGTGCTCCCGTCGGGCAGCACGCAGCGCGCATCGCAGCTGCCCACGCTGGTGCAGCGGGCCACGCCGCTGATCATCCGCACCACGCAGGTCGCGGTGCTGGTGCAGGCGAAGTCACAATCAGCACCACAGTCGAGCTCACAGCGGCTCGCGCTCGTGCAGTCGAGCGCGCAGCCGTCGCCGCAGCCGAGCAGGCAGTTGCTCAGGCTGTTGCAGTCGGCGGTGCAGCCATCGCCGCAGGTGCCATCGCACTCGACCAAGCTCTCGCAGGTCACGTCGCAGCCTGGCACCGCGCCGCACGAGAAATCGCAGCGGTCCCCGCCGCGGCACTCGCACACGTCGCCGCTGCATGGGCCTTGCTGACAGGCAGGCAGTAGGAGAGACAGGAGAGCGAACGAGAGCGCGCGCGCGATCATGCCGAAGGCTGCTCCGGCGCCGCGCTCTTCGCATGCGACTTCTTGGGGGCAAAGATCGACTCCTTGCGCCGCACCAGCGCGAGCGCCGCGAGCCCCAGCGCCAAGTACCCCGGCCAGTGACCGAGCTGCTCGAAGAGCGTGGTGTGGCCCGACAAGAGGCGCACCTCGTGCGCGAAGCTCGCGCGCTCGAAGAGCGGCGTCTCGTCGTGCATGCGCCCGATGGGATCGATCGCCGCGCTGATGCCCGAGTTCGTCGCCCGGATGAGGTAGCGCCGGTGCTCGATCGCGCGGAACGCGGCCAGGCCCAGGTGCACGTGCGGCTCTTGGGTGGGCCCGAACCAGCTGTCGACGGTCATGTTGATGAGCACGTGGGGATCGCCCTCGTTCACCGCGTAGCGCACGAAGCCCGAGACGATGTCCTCGTAGCAGATGAGCGTGCCGATCCGGACGACCTCCGGGCGCTCGCCGCGCTCGGCGTCCATCGCCAAGGGCAGCTCGAGCGGCTCGACGTGATCGCCCGGCGAGAACTGCCCGCTGTTCTCCGAGATGTCGTAGAGCACCGGGAAGGTCTCGCCGAAGGGCAGGTACTCGCCGAACGCGAGCAGGTACGTCTTGTCGTACGTGCCGATGATCTCGCCCGCCGCGTCGGTGAGGAACGCGGTGTTGTGCTGCCGACGCCGATCGCCGGGGCCCATCTCGCCGTGGCGGATCCCCCCGAAGAGCACCGGCGTGCTCAGCCCCGGCATGAAGCGGCGGCGCACGTTGTGAACGTCGTCCATCCAGAACTGCACCGACGACTCGGGCCACACGATCAGATCGGGCGAGCTGTCGCGCTCGAGCTCGCGCGAGACCTCGACCTCGGCGGCGAGCGACTCGCGGGGATCTTCGAAGCGATCGAAGAGCCCGAGGTTCGGCTGCACCACGCCGATCGTCATGCGCGGCGCCGCCTCCATGCGGTCCTCGATGACACCGATGCGCCACACCCCGAAGCCCACCACGAACACCAAGTAGCCGACGGCGATGGCGGGACCGACGCGCGGGATGCGCTCGCCGCTGCGCCACGCGACGAGCACGTCGTAGAGCGCGCCGCAGGGGAGCATGGTGACGAGCGTCGCGAGCTCGGGGCCGCCCAGCTCGGCGACCTGCACCAGCGCGGGCACGCTCAAGAGCGCGCTGCCGTAGTAGTGCTCGAAGAGCATCGGGAAGATCTGCTCGGCCGCGAGATACCCGACCGGGAGCGCGAAGGCCGCAGGCCAGCCGTTCTTGCGCGCGTGCCGGAAGATGAAGAGCATCAGCACGAACTGCAGGCCCTGGAACGCCCAGAAGATGCTGGAGAAGAGCGTGCTCAGGGTGACGTGGAAGCCCGAGAAGAGCCGCAGCGTGTACTCGATCCAGTAGAAGCCGCCGGTGTACGCGACCGTGCCGAAGAAGAGCGCGCGCCAGAAGAACGCGCGGCCCCCGGCCTTGTCGAAGCCGGGGCGAGAGAATCCGCCCGCCGTCTGCATCGGATCGAGCGCGAAGAGCGCGGGCAGCATCGCGATGAAGCCGAGCGGCCAGATCCCAAAGCCCGCGAAGCCCAAGAACATGAGCACCGCGGAGAGCAGCAAGAGCCCGTAGATCCGCAGCAGCTCCTGGCGCCGCGCGGCCGGCGAGCGCTTCGCTTCGGGCGCGGGCGTCGCCTCCGCGCGCGACTCCCCTTCCGGCGACTCCTCTTCTGCTCGCGACGCCTCCACTCGCGAGTCGGACTGGGGCGCGCCCGGACCATCGACCTCGGGCGCGCTCGCGCGTCGCTTCTTCTTCGGCACGCGCGGGGTGTACTACGAAGGCCCTGCCCATCAAGACGCAGCGCTCGGTGACGTCACCACGCCACGGGACCGCCGGGCAGGTCCTTCCACAGCAGCCATCGCCGTACCTCACGGAGCCCAGCGCTTTTGCCGCCTCGGGTCCATCCGTCTTGGGTGCCGACCTCACCTCCGCGCCGCGCGTCGAAGACGTGCACCTGCCCCGCATAGGTGCCGACCGCGAGCAGGCCGAGCTCCGGGTGGTAGTCGGCGCTCGCGCCGGAGGTGCCGATCGACTGCGCGGCGAGGAGCGCTCCGTCCCGCGACACCACGCGCAGCATGCCCGCGCCCACCAGGGCGAACGCGCCGTCGACGCCGAGCCAGCCGGTGATCTGCTCGGGGAGCCACGCCCCCGCGTAGACCCGCAGCGCCTCGTCGATGAGCCGGAGGTGCGGCGTCGCTTCGTAGTGCTCGCTCCGGAGCCCGCGCGGCGCGCTCGTCTCGAAGTAGCCGGTCGCGCCGGCGTAGAAGTGGCACGCGTTGATCGCGACGCCGCGCCCGTCGTCGGTGAAGCGCGCGAAGTGGGGATACTCGCCGCGCGGACCGATGCTCGCGTGCGGCGCGAGCGAACCATCGCCCTCGATCGCGAGCAGCTCGTGCAGCGAGCTCTGCCCACCGTGCACCAGCCACGCGCCGTCGTCCGACAGATCGCCGTGCAGCATGTCGTCCCCCGCGCCGCCCACGTAGCGCCACGCAGGCTCGTCCGGACGGAGCGATCCCAAGAGCACGCCTTGGCGGTAGCCCACCACGAGCAACCGCGTCCCATCGCCCGAGAGCACCATGTGCTCGAGGTGCAGCGGGTCCTTCGAGCGATGCTCACCCGACAGAAGCGCATCGAGATCGGGCCAGGCGAACACATCGAGCGTCGGCCCATCGATCACCTCGCGCACCTCGATGCCGACGGCCGGTGAGGCGAGCGCGATGCGCGTGTGCGCGCGATTGGCCGCGGCGGCGACGACCGACGGCACCAGCTCGGCGCGCCCGCCGCGCAGCCGCAGCATCCGCGCGCTTCGGTACGAGGGTCCCGCGCGCACGAGGAGATCGTCGGGGCCGAGGATCGTGGTGAAGCCGATCGGCATTCCGTCGTGCACCGCAAATCGGTGGGCCAGCGGCGCCTCGGCGGGATCGAAGAGCTCGCGCGCCCGACCCGGGGCATCGCGCAGCGAGCGCGCCGCGTCGATCACCCGATCGGCGAGCTCTTGCGCGCGGGGATCCCGATCGATCGCCTGCTCCTCGCCCCGGTCGTAGATCGCGACCAGGCGCGGATGCTGCTCGACGAAGTGCGCGCGACCCGCCTCGTTCCACTGCGCCGAGAGCGCGGCGAGATCGTCTCCATCGGCCGCGTCCGCGGGCGGCCACAGCGCGGCGAGCGCCTCCACGAAGTCCCGATCGCTTGCCAGCGACGCGAGCGCAGCATCGTTCGCGAGCTCGCTCGGATCGAGCCCCGCGAGCACGCCCGCGCGCACCGCGTCGAGCGCGACGCTCCGATCGCCGAGGCGCAGCGCGGCGACCGCGACGTCGCGGGTCAGATCCACCCAGCTGGCGATGCGGGGCAGCCCCAGGTCGATCAAGCCGCGCAGCCGCGCAGGCTCGAGCCCCTCGATGCGCGCGGCGAGCGCGAGCGCCTCCAGCAGCGCGAGCGCATCGAACGAGTACGGCAGCGCAGCCACCACGACCTCGTACACCCCGAGCGCCGGCTCGAGGCGACCCTCGCGGACCAGCGCTCGAGCGAGCTCGTGCGCTCGGTGCGCGGCGGCGCTGCTGCTGCCGACGAGCTGCGTGCGCTCGCTCGGATCGAGCGCGAGGAAGATCGCGCCGTGCGCTTCGGCGCGAAACGCGTCGGCGACTCGCTTGCCGCGCCCGTGGCGGAGCGCAGCGCGCACGGTGGAGACGTCGTCCCAGTGGCCCATCGAGCGATGCTAGCCGCGTCGCGTCGCGCGCGTCAGCGAGCGTAGCCGAGCGCGCGCAGGATCTCGTCGGGGCGTCCGTCGAGGCCGCAGGGGATGGGGCGCCAGAGCTGCACCAGGCCCACGCCGGTGACGCGGCCGCCCGCGGTGGTCCGGATCTCGGTCGACGGAGGCAGCTCGGCTTCGGTGAACGCGAGGCCGTCCAAGCTGATCCACACGTCGTCGTGGTGCAGCACCCGCGCGACGGTGGGCAGCGGGCGCGCGCCCTCGCCGTAGTGGCTCGAGGTGACGTCGAGCTCGACGTAGCACTGCTCCGCGATCACCGGCACGACGCGAGGATTGCGCCCGCTGTCGACGGTGAAGCGACGGGTGAGCGGCGCGGGCGCGCTCACCACCAGCGTGTGCTCGCCGTGCGCCACGGTGAGGTGGCTGACGCCGCCCGCAGGCAGCGTGATCGGCGCGCCGTCGAGGGTGGCGCTCAGCGGCTCGGTCAGCGGCGCGACCACGATCAGCCGTCCGTCGCGTCCCTCACGAAAGAGGTGGTTCGCGTAGAGCGCGACCCCGAACACCACGAGGCCCCCGAGCCCCAAGAGCGCCTTGAGCGCGAGCCGTTTCAGCGACGACATGCGCGGACTCTACGGCGATCGCCGCGGGACCTTCCCGCGACGCGCTGGCGCACCACCCGGGATCACTCCACGCGATCGAGGCGGCAGCCCGGCACGAGGAAGAGCTCGTAGGTGCCGCGGTTGCGGGCCAACACGAGCATCGCGCCGCTGCCGTCTCCCATCGAGGTCACGACGACCTCGGCGTCGCCGGTCCTCGAGGGCAGGCGCGTGTCGGACGGCAGCACGGGGCTCGTCGCGACGCCGTCGCACTCGGACCACGCGCCGACCTCACCGCTGCCCGGAGGTGGCAGCACGCGCAGGGTGCGATCGCGCTCGACCCACGCCGCGGCAGGCAGGCCGTCGTGATCGAAGGCGGTGACCGCGGTCGGCAAGAAACGCGACGCGGGGCCGACCGCCGTCGCATCCACCACGCGCCCTTCCACATCGCGACGCTGCACGAGCACCCTCGGATCGAAGACGCGTGGGTTCGAGACGAGGCGCGCGACGCCGAAGCCATCGCCGCTGGCGACCACGTGCGTCGGCGGATCCCCCGGCTCGCCCGGCAAGAGCTCCAGCGTCACCGAGCCATCGGGACGGCGCACCACCAAGAGCGCGTCGCGTGGATCCAGACGCTCCTCGGTGCCGCCGATCGCGAGCGCCCAGCCGCCGCCACCGAGCGCCGCGCCGTCGATCGGACCGAAGCCGCGTCGGGTGTCTTCCAGCCGCGCGACCACGCTCTCTTCACCGAGCGACGCGCCGTCGATCGGAGTGATGCCGACGGTGCCGCCCTCGAAGATCGCGATCGCCTCGGCCGCCTCGCGCCCGAGCACGCTCACCCGCGCGGGCCGGGTGCGAAGGCGCCGACTCAAGCGACCGAGCTCGCGCACCGGAGCCGCGGGACGACCGGATCGATCGAGCACCTGCTGCCGCACGGTCGCATGCCAGTCGAGGCGCGAGCTCGCCTGGGTCTCGGTCCAGGTGAGCGTGAGCGCGTCGAGCGATCCACCGAGCAGCGCGCCCATCAAGAGGTTGCTCTCGGGCGGCGGGAAGATCGGGATCTCCGATCGACCGACGAGCCGCCCCTCCGCGACGTCCACGCGGTAGAGCAAGTAGCGTCGGAGGTCACCGCCGAAGCTGAAGAGCACCAGCGCCGTGCCGTCGCGGACGATCAGCTGAGGGAGCGCGAGCTCCGTCGACTCGCCGACGAAGCGGTGCAAGGACACGGCGCGCTCACACGACGCGCGACACGTCGGCTCGTCACCGAGCGGCGGCGTGTCGAACGGCGACCACGCGACCGGCGCGTCGGGCCCAGCATCCCGGAGAGGCCGCACGTGGCTCTCGTAGCAGCCGACCAACAACAGCGAGAGCCCCATCCAACGCGCGATCCTTCGCTTCGTCGTCGTGCGGACGGCGGGTTCTCTTGGCGCGTAGGTCATTCGTCCGAGAGCCTCGAGCGGTCCGAACCGGCTCACGACCTCGATCTCAGAACGCCGCATCGAGCCGACAGCCGGACACCCGGTAGAGCTCGAAGGCCTGTCGTTCCCGGCCCGCGTCGATCGACGCCGTCGCGAGCAACACCACGATGTCGCCGCTGCCGTCGTTCACCCCGGCGGCGGCGACCGGTCCCGCGGCGTCCGCGCCGATCAGCGTGGTCACCGTGAGCACGGGTGTGGTCGCGACGCCATCACACGTCGACCACGTCGCCACCGCACCGCTCCCGGCGGGCGGCAGGACCCGCAGCGTGCCGTCGCGCTCGAGCCACACCAGCGCGGGCGTGCCCTCGAGATCGATCGTCGCGACGCCGAGCGGGGTCAGGCCGAAGGCCGGTCGCACCTCGAGCGCGTCGAGGATCACGCCCTCGGCGTCGCGCGCTTGCGCGACGATGCGGGTGTCGGCGACGTCGCGGGGGTTCGAGGTGATGCGAAAGAGGCCGAAGCCCTCGCCGCTGGACACCAGCTCGGTGGGCGGATCGAAGCGCTCACCGGGCAGCCGCTCGATCTCGACCTCGCCCGACCCGTGCTCGACGACGAGGTAGGGCGCGCGCGCTTCGCGGCCCTCGACGAAGCCGCCGACCGCCACGGCGATCCGATCGCCGAGCAACACCGCGTCGACGGGCGCGTTGCCGGGCGGCGCATCCTCGATGCGCGCCAGCACGGAGAGCGGACCGATCGCGCCCGACGGATCGACGCGCGTCACTCCGACGTCGGGTCCTTCGATCGCCACCACCACCTCGGCGCGCTCGCGCCCGAGCGCGCGCGCAAAGGGCTCGCCCGAGTCGACTCGCGCGTGGCGCTGGGGGAGCAGTCCGAGCTCGTTCACCGTCGGGAGCGGCGCGCCGACCGCATCGAGCTGCTGCTGTCGAAGGGCGGCGCGCCACGAGAGGCCGCGTCGAAAGTTGGGCGCCTCGACCCACGTGAGGACGAGCGCATCGAGCGGTCCCGAGAGGTGCGAGCCCATCAGCCCCAGAAAGTCCGGCGGCTCCTCGATGGGGATGTCGGCGCTCCCGAGCAGCGCTCCGTCTTCGACGGAGATCCGGATCAGCCGATAGCGCCGACCCGGAGCGCCCGAGGTCTGAAAGCCCACGAGCACCAGCGCCACGCCGTCGCGCACCGTGATGGTGGGCGACACGAAGAACGCGTCGTCGGGCTCGCGCTCGATCCGCGCGAGCAGGGTCGGCGCAGCGCACGAGGCCTGGCACGTCGGCGCGTCCATCGGAGGCGGCGCGTCGATCGGGATCGGCAGCGCGTGCGAGCGGTAGCAGCCTGCGACCGCGCACGTCGCGAGCACGAGCATCACAAAGGCGCGCATAGCGTCACCACCTCCACCAGACCGCGACGCTGGTACGCCACGGAGACCGACCCTTCGATCGCGCTCCAAACGTGGAGGTCCAGGTGGCCTCCGCCGTCGGTGTCGGAGGAGACCAGCGCGCGCGTCCCTCCCCGGACCACGCCCGGAGCGTCCGCCACCAACACCCGCAGCTCGCGCAGCCCGAGCGGGCTCCACACCTCGACCACGATCAACTCGCCGTAAGGTCCGCTCACGATCCCCAGCACCCGAGCGTCACCTCCCATGGCTTGCTCGTGGCGCGCCACCTCTACGAAGTCTTCGTCGAACCACACGGTGCGGACGACCTCCATGTCGAGGGTATGGGTGCTCACGACGTAGCCCGCCTCGGTGCGGGCGAAGCCCCGAAGGTCACGTCCTGAGAGGTGGATAGGCGCCGTCGGCAGACCGAGATCGCGGGACTCCAACGTGGGCGGCGTCGTTGCGAAGTCGTACGTGAGGAGCGCGAGCGTCTCGTCGATCGTGGTGCCGATCCCATGGCCGACTCCCTCGACTTCCCCAGGGAAGAGCCGCATCGACACGGTGGTCACGCCGTCGCCCGTCGCGACCGACGAGACCGATCCTGCTCGATCGAGCCGCATCACTCCGTCGCCGTACAGGAACGCAACGCCATGTCCGGCGTCGGTGGTGCGACGGTCCAGGCCCGCCTCGGGGACGAGCACGATGGTCGGCTCGGCATCGAACGCCACCCGCACCGCGTAGCGGCTCGAACCCCACCACACCGCGAGCGGCTCCCCCGGCAACACCACCATCGCGTGCGGCGCGATCACCTCGGTGGGCAGCGCCACTTCACGGGTGCTCAGGCGGGTGCCGTCGAGCGACAGCTCGGTCACCCGCCCCGTCGGGCTCGACGTACCGACGGCGTCCGCCACCCAGAGGCGCTCATCGCCGCCGGCGATCGCGGCGTACTCGACGCCCGCGGGCAGGTCCATCGCGGCGCGCCGGATGCCGAGCGCGCACGGCTCGATCGCGTCCATCACGTCGGGGCTCGGCGGCGCGTCGCGGCTGCTCGGAGTCTCGCAACTGCAGCCGCCGATCGACACCATCCACGCGATCACCACGACTCGAGACCATCCACCACACATGCGCGCGAGCGTACCTCGGGCGCACCAACGCGTCGCGAGGCAAAACGCCTCTGGTGCAGGCGGATGCGCGCGAGCCTCGAGCGCGTCCGATCGGCTCAGGCATTCTCGTCGTCGTCGAGCGCGACGTCGTTGGGCTCAGCGGGCGCAGCCGTACGTGAGCAGGGTCGGGTCGAGCCCGTACGCTCCGATGGGCTCGTGCAGGACCATCGTCGCCTGGCCTCCTTGCGTCACGACCGAGCTCGCGTGTGCTTGCAGTCGAGAGATCGCCAGGACGGTCGGATCCTCCGGCAGCTCGAAGAGCACCGAGATCGGGACGTCGTGCGCCCCGGCGAACGCCAGCTCCTCGGACGAGAGGTGGCCGAACGACGGCGGGAGATCGCCCGGCAGCGTGTCGCCGTAGAAGGTGCGCACCACCCACCAGATCCCGAACGCCGAGCGACCGCTGGTCGTGAGGCTGGGCGCCGCCGCGACGAGCGCGCGGTCCACGATCGAGCCCACCGGAACGAAGCGCACCAGCTCGGCTTGGAAGGGCTCGAGGGGCAAGCGGCTGTCGTCGTCGGGGCCTTCCATCGTCTCGATCACCGCGAGCACCTGCCCATCGTCGTGCACCGGGGGCGACGACAAGAAGCCGGACGCCAGCGGATCGAGGCTGCACGCGCCGAGGGTCACCCCCGTCTCGTCGTAGACGAACGTGCGGGCGCAGTAGAACGGCCTGCGCGTCGCGACCTCGAAGACGACCGTAGGCTCGCCAAATCGCAGCCCGCCGCGGACGATCGGGAGCTCGAGGCGCCATTGGTAGAACACCGCGTCTCGTCGATCGTCGCGACGGGATCGGCCGAGAACGTGAGCGGGTCCTCGACCTCGAGCGAAAAGACGTTCACCGCCCTCGAGCCGCCCGTCGTCAAATAGACGCGCGAGCGTCCATCGTCCGCGCTCGGCTCGGCGCGCATCGCCGAGGTCAGACGATCCGCGGTCGACAGCACGGCCGATCCCGCGTCGAGCGCCGCCTCGTTCGCGTCGTAGCGTCGCGCGACGATCCCCGTCTCGGGATCCTGGTACAGCACGATCGCGCCCGCCTCGACCGCGACGACGAGGATCGTCTCTCCGTAGTCGAACGGCGGGGCGATCCCCTCGGCGACGAGCGCGGTGGTGCGCAGCGAGAGCGTGCTCGGATCGACGTCCGCGATTCGGATGCGGTAGGGCGAGGGTCGCTCGACGTACGCGATCAGGAGGTGACCTTCGCCATCCGCGTCGCGCACGAAGTCGGCCGCAGGGGTCCGCGGCCGGACGTCGTAGGGCGCAGGCAGCTCGACCACCGCACCCATCGGATAGCCGTCGGCGCTCAGCCGACGAACAAAGAGCGCGCGCCCCGTCGCGGGCTCGGGCGCGGGCGCCTCGAAGATCGCGACGTGTCCATCCTCCACGTCGATGAGCGCCGTCTGCTGCAACGGGAGCGCGCCGAGGTCCGAGAGCGGCGCGGGCTCGTTCGGGTTCTCGACGAGCAGGCCCTCGTCGGTCCGTCCGTCGCAGTCGTCGTCGCGGACGTTGCACGTCTCGCTCGCGCTCGGGTTCGCCTCGGCGCGGCGATCGTCGCAGTCCGCGCCGTCGTCCACCCAGCCATCGAGCGGGGCGCAGCTCGCCATGCTCACCTCCGGGTCACCGAACCCATCACCGTCGACGTCGCGGTAGCGCAGGGTCGGAGCGCAGGAGTCAGCCCCCGTGTCGAGCGGCGCCGGAGCGTCGATCCGGATCCCTGCGTCCATGACCTCGGGCTCACCGCACGACGCGAGCAGGACGAGCGTGAAGAACCACCGGGTGCGGGCCACGGACATCGTCGCGCGGCGACGAAGGCCGCGCTGTGCGATCCACTTCATCGCCCGAGCGTCGCACAGGATCACGCCACCTCCACCGCATGATCGCGCCCTCGAGCGCATCGGCGAACACGTCGCGCGTCGTTGTGTGGTGCCGGTGCCGACGTAGGCGCCCTCTCCGATCGTGATCGGCGCGACCCGCTGCGGGTCGCTCTCGACGAACGCGCGTCTTCGAAGGGGCTCGTCTCCTCACTCCCGCCCGTCGCGCTCGGCCCAGCGACGCTCGATCAGCTCCGTTCGCGAGCGGACCACTCCGGCGAAGCGGCGACCGCATCGCGGACACGACGGAACGCCTTGCGCGAGCGGGGCGCCGCAGCCAACCGCGGCGCACACGTCTCGAACTCGGCGGCGCCCCACCGCGGCTCCGAGCGCGCCGGTGACGAGCACGATCAGCACCATCGCTCCGAGGAAGAACGCGGGCGTGATGGACCGAAACGTCCCGACGTACGCGCCGTCGTCGGTGATCACCACGCGGTGCATCACCGACTCGTCGGGGCTCCACGACGGCGCGATCCACAGCGTGAGCGCGATGCCAGCCATCCCCAGCGCGGCGCCCAGGAACGCCCCGAGCGCGCCGGCGTCGCTCCGCAGTCGGAACGACATGGCTCCCGCGGGCTTGCTGCGACGCTTGGGGGTCGGGCGCCTCGACGTGGTGGCCTCATCGGGTCGGGCGGGCGGCGGCCAGGCCGATCGAGGAGGCAGCCCGAGCACCTCGGCGACCTCTTCGCGGTCGAGGGTGCCGAGCGCGTCCATCACCTCACGACGCCGCTCGGTCGGGAGCGCGGCGAGCACCCTCGGGCGGTCGACGTCGTCCCGAATCACGAGCTGCGCAGCGAGCAAGTACGACACGACGTGGGGATCGAGCGCACCGCGCTCGACGTGGTCCCAATGGCCCAGCGCCGACAGGCCGCCCGCGATCTCTGCCCCAGCGCGGAACGTGTGAGCGCCGATGGCCAAGAGGACGCCCGCACCCCGCGCGACCGCCAGCAGCGACGCGCCCAGGAACGTCTCGTCGTCGTCCGGTACCCATCGATCGGGGCTCCCCCCGGGCTCGCGGTACGTCTCCGTCGTCGTCCGCGTCGACTGATCGAACATCGCTGCGAGCGCCACCTCGAGCACTGCGGCGACCACGACGTCGGCGCGGTCGATTCGGCGCACTCGGTAATGGGCTCGCTGCGCTTCGACGAACTCCAGCGCGATCTCGGTTCGCTCGACGTCCCCAGAGGCGTCGTCGAGATCGAGCTCGACCTCGACGTCGACGTGGGAGATCCCGAGGTACTGATGGAGGCGGTGGAGCAGCGAGCTCATCCCGGCTTCGGTAGGCTCGAAGGCGTCGGGAAAGTGAGCGTCGTCGGGAAGGAGGAGCAACCCGGCGACGAACGGGTTGGGCTCCTGCGCCACGAGCACACCCAGCGCTTCCAGCGCGCCTTCGTTCCGCTCGTCCATCTCGTCCTGCGCCGTAGTTCGCTTCATCGCCCGCTTCAGTGGAGCTTCTGGTTGCGCTCGCGGTCGATCTCCCGTCTCAGCCGACGCTCCTGAAGCCGAAGCCAGAGCCTGCGAAACGACATCGGCGTCCGACCCAACAGGTAGCCGATGACGACCGCAACCCCGTGGGGCGCCATCGCGTGAAGTGCCTCCGGGCCACCGAACACCGGCGCCAACAGCGTCAGCGCGAGCGTGAGCCACGCGAACCAGATCCCCGGGATCGGGAGCACGAAGAAGATCCGAATCCGACGTTCGGGGAACGTGAAGCCCCACGCGACGACCAACCCCTCGAGGAACGGCGAGGGCCCGAGCCAGCTGGCGTACTGGATCGGGGGGTAGAGCAGCGAGAGCAAGAGCGTGCCCGCGGTCACGCCCAGCCACAGCATCAGCAGCCGATCGATGAAGAGACGGTCTCCCCACGCGCGCTCGAGGTCGCCGACGAACCAGCCCAGCGCGAGCACGGAGAACACCACCTCGAACGGACCCCAGGCGATCCACGGATAGGTCAGCGGCTGCCAGACCGCGGGCACGCCGTCGCCTCCGACGAGGGTGCGCGGTGACAGTCCGAAGAGCTCCTGGACCGGCCAGCCGTGCCACGAGCCGAGGATGCCTCCCGCGATCGAGGCCACCCCGAGCAGGATCGCGAGGGCCCGCACCCGACCCGTGAGGTTCAGCCCATACATCGCGCGCAGTCTACACCGGGCTCACGCGTCGTCTTCGCCGCTCTCGTCGCGCATGGCCCCCCCGAAGGCACGCGTGCGGTACCCCTGGCTGCGATCAGCCCTTCTTCTTGTCCGCTGCTGCGAGCGCCTGCATCCGCGCCTTGAGGCGCGAGGCGTAGCCTTCTTTGTTCTCTTGCTTGGTGCGGCTGATGGCCAATGCATCGGCGGGCACGTCGCGCGTCACCGTGGTGCCGGTGCCCACGTAGGCGCCCTTGCCGATGGTGATCGGCGCGACGAGCTGCGAGTCGCTGCCGATGAACGCGCCGTCCTCGAGGGTGGTCGTGTGCTTTCGGAAGCCGTCGTAGTTGCAGAAGATGGTGCCCGCGCCGACGTTCACGCCCTCGCCGATCTTGCCGTCGCCGAGGTACGCGAGGTGATTGGCTTTGCTGCCCTTGCCCATCGACGTCTTCTTCGTCTCGACGAAGTTGCCCACGTGGGTGTCCTCGCCGAGCTGGGTGTCCGGGCGCAGGTGCGAGAAAGGACCGATCTGCGCGCGGGGACCGACGCTGCTCTGCTGCGCGATCGTGTAGGGCTTGAGGTTCGCGCCCGCGTGCACCTCGACGTCGGTGAGCACGCAGCCCACATCGATGCGCGCGCCGCTCCGCACGATCGTCTTGCCCCGCAGGTGCACCCCCGCTTCCAGGATCACGTCGGGCTCCACGATCACATCCACGTCGAGGTACGTCGCGCCAGGATCGCGCATCGTCACGCCGCTCGCCGCGACGCGCGCGTTGATGCGCGCCCGCAGGATGGCCTCGATCTCCGCGAGCTGCGCCCGATCGTTGACGCCGCGCACCGACTCGGCCGACCAGCGCACCGCCTCGGCGCCTCCGTCGCCGCTCGCCATCGCCACCACGTCGGTGAGGTAGAGCTCGCCCTGCGCGTTGTCGGTGCCGAGCTGGGTGAGCGCGCGCCGCAAGAACGAGAGCTCGATCGCGTACACGCCGGCGTTCCACTCCTTGATCGCGCGCTCCTCGGCGCTCGCGTCCTTGTGCTCGCGGATGCCGAGCACCTTGCCCGATCGATCGCGCAGGATGCGCCCGTAGCCGGTGGGATCGGGCAGCTCGGCGGTGAGCAACGCGAGCTTCATCGCGTAGTCACCACGACGCACCTCGAGCAGGCGACGGATCGCATCGGCCTCGAGCAGCGGCACGTCGCCCGACAAGATCACGACGTCGCCTGCGAGCCCTTCGAGCGCGCCCATCGCGCACTGCACCGCGTGCCCGGTGCCCTTCTGTTCTTCTTGCACCGCGGTGGTGACGCGCGCGCCGAACGTCGCGCTCAGGTGCGCCTCCACCTGCTCGCGCCCGTGCCCCACCACCACCACGACGTCACCCGCGCCCGCCTCGAGCGCGGCGCGCACCACGTGATCGAGCATCGGGATCCCCGCGGCGCGGTGCAGCACCTTGGGCAGCGCGCTCTTCATGCGGGTGCCCTGGCCGGCGGCGAGGACGATGGCGGAGAAAGGCTGGGTCATCGGCCGCCTAATTACGGCGCTGGGCCCGGCAAAGCACGGAGGCCGTCCCGCGACGCGACGCGTCTTGACTGATTTACACCGCACCTGCCCGAACCGGGGCAAGCGGGAGCCCGTACGCCGGACAGCGTGGGGGATGAATCGCGATTGAGGCCGCGAATGGCCCACAAGACCGACGTTTACCGTTTGACATTCGACGTTGACAGAACCCCATCCGGCCGGTACACCCACGGCCATGTCGGAGCCCAAGAGCGAGCTGAAGGTCGAGGGTGCCCTGTCGGGGGCGGCCTCGCAGATCCTCACCCCTGAAGCGAAGACGTTCCTGATCGGCCTGGCGCGCGCGTTCGGTCCCCGCATCGCCAAGCTCCGCGCGGCGCGCGTCGAGCGCGCGGTGCTGCTGCGCACCGGCGGCAAGCTCGACTTCCTCCCCGAGACCCGCTCGATCCGCGATGGCGACTGGCGCTGCGCGCCGCTGCCGAAGGACCTGCTCGATCGCCGCGTGGAGATCACCGGACCGGCGGACCGGAAGATGATCATCAACGCGCTCAACTCGGGCGCCAACGTCTTCATGGCGGATCTGGAGGACTCGCACGCGCCCACCTGGGCGAACACGGTCGAGGGTCAGGTCCACCTCTACGACGCCGTGCGCCGCACCATCACGTTCGAGAACGAGGCGGGCAAGAAGTACGCGCTGAACGAGAAGACCGCGGTGCTCCTCGTGCGCCCGCGCGGCTTTCATCTCGACGAGAAGCACCTGTTGCTCGACGGCGCGCCGCTGCCCGGGATGCTCGTCGACTTCGGGCTCTACTTCTTTCACAACGCCAAGGAGCTCTTGGCGCGCGGCAGCGGCCCCTACTTCTACCTGCCGAAGATGGAGCACCACCTGGAGGCCCGCCTCTGGAACGACGTGTTCATCCACGCGCAGTCGGCGCTCGGCCTGCCCTTGGGCACCATCAAGGCGACGTGCTTGATCGAGACGCTGCCCGCGAGCTTCCAGCTGAACGAGATCCTCTACGCGCTGCGTGATCACTCCGCGGGCCTGAACTGCGGTCGCTGGGACTACATCTTCTCGTACATCAAGACGCTCGCCGACGACGCCGAGCACGTGCTGCCCGATCGCGCCGCGGTCGGCATGACCCAGCCCTGCATGCAGGCCTACACCCGCCTGGTGATCCAGACCTGCCACCGCCGCGGGGTCCACGCGATGGGCGGCATGGCCGCGCAGATCCCGATCAAGGGCGACGATCAGAAGAACGAGGCCGCGCTCAGCAAGGTGCGCGCAGACAAGCTGCGCGAGGTCGAGGACGGACACGACGGCACCTGGGTCGCGCACCCCGGGCTGGTGTCGATCGCGCGCGCGATCTTCGACGCGCACATGACGAGCCCGAACCAGATCGACTCGGGTAAGCAGAAGGATCTCGTCATCACCGCCAAGGATCTGCTCGCGACCCCGAGCGGCCCGCGCACCCTCGACGGCCTGCGCCACAACATCCGCGTCGGGGTCCAGTACCTCGAGGCGTGGCTCCGCGGCATCGGCTGCGTGCCGCTGTACGACTTGATGGAGGACGCGGCGACCGCCGAGATCTCCCGCACCCAGATCTGGCAGTGGGTCCATCACCGCACCCGCCTGGACGACGGCACCGAGGTGACGCGCGCGCTGGTCGAGAAGCTGCTCGGCGAGGAGATGAAGGCGCTCGCGGCCACCGGCGTGAACGTCTCGGGCGGCGCGTTCGACCGAGCCCAGGCGATGTTCCTCGAGCTCGCGACCTCCGCCGAGCTCACCACCTTCCTCACCCTGCCCGCCTACGACGCCCTGATTTCCTCCGAGGCCTGAGCCTCCAACCCCACCACCACGTCGCGCCGAGCACCTCGATCTCTCGAGGGCCGGTGACCACGAACGACCCGAAGGAGACCCGAGACATGACCAGCCAGCCGCCCACCATGAAGGACACCGATTCGTTCACCCACGAGCGCTGGAAGGGGGTGACTCGGCCGTACACCGAGGATCACGTCAAGAAGCTCCGCGGGCACCTTCGCATCGAGTACACGATCGCGGACTACGCGAGCCGACGCCTCTGGAAGTCGATGAAGGAGAAGCCCCTGGTCCGCTCGCTCGGCGCGCTGACCGGCGGCCAGGCGGTGCAGATGGTCCGCGCGGGCCTCGAGGCGATCTACTGCTCCGGCTGGCAGGTCGCGGCCGACGCGAACACCGGCGCGCAGACCTACCCCGATCAGTCGCTCTACCCCGCCGACTCGGTGCCGAAGCTCGTCACCCGCATCAACAACGCGCTGCGCCGCGCGGATCAGATCGACTGCGTCGACGGCGTGCAGCGCCGCGACTACTTCGTGCCGATCGTCGCGGACGCGGAGGCGGGTTTCGGCGGCGCGCTGAACGCGTACGAGCTGATGAAGGGCATGATCGAGGCGGGCGCCGCGGGCGTGCACTTCGAGGATCAGCTCGCGTCCGAGAAGAAGTGCGGTCACTTGGGCGGCAAGGTGTTGGTGCCCACCGCGCAGTTCGAGCGCTCGCTCATCGCGGCGCGCCTCGCGGCCGACGTCTGCGGCGTGCCCACCGTGCTCATCGCGCGCACCGACGCGGAGAGCGCCAAGCTCCTGACCAGCGACATCGACGAGCGCGACCGGCCCTTCTGCACCGGAGAGCGCTCGGCCGAGGGCTACTACTACGTCAAGCAGGGCATCGAGAGCTGCATCGCGCGCGCGAACGTGTACGCGAACACCGCGGACCTGCTCTGGATGGAGACGAGCACGCCGGATCTCGCGGTCGCCAAGAAGTTCGCCGAGGCCGTGCAGAAGCAGCACCCGGGCAAGATGCTCGCGTACAACTGCTCGCCCTCCTTCAACTGGAAGAAGAACCTGGACGAGGCGACCATCGCCAAGTTCCAGCGCGAGCTCGGCGCGATGGGCTACAAGTTCCAGTTCGTCACCCTCGCCGGCTTCCACATGCTCAACTACGCCTCGTTCATGCTCTCGAGCGACTACAACGAGCGGGGCATGGCCGCCTACTCGGAGCTGCAGCAGAACGAGTTCGCCGCCGAGGCCGCGGGCTACACCGCGACCAAGCACCAGCACGAGGTCGGCACCGGCTACTTCGACGTCATCTCCGAGATCGTCTCGCAGGGCCAGAGCTCCACCACGGCGCTCAAGGGCTCGACCGAAGAAGCCCAGTTCCATTGAGTCGATTGGAGGGTCTGATGCAGACCCTCCGACCCTGACGACGGGGCCCACGCGAGCGCGTGCGGCCCCGTCTTCGTTTGCGCGCTCAGCGCGGGATGAACACCAGGGGATGTCCGTCTGCGTCGAGGGAGACCAGGTGTCCGTCGGGCGAGATCTCGAGGCCGCCCTCGATGCTCGCCGCGTCGATGAGGCCGTCGTCGCGGAAGGTCTCCCAGCCCGTCGCGGCGAGCACCCGGATGCCCGCGCCGGGCTCGGCGACCAAGAGGTCGAGCAGCGCATCGCCGTTCACGTCGGTCAGCACGAAGCCCGCGCTCGGTCCGCCCGGCAAGCGGGTGGGAGACAGCGTGTCGCCGTCGTTCCGGTAGAGGATGGCCGCGCCGCCTTCGTCGTCGACGATCACGGACGGATGCGCGTCGCAGAACACCCGGGCGATCCGCACGCTCGTGGTCGCGGCGTCCAGCGGGTACGTCGCGTCGACCGTGAACGTCGTGCTCGTGCCCTGCAGCAAGACCACCAGCGAGTCCTCGCGGGCCACCACCGCGTCGAGTCGGCCATCGCCGTCGAGATCACCGAGCGCGATGGCGCGGCTCGCTCCGATCGGGATCTCCGCGTGGGTGGTGAAGAGAAACCCTTCTTCGCGCCCCTGGTTCAAGACGAGCGGGGTGACCCCGAGCGGGCTGGCGACCATCACGTCGTCGGAGCGGGTGTCGGCGTCGAGATCGCCGACGGCCATGGGCACCGAATAGGTGAACGGCACGCACGCGCTCACCGTGGTGAGCCAGCTCGGAGGAAGGTGACCCTCGATGCAGTCGGAGTTGATCTCGATGAGGTCCGGGAGCTCGTCTCCATCGATGTTCGCCTCGAAGACGCGAGCGATGCCGCGGGGCGCCGACAGCACCGGGCGACTCTGGTGAACGTAGCCGGCGCCATCTCCCCGCCACTGGACTACGTCGATCCCGGCGACCGCCACCAGATCGGCGACGGCATCTCCGTCGAGGTCGGCGAAGACAGGACCCGCGACCGCCTGCTCGTCGAGGATCGAGACATCGTAGGCAGGCGGAGGACACACGCCCGCGCACGCGCGCGACGCACACGCGAGGGTCGGCTCGCCCGCGTCGCTCGGCGCGTCCGATCCGCCGTCGATCCCCGCGTCCACCACGCCCGGTCCGGCGTCCACGCTCGGATCGTCGGGCGCACACATCGCGCTCTCGAAGTCGCACGACGAGCCCGCGGGGCAGGACGAGACCTCGAAGCAGAGCCCCTCGTTGCACGTCGCCGACGCGCACGCGGCGGCCTCGTCGCAGTCACCGGCAGCGGTGCACTCGCCGAGATCGGGAGGGCAGCTGGGATCACCGGGCGCGACACACGAGACCTCGACGCAGCGCCCCGCGAGGCACTCGGTCTCCATCGCCGAGCCGCCGCTGCCGGGACACTCGACGCCGCGGCAGTCGCGGGTGAACACGGCCGCCATGATCAGGCTGCTGTCGAGCTGGACCACGTAGTCGCGCGAGAGCACGGGGACGCCTGCGAGCGAGAGCGCCACGTGGATCGTGTGGCGGCCGCTGCTCAGGCGGCCCTCGTAGATGCGGACGCCGCGAGAGAGCAGCGCGTCACGGGCGATCGGGCGGGGCGCCTCCGCCGCTCCGTCGACGGTGACGAGCACCCTGTCGATCTCGACCGCGGGCGTCAGATCGGATCGCAGATCGATCGCGAGCTCAGGCTCGGACGAGCAGGCAGACGAGAGCAGCGCAACGACGGCGAGGAGCAAGCAAGGCAGCCGGAACATCGCGCCGATGCCTAGCGGCTCTCCCGTCGAACGAAAGCGCCCGCGTGAACACCCCACGCCTTTCCGGCGCAGCTGAACGCGCGGAGATCGACTCAGAACACCGCGTCTGCGCTGTCGCTGACGTCGAACGAGGCCCAGGCACCCGCGGTCACCGTCACCGTCACCCAGTGTCCGTCGCCTTCGAACGCATTGAGGTACGGCGCGCCGTCGTGCTCGACCAGCACGGTGTAGATGCCGGGCGACAGCGCGACGCGGTAGGTGCCGTCCCCGTCCGTCGCGGTGGTGCCCACGTAGTCGGGGCTCGATCGATCGAGGACCGCCATCGGCGCGTGCGCGCCGCGCAGCACGTGCACTGGCGCGTGGGCCGAGGGCGCCGCCCCGCCCTCGAACGGCGGCATGTGATCGCCGGCGAGCACCGTGACCGTGCCGCCGATCCCCTGAGGACCGTCACCCGGGAGCGCGCGGGCCGGACCGACCACGCCCTCGCTCGTCGAGAGATCGTGCGCAGAGCGAGGCGCGCCCGATGACGCACCGCAGGCGGAGAGCGAGACGAGCAGGAGCATCACGGACGAGCGGAGCGAGGTACGCATGGGCGCCTGGTACGTGCGAGGCGCGCGTTCGGTCTCCGCGCGTTCGTTCGCCGAATGTCGCGGGGTCGCGGGGAGCGTCAGGTGCGCAGGAGCGAGAGGCTCAACGACACGTGTCCGTCGGCGGCGCGGAGCAGGCTGTCGATCGCCTCGGGGCCCATGCCCGGCATGGCGAGCGCGCGGCGGCGCACGTGGCTGCGGATGTGCTCGCGGGCCTCGCCGATCCAGCGCGCGATGGTGCCGCGGTGCACGCCGAACATCTTGGCGACGGCCTCGCTCGAGACCTCTTCGACGAAGTAGAGCTGCAGCACCGCGCGCTGCTGGGCATCGAGCGAGCGCAGCGCCTCTTCGATCCACGTCTTGAGCAGGCGCTTGCCCTCGAGGTGCAGCGCGCCGCGCTCCGCGTCGTCGAAGATCACCTGCGACAGTTCTTCCTCGTCGCTCTCGCGCAGCGCGCCCCGACGTCGCTGGTGATCGAGCGCCAACCTCGTCGCGGCGACCAACACCCAGTGCAAGAGCGGACCCCGGCCCGCGTAGCGCGCGATCTTCGGCGGCCCGTCCTCGCCCACCAGCAAGCGGATGCGCAGCTCTTGCCGCACGTCGGCCGCGAGCGCCCCGCTGGGATCGATGCGACGCGTCGCGGCCTCGACGCGGGAGAGCACGTCGCGCTCGAAGCGCGCGATCGCCTCCGGATCGTGCCGGGCGAGCGCGTCCGCGAGCGCCAGATCGGCGAGCGCGAGTCGCTCCAGCTCGATGGGCTCGGCCGGCTCCCCCACCAGCGCGCGCACCCGCTCGGTCAGCGAGGCCACGTCGATCTGGACCCCGGGCAGCGCGGCCGCCAGCGACGGCACGGCGCCCTCGATGAACGCGGCGATGGACATCGATTCCAAGGGCAGGGGCGCAGTGTACGCGCGGGATGAAAGAAATCTCGCGACGAGCGCACCGGGGCCGCGTCCTCGGTGCGTGCCGGTCGCTCCGCCGCGGTGGCGGGCCCGCGCTCCGAAGGTCCCATCCATGCGTCCCGACTCCTCCCTGTCGTCTTCTCTGTCTTCTTCTCCGTCATTCATCGCCTCGGCCCTGCGGGGCTCGCTCGCGCTGGTCGCGCTCCTCGGGAGCGCGTGCGCCCCCTCCGAGCCAGCACCCGGCACCGACGCGGGGCCCACACCCGGCACCGATGGCGGCGGAGGCGGTGGCCGCTTCGAGTGCTGCATCAACGACGTCGGCTACCGCTGTCCGTCCGAAGCCGCGCTGACCCAGTGCGCCGGCGGCTTCGATCCCTCGTGCTTCGATCGCTGCACCACGCCCGACTGCTTCGACGCGTGCATCCGCATGATGGAGGAAGCCACGCCCGATCCCAGCGCGTGCACCGAAGACCGGTCGGTCACCTGCGAGCCCATCGGCGGCGTGTGCATCCGGGGCAGCGCGTGCGATCTCGACAGCGACTGCAGCTCCGGCAACTGCACCGGCGGCTACTGCTACGACAACGACGTCGGCTGCCCCTGCGATCTGGACTCCGACTGCACGTCCGAGAACTGCAGCGGCGGTGAGTGCCGCGGCAACGGCGTGGGCTCGGCGTGCGATCTCGACTCCGACTGCACCTCGGGCAACTGCAGCGGCGGCGAGTGCCACGGCAACGGCGCGGGATCGCGCTGCGACCTCGACTCCGACTGCGACTCCGCCAACTGCAGCGGCGGGACCTGCCAGTGATCCCGAGCGACCGAAGGGGCGAAGCGATCGCCTCTGGGCACGCGCCGCCCCTCGGTCGCGACGGGTCAGCTCTGCGCGCGCTGAAGCAGCGCCCGATGCGCAGGCACGTCGGCGGTGAAGCGAGCGCGCCAGTGGGCGCCGGCGATCTTGCGCGCGACCTCCTGCACCCGTCGGGCGGCGCGCCGGATCACCCGCTGCGCTTCGTCGGCCTGACCGCACGCGCTCAGGGCATCGGCGAGCACGAGCGCGACGTCGGCCTCGCCCTCCTCGAGCGCGCCCGCGTCGAGCACGATGTCCTCGGCGGCGCGCGCGTGCTTCAGCGCCGCGTCGGGATCGCCGTCGCGCAGCGCGGCGCGCGCGAGCGTCGCCTCGGCGAGCGCGCGAAAGGAGGGATCGCGCTCGGCATCGGACATCAGCAGCGCAGCGAGCTCGGCCGTGCTCTGTGGCGCACCGCCCTCGAGCGACAGGCGCGCGCGATAGAGCGCGGTGAAGGCCGCGAGCCGCTTCTCGTTTCCTTTCACCGCGATCGCGTGGGCCTCGTCCATCTGGGCGCGCGCCTCCTCGGTGCGCTCGAGGCGCATCAGCGCGTAGCCGAGGTTGAGCGCGGCGTACCCCGCCATCGCGGTGGCGCCGAGCGCCTCGCACTCCGTCTTGGCGCGACCCAAGGCGCGCTCCGCTTCGTCGTACGCGCCCAGGCGCGCGTAGGTGTCGCCGAGGTTCAACAGCGAGAACGCCGCGAAGCGGTGGTTGCCCTCGGCGCGGAAGAGCTCGACGGCCGCCCAGTACGCGTCGCGGCGCTCGCCGAGATCGCCGGACAGCCCGGCGATCTGCGCCTTCCAGCCGGCGAGATCGGCGCGCCGCGCGTTCGGCAGCGTATCGGTCTCGCTCTGCGATCCGGCGCTGTGGGTGAGCACCAGCTCTTCGACCGCGAGCAGGCGATCGCGCGCGTCCTCGAGGCGCTGCGCGAGCGCGAGACAGACCGCGTGGCGCCCCCGCGCGAGCACGAGCGTGTCGAGCACCCCGCCGGCCTGCGCCCGCGCCTCGGCCCGCGCGAACGAGACGAGCGCGTCTTCGTGGCGACCGACCCGCTGCTGGTAGGTGCCCTTGCGCAGGAGCGCGCGCGCCTCTTGATCGGCGGTCCACGGACGCTGCTCGAGCTTCTCCAGCGCGGCGATCGCGGCGTCGTAGCGCCCTTGCCCTTCGAGGCCCTCGATGGCGACCAGCTCGAGCTCCACCCGATCGGCGCGCTCGCGGTGCGCCGCGGCGGCGAGCGCGAGCGCGCGCTCCGCCCAGCGGGCACGGAGCGAGAACGCGACATCCTCACCGTGCCCCAGCGCACCCTTCGGCGCGGCCTCGTCGAGCAGCGGCACGGCGCGCTCGGCCAGCGCGGCCCGCGCGAGCGCGTCGCTGGCGCGGACGAGCTCGCCGCCGAGCTCGTGGTGCCGCGCGACGTGGGCCCACGCGGCCGCGCCGCTGTTGGGCCGGAGCTGCTTGGTGCGGAGCATCGCGGCGCTCTTGTGCAAGCGCGCGCGATCGTCGGGCGCGAGCGCGCGCTCCGCGACCTCGGCCAGGATGCCGGCGGAGAACGAGAGCGCGGACCCTTCGAGCTCGGAGCGCGAAGGGCTCTCCTCGACGCGGACCACGACCCCGCGGCGCTCGAGCCACGCGATCCCCTCGGCGGCCGACGCGACGCCGAGCGCGAGAAGATCCCCGACCGTGAAGCGCTCTCGCAAGATCGCCCCGACCTGCCAGGCGTGCGCAGCCTCGGCCGGCGCGCCATCCAAGCGCGCGCCGATCGCATCCTCGAGCTGCGCGGGCACGGCCTCGACGTCGGTGCCCCGCTCGAGGCGGAGAGCGAGGCACTGCAAGACGAAGAGCGGGTGGCCGCCGGTGTGGGTCGCGAGCGAGGACAGCTCCCGGTCATCGAGCGTCACGCCGCACGAGGCAGCGAGCGCGGCGAGATCCTCGCGGCACAGGCCCGCGAGCGGGACGACGTCGGCGCCGATCGCCGCAGCGGCCTCCTCGCTCCGCGCCTCGCCCACGATCTGCGCGCCCACGCTCCGCCCGAGCTCGGACAGGAGCCGCGTCGCGTCGGCGTCGAGCGCGGACGGATCGCCGATGCGCAAAACGACATCGAGCGCGCCGGTCGAGAACAAGAGCGCACGCAGCGCGCGCTCGATCGACTGCGGCCCATCGCCGCTCACGTCGGCGCCGACCAGCGCAGTCAGCGGGCCGAAGGGCCCAGCGCGCTCGTGCTCACCATCGACGCTGAGCACCCGGGTGGGCCCGTGCAGCGGATGCGCGCTGCTCGCCACGTGGGCGAGCGCCGCATCCAAGAGCGCGCTCTTGCCGATGCCCTCGGGGCCCACGATCACCAGCGGCCGCTCGCGCGCCTCGATGCGCTTCAGCAGCGCGTCGCGCTCGCGCACCCGACCGACGATCGGGTTGGCGCTGATCGACGAGCGGGCGCGGCCCTCGTCTTTGGCTTTGGGAGCGCGGGGTCGCACGGTCTCGGGGCGCCGCGGGGGCAGCGCTTCGATCGCCTCACGCCAGCGCGAGGCGACGGCCCGTCCATCGATGGGGCGGCGACTGCGCTCGATTGCGAGCGCGCTCTCGACGAGCTCCGCGATCGCGAGCGGCACCTCGGGACGCAGGCGCCTCAGATCGAGCGCCTCATCCAGCGAGGGCGAGAGCAGCTCGAGCCCGCCCGCGCGGTAGGGCAGCTCGCCGGTGAGCATTCGGTACACCGTGACGCCCCACGAAAAGACATCCGCTCGCGCGTCGATGTCCCGCGCCGCCGCCCACTGCTCGGGGGCCATGTAGCGCGGCGTCCCCATGATCGCGCCGGTGCGGGTGAGGGTGGGCTCGTGCGAGAGGCCCTCGCCGCCCTGCAGCTTCGCGAGCCCGAAGTCGAGGAGCTTCACCCACCCCGCGCGCATCGGCTCGGCGGCGAGGAACACGTTCGCCGGCTTGATGTCGCGGTGCACGATGCCCTGCGCGTGCGCCACCCCGAGCGCCTCGGCGATCCGCAGCGCGACGTCGAAGCCCTGATCGAGCGGCATGCGCACGGGCTGGCTGAGCCGCGCATCGAGCGTCTCGCCCTCGAGCAGCGCCATCACCAAGTACGGCTGCGAGTCCTCGTCGTGGCCCAGATCGACCACGTCCACGATCCCCTCGTGACCCAGGCTCGCGAGCATGCGCGCCTCGCCCAAGAAGCGGCGCACGGCGCCGGGGTGCACCGAGCGATCGGGGTGCAGCATCTTGAGCGCGAAGCGGCGGTTCAAGAGCGGGTGAAGGACGCGGTAGACCACGCCCATCCCGCCTTCGCCGATCACCTGCTCGATCTCGTAGCGGCCCCCGATCCGCTTGCCCACCATCAGCGCAGCGGGATCGACGGGCGCATACGTCGGCGGCACGTCGGCGCCGCGCCGCCCCTCTCGCTCGGTCGCGCGCTCACCGCGCGCCAGCGCTCCGACCACCGCGCGGCACTCCGCGCACACCGCGAGCTCGGCCACCACCGCCGCCCGCGACGCCTCGTCGAGCTCGCCTCGGGCGAAGCGCTGCAACAGATCGGACGAGCGGTGGACGGGCAGCGACATGAACCGAGCCGGGCCGAGCCCGGACAGAAGGGACTGTGATAATGCACCGCATGGCTCAGCCACTCACGCGCATCGTTCTGGCGGCGGCGATCTTCGCGATCGGCTGCGGCGATCCTTGCGACTCGGACGGAGTGCGCGCCCGCCTGGCCGAGAGCGCCTCGGGCGAGACGATCGACGTCGCGGGCTGCATGGATCTGATGGGGGACTTCGTGGTGCCGCCCGGTCGCACCCTCGCCGGCCCGGCGCACATCGACGGAAGCGTCACGCTGATGACCGAAGGCGAGCGTGCGAGCGTGCTGCGCGACGTCTCGGTCACCTCGCACCGGATCGGCGTGACGACAGTCGGCGAAGGCGCCGCGCGGATCGAGGGCGGCGCGCTCACCGTCGTGACGGGCGTGGGTCTCTCGCTCGACGCCGCGAGCAGCACGCTCGACGGAGTCACCGTCACCGGCAACGTGACCGAGGCCAACCGGGACGAGAGCCGCTGGCTCTCGGTCACCAGCAGCACCGAGGCGACGCACGGCGTGGTCATCGGCAGCGGCGTCGTGCGCATCACCGGCGCCCGCATCACCGGCTTCGCGTGGGCCGGCGTCAGCGTCGGCGACGAGCTGATCGACGGCGGCACCACGCCGCTGGACGTGCGGCTGATCGACTCGGTGGTAGGGCACGGCCTGGGGATCGGGATCGTCTCGAGCGCCCCGACGCTCACGCTGATGAACGTGCAGGTCGAGCAGGTCTGGACCGGGGTGCGGGGCTGGCCCTCGTACGGCGTCCTCGTCGTCGATGGCGACGCGAGCAGCGTCGATCTCGGGATCACCGACGCCGATGGCTTCGGGCTGGTGCAGATCGCGGGCACGAGCATGCACGGCGATCTGATCATCGAGCACACCGGCGACGTGGGCGCGTGGTTCGGCGCGGACGTCGAGGCCGGGATGATCGGCGAGGGCACGCGCATCAGCGACACTGGCTTCGCTGCGATCCTCGCCGTCGACGCCAGCGCGCTCGCCATGCTCGGCGGCAGCATCTCCGGCGTGCGCGCGGAGCTGCGCACCGTCGGGGTGCGCGGCGCGATCTCGGTAGGCGACGGCATCGACGCGATCGGCACCCCGCTCACGCTGCGCGACGTGAGCATCGAGGGCGCCGAGCGGATCGGTCTGTTGCTCGATGCGGGCGTGACGAGCTCGCTCACCGACGTGCGGGTGACGTCCGCGGGCGAGGCGTTCGGCGCCGCGCAGGGCACGATCGATCGGGGCGCCGAGGACTTCCTGAGCGCGCCGATCGCGGGCTGGGACAGCGGCATCACCCGCCTCGGCACCGCCGCGGTCAACGACGCCGCGCTGACCGAGCGCTTGAGCGTCGCCATCGCGAGCGCGCCGCCGTCGACCGGCTCGGCCCTGGGCGTCATCGCCCCGATGTACTGAGCCTCCATCTCGGCCTCATCTCGAAGGCTCAGCCCGATCGATCGGAGGCTGCGCGCGAGCGATCCGAGATGGAGCGCGAGCGATCGAAGTTCCGCGCGAGCGATCCGAGATGGAGCGCGAGCGATCGAAGTTCCGCGCGAGCGATCCGAGATGGAGCGCGAGCGATCGGTTGGCGGCGCGGCGGACCCGCGCCCACAGTCCGGCCCATGGCGCGGGCCCCCGTGGTGCTGGTGTTCTTGATCCTGTGCGGCTGCGAGGGCGCGGGCGCGCCCAGCGACGCCGGCGCGCCGAGCGACGCCGATGCGGGTGCCGCGCCGATGCTCGCGCTGCCGAGCTGGGGCGCGTGCCCCACCGGCTGGACCCCGTCCGACGTCGAGGGCGCGTCGATCTGCGCGCCGCACCCGCGCGCGACCTGTACCGGCGCGACCTCGCAGTCCGTCGGCAGCGCGGCGTGCGCGCCGATCGATCCGGACTGCGGCAGCGATCGCTTCCGCGCCGACCGCCCGACCGATCGCCCGATCGTCTTCGTCGACGCGAGTGCTGCGGCGGGCGGCGACGGCACCGAGGCCGCGCCGCTGGCCAGCCCCGACGACGCGCTGCGCGCGGGCGCGCGCGGGATCCTCCTGGCCGAAGGCGACTACACCCTGAGCGCGCCCTTGCCGAGCGATCTGGACGTGCGCGGCGTCTGCGCCGACCGGGTGCGCCTCGTCGCCGCCTCGTCGCGGCCCGCGATCCTCGTCGGCCCCGGGCAGCGCGCGCAGCTCGTCGGGATGACCATCACCGGACCCGGCATCGGACCGGCGGCGCGCGGCACGTTGGTGCTCGAGCGCGTGCTGCTCGAGGGGCTCGATGGCTGGGGCGTCGGGCTGAACGGCGGCACGCTCGAGGCGCATCACGTGACCATCCGCGGCAGCTACCCCGGACCGAGCGGCGGCGACGGCGTGGGCATCTCCGCGATTGACGGCTCGATGGCGCAGCTCGAGGACGTGGTGATCGAGGACGTGCGCGGCGTGGGCATCGACGCCGAAGGCTCGAGCGTGACCGCGACGGAGCTCGTGGTGCGCGGGGTCGCCTCGAACGCCGCGGGGCTGGTCGGCGGCGGCATCAGCGTGCTCGATGACGGCTCGCTCACCCTGACGAACGCGCTCATCGCCGGGGTCCACGACTTCGGCGTGGTGGCCCAGCGCGGCGGCACGATCGACCTCGACGCGGTGGTGATCGAGGACGTCGCCGACGCGCCCGCCGACGCGTCGTGCAAGGGCGTCGAGATCCGCGACGGCACCGCGGCGCTGACGCGCGTCCTCGTGCGGCGCGCGAGCAGCGCGGGGCTCTTCGTCTCGGGCGCGACGGCGAGCGCGACGGCCTCCGATCTCGTCGTGCTCGAGGGCGTCCCGAGCCAGGGCTTCGCATCAGGCATCGTGCTGGAGATGGCGACGCTCACGCTCGAGCGCGCGCTGGTGGCGGACGCCGCGTTCGTGGGGATCGTCGTCCGCGCCGGCACCCTCGAGGCAGGGGACGTCTCGGTGCGACGGGTGGCCCTCGCCAGCAACTTCGGGAGCGCGCTGGTGAGCGCGGACGGCGCGAACGTCGAGGTGAGCCGCTTCGCCTTCGAGGCGCTGCACACGTTCGGCGCGCTCGCGATCGGCGTGGACTCGCGCCTCACCCTCGCGGAGGGATCGATCACCCACGTCGAGGTGGACACCGAGTACGACATCGGACGCGCCGTCGAGGCGCACAGCGGAGGCAGCGCGGTGCTCCGGCGGGTGCGCATCGACGACGTGGTGGAGACGGCCATCGTCGCCTTCGCTCGCGACGACGACGATCGCGTGGTGCCCGGCACCCGCATCGAGCTCGACGACGTCAGCATCCGCGGCGTCCACGAGCGCGCGTGCGCCACCTCGAGCTGCGCGACCGAAGGTGGGGGCACCGGCGTCGCGGCGCTCGCGGGCGCCAGCATCGTGGCCGACGCGCTCACGGTCAGCGGAGCGCCGCTCTGCGGCGTGCAGCTCTTCGATTCGAGCGAGCTCGACGTGCGCAGCGGCACCATCGAGGCGAGCGCGATCGGGGCCTGCGTGCAGATCGAGGGCTACGACTTGGCGCGCATCGTCGACGGCGTCCGCTTCGTGTCCAACGAACGAAACGTCGAGACGACCGGGGTCTACGTACCCGCGGCCGGCCCGACGTTCTGAGCTCACTCGGAGCGCGATCGACGGAGGCTCATCGCGTGAGCACTCGGAACTCGATGCGCCGGTTGCGCGCGCGGCTCGCTTCGTCGACGTTGGCCTCACGCGGCGCGCTCATCCCGTAGCCCCGGGTGCGGAGACGACCTCGGTCGATGCCGTGGGCCACC
>CAYZQM010000009.1:49724-52089 GCA_964480175.1 uncultured Sandaracinaceae bacterium
GCTCTGGGCCCGGGCCTCCGAGAGGCGCTCGTTGTGCGCGGGATCGCCGACGTCGTCGGTGTGGCCGCCGATCTCGACGCGCACCTCGGGGTTGTCCTCGAGCATGCGCGCGGCGTCCAGCAGATCGTCCTCGTGACCGGGCTGGATCTCCGCGCTGTCGAAGAGGAACGTGATCCCCTCGAGCACGAGCACCTCGACGATCGGCACGCACCCGCGCGCATCGACCGCGGTCCCTTCGGGGGTGCGGGGGCAGCGATCGTCGGCGTTGAGCACGCCGTCGTGATCCCGATCCGGATCGACGGGGCCGCGAAGCGGATCGATCTCGATCGAGACCGTGACGCCGCCGGTGAAGAGCACCCCGAAGCCGACATCCGAGACGGTGAAGATCGGGCGCGCGTAGAGGCCGACCGACACGGGCGATGCGACCGAGAGCTCGTAGCCCACGCCGACGTCGAACGCGAACGCGGGTCCCGCACCGGACACGAACCCGTTGGCGAAGCCCAAGAACCCGAAGCCGACGTGGGGCGCTATCCAGAGGTGACCGTGCACGCTCCCGCCCTCGGCCGGATACCCGCTCTCGTCGTCGAACAATCGAAAGCGCGCGCCGGCGACCGCGGTGAAGAGGCCGTACGTCCCGAAGTCGTCGCCCGTCGCGCCGCCGCCGATCGCGACCTCGAGCGCCACCGGCTGCGCCAGCTGCCAGTCGAACGCCACGTTGCCGTAGCCCCCGATCGGCGGGACCAAGACGCCGCCATCGAGGTGGAGGTTGAAGCGTCCCGACTCCGCGCGGGCAGTGGGCGCGAACGCGACGAGGACGAGAAGGACGAGACAAGGAACGATGAGACGACGCATGACGAGCTCCTGAGGGGCCCCGACCAACCGGGGCGCCCCGAGGACGCAGCCCCCGCGCGCTCGTCACGATCTTTCTGCCGCCTCGCGGTCGATGGCGCCGCGTGCGATCAGAGGGGAACGCAGATCGCCAGCCCGGTCGGCTGATCGACGCAGGTCAGGAAGGGCTCGCCGTCGTCCGAGCACGCGTCCGGCACCCACATGCCCTCGTCACTGCAGCGCTCGATCTCGTTGCCCTGGCCGCCGCTCAGGCAGCGGATACCGCCCGGCATGATGTAGGGGTTGTCGTCGTCGCAGTCGGCCGCCACGGCCGAGAGTCCGGGGCCGAAGCACGCGCTCACCGACGACGCACCCGCGCGGCCGTATCCGTCGAAGTCCTCGTCCGGGTAGAGGATCAGCAGCAAGCCCTCGTCGACCGATCCGTCGCAGTCGTCGTCGGTCCCGTTGCACACCTCGATCGAGCGCGGACCCACCGACGCATCGCCATCATCGCAGTCGGTCCCCGCGCGATCGCCGTTGAAGCACGCCATGCTGATCGCGCCGTCGCCGTCCGCGTCCCTGTCGCCGATCGTCGTCGGGTCGCAGTCCTCGTCGACCCCAGCCGCGTCGCAGATCTCGGTCACGTTCGGCGAGACGTCCGGATCGTCGTCGTCGCAGTCCCGGCCACCGCACGCGATCGACGCCTGACCATCCCCGTCGGCGTCGTCGACTCGGCAGGGCCCCGCCATGCAGAGGTTCGTGTCCTCGTCACACTCGAGCCCTCCGCAGGGGATCGAGCCCGCGACGCAGCCGCGCGAGTCGGCGCGATCCGCGAGCGGATTGCAGGCCTCCGCGCCGTTGCAGAAGACGCCATCCGAGCAGTCGCTGTGGAACCGGCAGGTCCCGACGGCGCCCTCGCAGAGACGCTCCTCCTCGAAGCACGCGCCGCCGCGCGTCTCACACTGCACTTCGCGCACGCAGCCGCGGATGGTGGCCCCCGGTGCGCCCGGCCGGCACACGGCGATCCCGTTGCAGAACACGCCGTCGTCGCAATCGGCGTCCGTCTGGCACTCCCCCTCACAGCTGCTGCCACCCAAGAGCGGCGCGAGACAAACCAAGACGATCGCGATCGACGCGCGGTGCTTTCCCATGGCGCCCCGAATAGCGGACCACGCACGACCTCGCAAGGAACGACGACGGCCCCACCCGTCGCCGGATGAGGCCGCCGCTGTTCAACGCGAGCACCGTGCAAGTGGGGCTGGGGCCCCACGCGCAGCGCATCGCAGGCCGAAGGCCGGTACGCGATGCGGCCGGGGTCTGGGGGCGGAGCCCCCAGGGGAACTAGCTGCAGCCCATCGAGGCGCCGCAGTTCAGGCACTTGTAGCAAGCGCCGTTGCGGACCGTGATGTGACCGCAGCCATCGCACATCGGCGCGTCGCCCATCATCTCGCCGAGCTGCTGATCGAGCACGCTCTTGGTGGTGCCGGAGCTGGTCTGGCTCGCGGCGCGCTGCTCGGCGAGGCCCTCGGGCGCCTCC
>CAYZQM010000010.1:0-2019 GCA_964480175.1 uncultured Sandaracinaceae bacterium
GCGGGAGCACCGACAGCGCGATCAGATCGGTGGGATCCGCCCAGAGACGGCAGCCGATCCCGAGGTGACCCACCGCGCGAGACAGCGCGTCGGCGGCGGGCTGCGAGAGCTCGGTGACCCCGAAGAGCAGCACGAAGAACGCGAGGATCGACGCCTGCGCGGTGCGGGACCGAGCCTGAAGCAAGACCGCGAGTATCACCGGTGCGACAACGAGCCAGGCGAAGTCACTGAGCTTGCCGGTGATCGCGCCTGGTACCCATCCGCTGCCCTTGAGCACGTGATCGTTGAGCGCGAGCACGACGCCCGCGACCCACAGCGCGGGGTGCCAAAGCACGCTCTGTTCATCCTGCCCCGGGCGCTGCACGGATTGGCTCACTTCGCCGGTGTACAGCAGTCGGTGTGCCAAGTGTCGGCGGATCGCAGATCGTCGCTTGCTGGCCGAATCCGCGGGTGCCAGAGTCCGCCTACTTTCAGTTTCAGAATTTCCTGAAACTTGAGAGCCCGGTCGCCGGACGCCCACGCGGGTCACGGCGCGAGGAGGCCCGGATGCCGGAGCTGGTGACGTCCCTGAAAGCGAGCCCTTCGCCGGTCTTGGAGCGCCTGATGGCGCTCTGCCACGGTCGACAGCTGGACGAGCTCGCTGAGCGGCTGGGTGAGCTGTCGCGCTTCGTGCAGGCCGACATGGCGCGCATCGAGCGGGGCCTGGACCCGCTCTTCGGGCAGCCGCCGGATCAACAGCGCGACATCCACCGCGGCGCGGGGCACTTGCTCGCGCTCGGCGGCAAGCGCCTGCGCCCGATGTGCGTGCTCCTCGCCGCCAAGGCGGGTGAGGGCGTGGATGGCAAGGCGCTGGAGCTCGCGATGGCGGTGGAGCTGGTGCACTCGGCGACGCTCTTGCACGACGACGTCGTCGATCTCGGGGACGTGCGCCGCGGCGCGCCGGCGACCCGCGCGATCTGGGGCAACGCGATCTCCATCTTCGCGGGCGACTGGCTCCTGGTCGAGGCCCTCCGCAAGGTGCGCAAGACCGAGGTGCCGCAGGTGCTCGAGCGGCTCTTGGATGCGATCGACGAGATGATCTGCGCGGAGTCGCTGCAGCTCGAGCGACGCGGGGATCTGAGCTGTGGCCTCGACACCTGGTGGAAGGTCGCCGAGGGAAAGACCGCGGCGCTCTTTCGCTGGGCGATGTTCGCCGGCGGGCGCGCGGGCGGCCTCGACGAGCGCGCTTGCCGTGCGCTCGAGAGCTACGGCACGAACCTCGGCGTCGCGTTCCAGGCGATCGACGACGTGCTCGATCTCGCGGGCGACGCGGAGACCACGGGCAAGGCGCTCTTCGCCGATCTGCGCGAGGGCAAGGTCACCTACCCCGCGATGGTCGCGATGGAGCGCGATCCGCGCGTGGGACCGCTGTTGACGCGGGCGCAGCGCGAAGAAGAGGCAGGCGCCTCGCTCTACCGAGAGATCCGCGACGCGATGGAGTCCAGCGGCGCGATCGCCGAGGGCAAGGCGCTCGCGGAGAAGCGGGCGGCCGACGCCATCGCGTGTCTCGATGCGCTCCCCGATGGTCGGGCCCGCGAGGCCCTCGCGACGGTCGCGCTCGCCGTCGTCTCCAGGCGCTCGTGAAGGAGGAGCCCATGGACACCACGGCCCCCTCCACCCAGCTCACCTCCACCCGCCTCGGCTCGGGGCAGATGTTCGATCGCATCGCGGATCGCTACGACTTCGTGAACCGGGTGCTCTCGCTCGGCCTCGATCTTCGCTGGCGCAAGCTCGCGACGCGCGCGCTCGCGCTGCCCGAGGGCGCGCAGGGCGAAGTGCTCGATCTGGCGACGGGCACGGGCGATCTCGCGATCACGATCGCGACCCTGCACCCGACGGTCACGGTGCTGGGCACCGACCCCTCGACCAACATGCTCGCGGTCGGGCAGCGCAAGGTGGCAGGCGCGCACCTGAGCGATCGGGTCCGCTTGATCCCTGGCGATGCGCAGGCGATCGAGTCCGAAGACGGATCGTTCCTCG
>CAYZQM010000010.1:2029-24169 GCA_964480175.1 uncultured Sandaracinaceae bacterium
GACGATCGCGTTCGGCATCCGCAACGTCCCCGATCGCGACGCGGCGCTGCGCGAGATGACTCGCGTCGTCCGATCGAAGGGGCGCGTGGTGGTGCTCGAGCTGGGCGAGCCCAACGTCGGGATCCTCGGCCCCTTCGCGCGCTTCCACGTGCGGCACATGGTGCCGCGGATCGGCGCGCTGCTCTCGGGGCAGCAGGAGTACCGCTACCTGCAGACCTCGATCGCGGCGTTCCCGCCGGCGGACGCGTTCGCGGAGCAGATGCGCGCGGCGGGCCTCACCGACGTGACGCACACCCCGCTCACGTTCGGCGCCTGCACGCTCTACGTCGGGGTGAAGCCATGAGCGCGCAGCTCGCGGAGCTTCATCCGCGGCGCGAGGTGACGCTCGCGGAGCTCGCTCAGTTCGTGCGCCACGCGCTGCGCGCGCCGGTGAGCGGCCGCTGTGTGAGCCACCTGGTGATGCCGCTCCCCAAGCCGATGAAGGCGACCGCGTTGCTCGGCGCGCTGCGCGGCGTCGACGCGTGGTACCTCAAGTCCGAGGGCACCGAGCTCTTGGGTCTGGGCGCGGTGCGCAAGGCGGAGCCGACGGGTCCCGATCGCTTCCGCGATGCGCAGCGGGCGATCGCGTCGTGGTCGCTCGAGCTGTCGAGCCAAAGGCATCCCGCGCTCTCGCAGCCCGCGCCGAACGAGCGACCGGTCGCGCTGCCGCGCACGTTCGTCGGCTTCGCGTTCGCGCCGGGCGCCGCGGATCAGGCGATGTGGGCACCCTTCGGCGACGCGGTGGCGGTGCTGCCGCGCTGGAGCCTCACGCAAGGTCCGAGCGGAGGTCTCATCGAGCTCTGCGTCGCCCGCGAGCCCGAGCGCACCCCTCCGATCGAGACGCTCTTGGCCGAGCTCACCGAGATCCTCGGCGCCGAGACGCCGCCGCCTGCGGATCCGGGATCGGTCACCGTCGATCACGAGGCCCCCGAGCTGCACCACGAGCGGGTGCGCGCCGCGCTCGAAGAGATCGAGGCCGGACGGCTCGGCAAGGTGGTCGTCGCGCGCCGCAGCACGATCTCGTCGGACCGCGATCTCGATCCGACGGCCGCGCTCTTTCACTTCCTCGAGCGCAAGGACGAAGGCGCGGTGTACTTCGTGCGGCGCGCGGGATCGGTGCTGCTCGGGGTCACGCCGGAGCGCCTGCTCGCCGTGCGCGACCGCGCGCTCGAGACCGAGGCGCTCGCCGGCACGGCGGCCGTGGGGCAAGGCGCGGTGCTGCGCGCGAGCGACAAGGACCGCGAGGAGCACCGCTTCGTGATCGCCTCGATCGAGGACGCGCTCACGCCGCTCTCGGAGCACGTCGAGATCGCGGCCGCGCCCGAGATCGCGACGGCGGGCTCGGTGGTGCACCTCAAGACCAAGATCAACGCGACGCTGCGGCCCCAGATCCATCCGCTCGAGGTCGCCGCAGCGCTGCACCCGACCTCGGCCGTGGGCGGTACCCCGAAGGCCGCCGCGAGCGCGTGGATCGCGCGCACCGAGCCCGAGCGCGGCTGGTACGGCGGACCGCTCGGCTGGGTCGATGCGTCGGGAAACGGTGAGCTCTTCGTCGCGCTGCGCGGCGGAGTGATCCGCGGCGCGTGCGCTTCGACCTTCGCCGGCGGCGGCATCGTGCGCGGCTCGCAGCCCGAGGCCGAGCTCGACGAAGCCACCCTCAAGATGGGCGGATTTCTCCGAGCGCTGGGCGTCGCATGAGCGCGCGCACGCTCGTCGCGCTCTCGCCCGGATCGCGCTCGACGCCCCTGGTGCTCGCGCTCGCCGAGCAACCCGCGCTCGAGATCGTGGACGTGATCGACGAGCGCAGCGCGGCGTTCTTCGCGCTGGGCCACGCGCGCATGACGGGCCGAGCCGCGGTGGTGGTCTGCACCTCGGGCACCGCGCCGGCGCACTGGTACCCCGCGGTGATCGAGGCGAGCGAGGCGGGCATTCCGCTCGTGTGCTTGTCCGCCGACCGACCGACCGAGCTGATGCACTGCGGCGCCGCGCAGACCATCGATCAGCGGCACCTGTTCGGCCCGCACGTGCGCTTCTTCGCCGACCTCGGGGATCCGCACGAGAGCACGGCGTGGCTGCGTCACGTCGACCGCACGCTCGCACTCGCGCTCGATCACGCGATGGGCCAACGACCCGGACCGGTCCACGTGAACGTGCGCGCGCGCAAGCCGCTGGAGCGCTCGAGCCCCAAGGACGCGACCGATCTGGCTGCCGAGCGGATCGCCGCTGCGCTCGCGGGCGCGCGTCCGCCCGTCGCCGCGCGCGATGTGCACATCGCTGAGGACGCGCTCGAGCGCGTCGCGTCGCGGATCGATCGCGCGGAGCGTCCGCTGGTGCTGGCGGGCTGGCTCCCGCCCGGCACCGACGCACACCCGATCGCGGCGTTCGCCGATCGCATCGGCGCGCCGCTCGCCGCCGAGTGGGGCAGCCAGCTCCGCGGGCGCGCGGCGTCGGTGCTCACCGCGTTCGATCTCTTGCTGGACGTCGGCGAGCCCGAGGCCGAGGAGCCCGATCTGGTGGTGCAGATCGGCGGCGCACCGACGGCCAGCGTCTACGAGCGCTGGACCACCGATGGCCGTAGCGCGCCGCTGCCGCGGGTGATGATCGGCGCGCGCATCGCCGACGCGGCAGGGACGGCGGAAGAGATCGTGATCGCCGAGCCGATCGCCACGGTCCGCGCGCTGCTCGAGCGCTGCGCGCCGCGACGGCGCTGGGACGCCGCGCTCCGCGAGCGCCATCGGATCGCGCAGGGCGTGATCGCGAGCGCGCTGGAAGATCACGACGTGCTCTCCGAGGGCGCCGCCGTGCGCGCTGCGATCGCGGCGCTGCCCGAGGGCGGCAACCTGGTGCTGGGCAACAGCCTGCCGATCCGGCTCGCCGATCGCTTCGCGCCCGACGGTCGCGCACCGGCCGTGGTGGTGCAGCGCGGCGTGAACGGGATCGACGGAATGATCGCGGGCAGCCTCGGCGCGGCACGGGCACGCGCGCGCCCCACCCTCGCGGTGTTGGGCGACGTGACGGCGCTGCACGACGTCGGCAGCCTCGCGCTCGCTTCTCGCCTCAGCGCCGACGTGCCGCTGGTCTTCTTGATCCTCGACAACGGCGGAGGCCGCATCTTCGAGCAGCTGCCGCTCGGACAGCGCGAGGACCTGGCGTTCGCGATGCCGCACTTCACCACCGAGCATCACCTCGATCTGGCCGCGATCGCGCATGGCTTCGGGATCGCTGCGCGGCGGGTGCACACGATCGCGGAGCTCACCGGAGCGTTGACTGATTCGTTCAACCAAACGGGGCCGCAGGTGCTGGTCGCTTCCGTCCCCCCGAGCGACGCCAAAGCGCGCGAAGCCGGCATGAAAGCCCGGCTGATCGCGCTACGTTCCGCCTCCCCATGACCACGCTGCTCCTCCACGGCTTCACCGGCAGCCCCGCGAGCTTCGATCGGCTCGCGCTGCCGCGACACGAGCGGGTGCTCAAGCCCGCGCTCGTCGGCCACGCGAGCAACACCAGCGTCGCGAGCGGCTTTCTCGACGAGGTGCGCAAGCTGGCCGACTACGTGCGCTCCGAGGACGCGGCCCAGCTGCACGTGATCGGCTACTCGCTCGGGGCGCGCCTCGCGCTCGGGCTCACCCTAGAAGCGCCCGAGCTGGTGCGCCGCCTGACGATGATCGGCGGCTCGGCGGGCATCGACGACGAGACCCAGCGGCACAAGCGCAAGGTCGCGGACGACGCGATGGCGGCCGTGCTCCGCTGCCAAGGCATCCCTGCGTTCCTCGATCGCTGGCTCGCGCAGCCGGCGCTCTCCGGCCAGCACGCGCTGCCCGCGCCCTTGCGCGCGGACAAGTACGTCGAGCGCACCAGCCACGATCCGGACACGCTCGCCATCGCGCTCGCCGCGCTCTCGAAGGGCCGCATGCCCTCGTACTGGCCGCGTCTGAGCGAGCTCGCCGTGCCCACCACGCTGATCGTCGGTGAGCACGACCCCAAGTTCGTGGCCGAGGCGCACGCCATGGCCGAGCGCATCCGCGACGCGAACGTGATCGTGATCGAGGGCGCAGGACACGACGTGGTGCTCGAGAAGCCCGAGCAGCTCTCCGCCATCCTCTTTCCGCCCGAGGCTTGATGCAGACCGCGACGGAGCCCGCCTCGATCCCCGCGCCGCATTCGCTCGGCGCCTGGGTGCTCGCGTGCCGGCCCAAGACGCTGGTGTGCGCGTTCGTTCCGGTCGCGGTGGGCGCGGCGTCGGCGCACCAAGCGGGCTCGCTCGCGATCGTCCCGACGCTCGTCGCGCTGCTCGGCGCGGTGCTGATCCAGATCGGCGCGAACTTCGCGAACGACGTCTTCGATGCGGACAAAGGCGCGGACACCGAAGAGCGCGTCGGCCCCACCCGCGCGGTCGCCAGCGGCCTGCTCACCCCGTCCGAGATGCGCACCGGCATCGTGGTCGCGTTCGGTCTGGCGACCCTGTGCGGGGCGTACTTGGTGAGCGTGAGCGGATGGCCCATCGTGGCGATCGGGGTGCTCTCGATCCTCAGCGCGCTCGCCTACACCGGCGGGCCCTACCCGCTCGGCTACCACGGCCTCGGCGACGTCTTCGTGATGATCTTCTTCGGGCCGGTCGCCGTGTGCGGCACCGCGCTCGTCGCGCACGGGTCGGTCCCGACGATCGCTTGGCTCGCGTCGATCCCGGTCGGCGCGCTCGCCACCGCGATCTTGGTGGTGAACAACGTCCGCGATCGCGAGACGGACGTGAAGGCGAACAAGCGCACGCTCGCGGTGCGCTTCGGGCGCCGCGCAGGCGAGCTCCAGCAGCTCACGCTCCTGATCGCGAGCTACGCGATCCCGGTCTCCATCCTCGCGATCACGGAGAGCGCGTGGATGCTCTTGCCGCTGCTGAGCCTGCCGCTGGCCGTCGCGCACTACCGCGAGCTGAAGACCCGCGAAGGACCCGCGCTGAACGCGACGCTCGCCGGCGCGGCGCGCCTCCTCGCGGTGCACGGCGCCCTCTTCGCCGCGGGGCTCGCGCTCTCGTGAAGGTCGCGCTGTCGCGCTCGCCGCTGGGCGCGAACTTCGTGCACGCGCCGGGCAGCGCGCAGCGCGCGTGGCCCCGGCGTGATGGCGTCTTGATCGCGGCGCGCTGCGAAGGCCTCACGGGCTGGGGCGAGGCGTCGGCGCTCGAGGGGATGTCGGTGGAGACCGCCATCGACGTCGAGGACGCGCTCGCGGCGCTCGGCGAGACGATCGAGCTCGACGAGCCGCGACGCGGGGCGGCGCCCGACTTGCCCCGTCGCCTTCCCCCCTCGGCGCGCTTCGGCCTGGAGACGGCGCTCCTCGATCTCTTCAGCCAGCGCGCGGGCGTGCCCCTCGCCGCGTGGCTCGCTGCGGAGCCCACGACGTCGATCGCGACCCAGGTCTTGCTCGACCGCATCGATGGGCTCGGCGCGCTCGATCCGGGGGCCGCTGCGGTGAAGGTGAAGATCGGCCGCAGCCATCGGATGCGCGAGGAGATCGCGCTCTTGCGGAACCTGCGGGAGCAGCGCCCCGAGTGCGTGATCCGCGCCGACGCCAACGGCACGGCCGTCGCCCCCGAGCTCTTGGACGTGCTGGTCGAGATCGGCTGCGCCCTGCTGGAAGATCCCTGTCCTCTGGAGCTGCTCGCGCAGCGCGCCTGGCCCCTGCCCATCGCGCTCGACGAGCCGCTCTATTCGGATCCCGACGGCGCGATGGACGCGCTCGAGCGGGGTGTGGCGAGCGCCGTCGTGCTGAAGCCGAGCTTGATCGGAGGGCTCGGCCGCTGCGTCGAGCTCGCCCAGCAGAGCCGCGAGCGAGGGGCGCGGGTGATCGTGTCGCACGCGCTGGAGTCGCCCTTCGGCCTCGCGGCGTCAGCCCAGCTCGCGCTCGCCATCGGTGCCGGCGAGATCCACGGCCTGGGCCGCTGGTCGGGTCTCGAGCGCTTCGTGTGCGACGAGTCGCCGATCACCATCCCCGCGTGGATCGAGCCTTCGGCGGTCACCCTGCCGAGCGAGCCCGGCCTCGGCGTGCGTCCGTGACGGTGTTCTCGATCCTCGACGCTGCGTCCGAGACGCCCGAGCGGATGGCGCTGATCGACGACGAGGGCGCGCTCACCTTCGCGGCGCTCGCCGACGCCGTGCGTCCATTCCTCGCGCCCCTGCGCGAGCTCGGATCCGATGCGCGCGTCGCGCTGACCCCCGACCGTGATCGAACCTCGATCGTACGGCTGCTCGCCGCGATCGAGGCGCAGGTCCCCGTCGTGCTGCTTCATCCGCGATGGTCCGCTGCGGAGCGCGCGCGCGCGCTCGCGCTCACCTCACCCGCGCTGCAGCTGAACGCGCTGCCCCTCGATGCATCGACGCCCGCGGAGGCGATCGAGCACACGGAGCACGATCCGGCCCGCGCGCTCGCGCTGGTCTTCACCTCGGGCACCAGCGGCGCGCCGCGCGCAGCCGTGCTCTCGCGTCGCGCGCTGTCGGCCGCATGCGACGCGAGCGCCGATGCGCTCGGCTGGCAGCACGACGATCGTTGGTTGCTCGCGATGCCGCTCGCGCACGTGGGCGGTCTCTCGATCGTGCTGCGATGTCTGAAGGCACGGCGGACCGTGGTCCTGCATCAGGGGCCGCTCGAGGCGAGCGCGCTGCGCGCGACCGCGCAGCGACATCGGTGCACGTTGGTGTCGCTCGTGCCCACGATGCTGCGGCGCTGGCTCGAGGCGCCCGGTGCGGCGCTGCCTTCGCTTCGTGTCGTGCTCGTCGGCGGCGCCGCGTGTCCTTCTGCGCTGCTCGAGCGCGCGATCGCGTCGGGGCTCCCGGTTCGCCCGACGTACGGCCTGACGGAGATGTGCGCGCAGGTCGCGACGCCGCGTGGGTCCGCGACGGACCCGTCGATCGGCGTCGGGCCACCGCTGCGTGGCGTCGAGCTCGAGCTGCGCGACGAGCGCATCTTCGTGCGCGGCCCGAGCCTCTTCGATGGCTTCTTCGGGGAGTCGAGCCCGCTCGATCCGCGTGGCTTCTACGACACGGGCGATCACGGGCGGCTCGACGAAGCGGGGAACCTGCACGTGCTCGGGCGCCGCACGGATCTGATCGTGAGCGGCGGCGAGAACGTGTACCCCGCGGAGGTCGAGGCCGCGCTCGAGGCGCTCGACGGCATCGAGGCCGCGTGCGTGTTCGGGCTCCCCGATCCCGAGTGGGGCGAAGCCGTCTGCGCACTCTGCGTGTCGCGCGACGCGCGCCCGATCGATGAGGTGCGCGCTTCGTTGTCCGGTCGGCTCGCGCCGTTCAAGCGGCCCAGGCACATCGGCTACGTCGCGCAATTGCCTGCGCTCCCCAACGGAAAGCCCGACCGCCGCGCGGCCGCGGCCACGTTCTCGGGGCTGCGGGACCACAGCAGCGTGTAAGCAGGGTGACGGACACCCCTCGATCGCGACATGGGTGTCCGGGATCGATCTGGGGATCGCGAGAACTTTCGAGCGACGGCTCCGTCTCAGAGGCCTCGGCATCACCCGTGCAAAGCACCGAAGCCGAGAGCACCCAAGGCTTCCGTTCTCGAACGCGTCTCGAACGACGCACCCAGGTCATCCCATGCGCAACCTCTTCGACCTCATCTACGAGTACCAGCTCCTCCGGGGGAAGCAGGACCACCTCGAGGTCCCGCTC
Organism: uncultured Sandaracinaceae bacterium; assembly: GCA_964480175.1. GTDB lineage: Bacteria > Myxococcota_A > Polyangia > Polyangiales > Sandaracinaceae > CAYZQM01. The sequence continues at coordinate 9,736 of CAYZQM010000010.1, forward strand.
GACGAGGACGAGCGCGCCCGTCTCGTCGGTCTGGCCCAGATGCTCCTCGGGGAGCGTCAGGGCGAGAGCGGCCTGCGCGGCATGCCCCGCGTGCCGATGCCCGCGCACGTGGAGTTCACCCAGCCCGGCGGCTTCGAGAGCGGCGAGATCAAGAACGCCAGCGGCTCGGGCCTCGCCATCGCGACGCGTCGTCCCCCGATCGAGGGCACCCGCATCGTCGTGCGCGTCGAAGACAGCGCGCACGCGGTCGAGTACTTCTTCCCGTGCCGGGTGATCTGGCGTCGCACCACGAGCCAGATGGGCATGGGCCTCGCCTTCGACGGAGTGCCGACCCGCACCAGCCTGTTCGCAGACGAAGACACCGGTGTCTGGCGTCGCCGACTGCGCCTCGGCGACGGTCGACGCGACGTCCAGGCGGCCTGACCTCCATCGAGTCCTCAGACGGCCGGCGCGTGACCCGATCACGCGCCGGCCGTCTGACTCAGGGCCCGCTCAGAAATCACGTGGCGGCTTCGCCGGGCCTCTTCGCCCGATGCAGCGTTGCCGCTCCTCCAAATACCGCCAGTATTCGTCGTCGCGGCGCCTTGCCTCGAACGAACATTCCTCGCCGATCCGATCACGTTATTTCTGAGCGGGCCCTTATGCTCGCGCCCATGTCGCGCCTCGTGCTGCTCGTGCTCGTGTCGGTGCTCGCCGGCTGCGGAGGTGCGAGCCCGAGCGTCGCGCCGGAGAGCGAGGAGCCGATGCTGCACGGACGCTGGCAACCCGAGACGATCACCCGGGTGCTCGAGCTGGTGCACGCCCGCGGGCGGCGCTCCGCGAGCTTCGATCCGGCGTCCCCTCCGGTCGTGCTCTTCGATTGGGACAACACCGCGATGCGGGGCGACATCGGCGATCTCGCGTTCAGCTGGGCGCTCGATCACGACGCGCTCACGGGTCTGCCTCCGCCGGGTGGTTTCGCGACGCTCGCGCCCTTTCGCCCCGATCTTTCGGCCGAGCTCGACGCGTCGTGCGTGCGCGAGGAGGGACGCTTGCCCTCGCACTGCCGAAACCTGCTCTCACGAATCGCGCTGACGGGGCTCGATCTGCACGAGCACGACGCGTTCACCGTGCCGATCGGCGCGACCTTCAAGCCGAGCTACGCGCTCCTGAGCCAGCTCTACGTCGGCCTCACCCACGAAGAGATCGCGGGCATCGGCCGCATCGCGCTGCGGCGCGCGCTCGAGGCGCCGCTCGGATCGCGCATCGAGGTCGCGGAGACCGAGGTGGAGGCGTTCGCGCGCGTCACCCCGGAGCTGCGCGAGCTCGTGACCTTGCTTCGTGACGAGGGCTTCGACGTGTGGATCGTCTCGGCGTCGCACCAAGCGCTCGTCGAGGTCGCGGCCGCCGAGCTCGGCTTCGCGGCCGATCACGTGATCGGCATGCGTCCTCGCCACGACGGCGAGCGCTACGTCGCGGGCTTCGTCGATCCCACCGATGGACTGTCCCGCGAGCCCATCACGACGTACGACGCGGGCAAGCGCGTGTGGGCGCTGCGCGAGATCTTCGGGGTGCGCGGCGCGGATCTGCTCGCCGCTCCGACGCGCGCACCCGTCGCCTGCTTCGGCGACGCGGACACCGACTTCAGCATGCTGGACTGGGCGAGCGATCTGGCGCTGCTCTTCGATCGCGGCTACCCGCGCGTCAGCGCGCGCGCCGCCGAGCGTCCGGATCGCTGGGTGGTGCAGCCCGTGCTCGAAGCGCCCTGATCACTGGCGCAGCGCGTCGACTCCATCGGCGGCGCTGACCACCACGTCGGGGCGACCGTCGCGATCGAGATCGGCGACGACGACGCCGAGGGCGGCGCGCGGGTAATCGAAGCGGACCCCCGCGTTCCACATCCCGTTGCCGCGGCCGAAGAAGACCCGGATGCCGAGGCCCGGCTCGACGCTCACCAGGTCGCCGACGCCGTCTTGGTTCACGTCACCGACGCCGAGCCCGGTGATCGCGCCGGCGGACATCCCGGGTCGCGGGGTGAAGTTGCCGCCCTCGTTGACCAGGACGACCACGCGCCCGTCCACGTCGTCGACCACGGCGGTGAGCACGTCGTCGCAGGTCAGGGTCGCGAGCAGCACGTGCGCGATGCGCGCGGGGATGGGCTGCGTCGCGACGGAGAAGCGTCCCATCCCCAAGCCGCGCAGCGTGTCGAACACGTCGTCGCCGCCGATCACCACGTCGGGACGTCCGTCGCGATCGACGTCGCCCACCGCGAGCGCCATGCGCCCGGCGAGCGGGTACTTGTCGGCCTGGGTCAGCATCAGCCCATCGCCGCGCAGGCTCACGGCCTCGACGCTCGTCAGCACCATCACGTCGTCGATCACTCCGTCGGCGTCGAAGTCGCCGACCGCCAGCGCGCCGCTCGGCCCGCCGAGCGGGACCGAGTCGACCGTGCTCGCGGTGAAGCGCGCGCCCGTCGTGCCCCGTCGCATCGTCACGACGTCGCGGGTCGAGACCAAGAGCTCGTAGTTGCCGTCGCGATCCAGATCGGCGAGCGCGATGTGCGAGATCGGATCGGGGTACGTGTAGGTCATCGGCGTCTCGAACCCGCCGCCCACCGCACCGTGCCACACGACCACGTTGCGCGGCCCCGAGCGCACCAAGAGCTCGGGCCGCATGTCCGCGTCGAGGTCGAAGAGCACGGGCTCGCCGGGCGTGGTGACCGGATGCGGCACGCCGTCGACCGAGAGATCCATCTCACCGGGACAGAGGGCCGCCGTCCCCGTGCACTGCTCGGGCGCGTCGCAGGCTTCGAACGCCGTGCGGCACACGGTCGTGCTCGCGGCGAACCCGTTGATCGGGCAGGTCGGGCTGACGCCGTTGCACACCTCGGGCACGTCGCACACCCCCGCGGACGTGCGGCACGTGGTGCTCGAGGTGCGGAGCACGTCGGTCGGACACGCCGCGCTGCTCCCCGAGCAGCTCTCCGCGACGTCGCAGATCCCGACCGACGCGCGGCACACCGTGCTGCTCCCGAGGAACGCATCGACCGGGCAGCTCGCGCTGCCGCCGCTGCACACCTCGGGCGTGTCGCACAGCCCCGCCACCGGACGGCACACGGTGCCGCCGCTCAGGAACGTGTTGGTCGGACAGCTCGGTCCCGTGCCCGAGCACATCTCCGCGCGGTCGCAGAGATCGGTCGACGCTCGGCAGGTGGTGCTGCTGGGCAAGAACGTGTCGGTCGGGCACGTCGCGCTCGCGCCGGTGCACGTCTCCGCGCGATCACACACGTCGCTCGCCGCGCGGCAGGTGGTGGTGCTGGGCAAGAGCGCGTCGGCGGGGCAGTCGGGATCCACGCCCGTGCACACCTCGGCGACGTCGCAGGTGCCCGCGCTCGGGCGGCAGGTGCCGCTCTCGAACGCGTCGGTCGGGCAGTCGATGCTGGTTCCGTCGCACGTCTCCTCGACGTCGCACGCGCCGCGGCTCGCGCGACAGACGAAGCCCGCTGCGCGTCCTCGGCACGGTCCCTCCGGTACGCAGCCGGTGGTGGGATCGGCGTCGGTGCCGGCGGGGTCGCAGCTGCCGCCGCCGCAGCTCGCGTCGTCGCCCGTGTGGGTGCAGTCCCCCGCGTCGCACGCATCGACGGTGCAGCCGATCCCGTCGTCGCACTGCGAAGCGGAGGTGCAGCCGGCATCGACGTTCGCGTCGGAGCCTGCGTCCGCGATGCCCGCGTCGAGCATGGCGGCGTCCGGCACGCCCGCGTCGGGCACGCCCGCGTCGGTGTTCACCGGGATCGGCGCGCAGCCCGCCTCGGGATCGCAGTACTCGCCCGCGGGACAGGCGCCGATCTCCGAGACCTGCAGGCACACGCCCGAGGCGCAGATCGGGGTGACGCACGCGATCGTGCTCTCGCAGTCGGCGTCGCTCCGGCAGTCGGGCTCGACCGTCGGGCACGCGGGACCCCCGGGCTCGTCGCACGCTGGGTCGACGCAGCGACCGCCGAGGCACTCCGAGTCGGTGATGCTCCCGGCTGCGCCCGGACACTCGACGCCACGGCAGTCGCGGGTGAGCACGGCCGCGAAGATCAAGCTGCGCTCGAGCTGGATCACGTAGTTGCGGCCGACGACCTCTTCGGCGCCGTTCATCAGGGTCACATTCACCAGGTGCCTGCCCGGCGCGAGCTGCTCCTCGAAGACCCGCACGCCGCGCTCGACGGTCGCGTTCAGCGGCGCGCTCACGAGCGGCTGGGTCGCTCCGTCGACGGTGATGCGCACCGCATCGAACTCCACACCGGGCACGAGATCGGTGCGCAGATCGATCGCCAGATCGAGGTTGCCCGCGCACGACGCGAGGGCGAGCAAGAAGAGACCACCGAGGGCAGAAGCGGCGCGACGCGACATTCCCCGACGATACCGAAACCGTCCCTCAGCCGTTGCGCAAAGCCGCGCCGCGGGTGCGTTTGCGCCAGCGCTGGATTCCGAGGAGAGCGAGCCACGACAACAGAGGCAGCGCGTCACCCGGTCGTGGGGAGGCGCTGCACGAGGACGCCGCGGTCGGGGAGGCGTCCGTACCCGCGTCCATTCCCTCCGCCGCATCGAGCCGCGCGGGCGGCCCCGCGTCCTGGCGATCGGCGTCGCGCGGGGCGTCGGCGCGGACGAGCACCGACGCGTCGTGCCCCGCATCCCATCCGGCGTCGGTCGCGCCTGCGTCCTCCACCGCGCCTCCGTCGTCCTCGGTCGCGCCCGCGTCGTCGATCGACCCATCCAGCCCAGCGTCGGGACACCGCTCGTCGCACACCCCCGCGCTGCAGACGCCCCCGCAGCTGCCGCACGCGGTGTCGTCGGGCGCCGCGTCGTCGTCGGGGCAGGTGAAGCTCGCGCCGCTGCAGCGCTCGACAAGATCGCATGCGCCGGCCGCGGGGCGACACACCGCGCCGAAGGGCATCGCGCCGTCGGACGGGCAGCCGACCGCCACGCCGTCGCAGCGCTCGGCGAGATCGCACGTGTCGCGGGACGCGCGACACACCGTGCCCGCCTCGGCGCGTCGATCGGAGGGGCACGTCGTGAGCACGCCGTCGCAGGTCTCCTGGGGATCGCACACGCCGCGTCCCACCCGGCAGAGCTGGGTCGTCGCAGCGGCCCCGCACGTGCCGTTGCGGGGATCGGCGATGCCGAACCAGCAGCCGAAGCAATGACCGAAGCGCTCGCGGCTGCAGGTCGTGTTGCAGCACGTGCCATCGACGCAGAAGTCGCCGCTCACGCACTCGCCGTCGACCACGCAGGGCCCGCCGCGATCGATGCGCACGTCGAACGACGTCGGAAACGCGACCGTGCCGGGTGCGCCGACCGACCAGTTGCTGGGATCGGCGACGAGCGCCCGGATGGCGCTCGCCGTGCCCGCGGTCGGTCCCACGTACGCCATGTCGAGCGCACCCACCGGAAGCTCCGTGAAGCGCCCGTCGAGCGCCGCGGGGAGCGCGGAGTCTTGGTTCGACGTCGCCCCTGCACCGAACGGGAGGCCCCAGCCCAGTGCCCAGATCCACTCGCCGCTGAGGGCCCCCGCGCCGTCGACGGCGCCTCGGTACACGATGATCTGATCGCTCGCGCGATCGAGCGACATGCTGCCCGCCTGCAGCGCGAGCAGCGTGCCCGGTGGGTACGTCGTGCGATCGACGTCGAAGTACGTGCTGCCTTCGACGCGGCGCAACGTGCCGTCGGCACGCAGGCCGTCGTCGGTGAGCACGATGCCATCGCCGACGTGCAGCGGCACCAGCGCCAGCACGAGCACCGTGTCCGGGGCGCCCGAGCGCACCCCGACGATCACCAGATCACCGGGGCCGAGCGGGACGTGCGCCCGCGCGCTCGACGGCGTGATCGCGACGAGCGCGAACAGCGAGACGAGCGCGAGCGCCGATCGGGCGGGCGTCCGCTCCCGGAGACGAGCGTCCCGAGGGAGCGGTCGCGCCGCCTGACGGCTCGAGCTCACCGCTTGGCGCGGCGGCGGCTCGCCATCACCAGGCCGAGGGCCAACAGCACCAGGCCCGCGAGGCCCGAGCGACGACCCTCGGCGCCCGGCACGCTGCAGCCGCACGCGCCGCCGGTCGCGCCGCCCATCGAGGCATCCGGGCCTACGCCCGCGTCGCCGCTACCGCCGCCGGCGTCGCCGGTGCCGGCGTCGCTGCCGCCCGCGTCGGGCATGCCCGCGTCGGGCGCAGGGCGATCGACGCAGACGTCGGTGGCGGTGTCGCACATGCGATCGGCCGCGCAGTCGTCGTCGGTGGTGCAGCCGCAGAGGCCGCTCACGCACGCCGATCCATCGCCCGCGTCCGAGCACGCCGAGGTGTCGGCGTCGCTGCACGCCGCGCAGGTGTGGTCGGGCCCGATGCAGCGATCGCGTCCGTCGGTGCGATCACCGCACTGCGTGTCGTTCGTGCACTCGACGCAGATGCCGCCGGTCGAGTCCATGAAGCAGAAGGGCATCTCGGGGCTCACCGCGCAGTCCTCGTCGAAGTTGCAGGTGGTGGTGCACACGCCGTCCACCGCCGGATCCATCGACGTGCAGAACTGCTCCGTCGGGCAGCCGTTGCGATCGTCGCCGACGCCGCAGCCATCGACGCAGCTCGAGGTGGTCAGGTCGCAGATGCGGCCCGAGGTCGCATCACCGCAGTCCGCGTCCGCGGCGCAGCCGCACGCCGCGAGCGTGCCCATCGCGAGGCACATGGTGCCGTCCGCGCTGGCGCTGCAGAGATCGTCGCCGCCGTCGTCGAGCGTGCCGTTGCAGTCGTCGTCGAGCCCATTGCAGCTCTCGGTGCCGGGGGTGCCCGCAGTCGCATCGCACTCGGTGCTCAGCATGTCGGCGGTGCACACCTTCGCGCCCGCCGTCTCGCAGATGCCCACGCCGACGCTGCACGCGTCACCGACGTCGAAGCCCTCGTCGGTCGAGCCGTCGCAGTCCTCGTCGAGCGTCGTGCCGCAGAGCTCGTCGGTCGGCACGCCGGGCGTCGCGTTGCACGACGTGGTGGTGGTGCTGGCGCAGACGAGCACGCCGCCCGCGGTGCACTCACCGACCCCGAGGCTGCACGCGGTGCCGAGCGAGTAGCCGTTGGCGGGTGCGCCGTCGCAGTCCTGATCGATGGTGTCGCAGAGCTCGGGCGCGCCGGGGAAGATGGCGGCGACCGAGTCGTTGCAGTCGCTCTCGTCAGGGCAGCGACCATCGGGGAAGGTGTCGCCGTCTGCGTCGGGGCAGACGACGCTGACGGAGAACGTGTGGACCGCCGTCCCGCCATCGCCGTCGCTCACGGTGATGGTGAACGGCGCGGTGGTGCCGGCCACGGCGAAGCCGGGGCTCCAGGTGACGACGCCCGAGCTCACGCCCACGGCCGCGCCGCTCGGGCCCGAGGTGAGCATGAAGGTGCGGGGATCGAGCGCGCCCGCCGGATCCGTCGTCGTGATCGTGTAGCTGAGCGTCGCGCCCGCGTTCACCGAGACCGGCGGCGTCGAGGTGACGCTCGGGTTCAGGTTCACGATGGAGACGCTGCTCGTGACGGCGACGCTGGCGCATGCGCCGCTGGACCGCACCGCGATCGCCTGCACGCTCGGGCCGTCACGACCCGCCGCGGAGAACGTCACGGGGTTGCCGGTGGTCTCGAAGGTGCCGTCGCCGTTCAGGTCCCACGTGATCGTCGTCGCTGCGCTCGTCGCGGACAACGAGACGCTGCCGCCCTCGGCGACCGAGAAGCCGCCCACCGGCACCGTGATCGCAGGGCAGTCCTCGCGAACCAGCACCTGCGTTCCTGCCGACTGGCGGATGATGCTCCGGAAGCTCGCGGGGAACGCAGTGAAGATCTGATGCCCGAAGTTTCCCCAGGCCAAGTTGGCGGGGGTCAAGCCCACCGTGATCGGATGCGCGTCCACCTGCGTCGCGTCGGCGTGCGCGATGGAGATCGTGAACGCGCCGAACGCATCGATCATGTCGGCGGGCGCCGCGTTGACGCATCCGTAGCTGACGTAGAGGCCGGTCGCGCCGCCTTCTGCCGTCGCGCCGAGCCCGCCGACCCACGCCGCCGACTGCCGCATGAACTCGGGTGCTCCGGGCTGACCTGCGTGGAAATCCGGATCGGCGCCAGAGACGATGATCCGACCCGCGATCGCCGCGCTCCACACCGCGCGGTTGGCGCGCGCGGTGGCGAAGATGCCGGCGTCGCCGGTGCAGACCGCGCTGTCGATCCAGATCGCGTCGTACCCACCGAAGTCGGCGGTCGTCAGCGACGCCCACATGGCAGCGTTGGCCACGGTCGGCGTCGCGCCCACGGGGAACGACGCGGTCGCCGTCGTACCGCCCGGTCCGTAGACCAGGATGCGTTGGGCCGAAGCCACCTGGGCGGTGCCGAGGAGACCGGCAGCGACGACGAGGGCGGAGAGAACGGTGTGCAAGCGCTTCATGCTCGCCACGGTACGCCAGGCCCTCAGCGAATTGAACAGGGCCCGCTGTATTTCGCTGTCAGCGTCTCGAATGCGCTGAGTTCATTGACGTTCAGGCGTGTACGGCGGCTGACCCATCCGCTTTGCCGATCGTCAGCTCGCCACCGACCCGATCGACCGTGATGGTGTCGCCAGGCGCGTAGCGACCGGCGAGCAGCGCCTCGGCCAGCGGGTTCTCGAGGTACTTCTGGATCGCGCGCTTCATCGGGCGCGCGCCGTACGTGGGATCGAAGCCGATCTCGCCGAGCCAGTCCTTCGCGGCATCGCTCACCGAGAGTTCGATGTCGCGGGCGCGCAGCCGATCGGCGAAGCGCACCAGCTGGAGATCGACGACCCGCCGGAGCTCGGACTGTCCGAGGCGATGGAAGACCACGATCTCGTCCAGCCGATTGAGCAGCTCGGGACGGAACGTGTTGCGCAGCTCGTTCATCACCGCGGTCTTGATGTCGTCTTCGTCGTTCAGCTCGAGGGTGAAACGCGAGCCGACGTTGCTGGTCATCACGATCACGGTGTTCTTGAAGTCGACGGTGCGGCCCTGACCGTCGGTCAGGCGTCCGTCCTCGAGCACCTGAAGGAGCGTGTTCCACACGTCGGGGTGCGCCTTCTCGATCTCGTCGAAGAGCACGAGCGAGTAAGGACGACGGCGCACCGGCTCGGTGAGCTGACCACCCTCGTCGTAGCCCACGTACCCGGGCGGGGCGCCGATCAGGCGCGAGACCGAGTGCTTCTCCATGTACTCGGACATGTCGAGCCGCACGATCGCGCGCTCGTCGTCGAACAAGAACTCCGCGAGCGCGCGCGCCAGCTCGGTCTTGCCCACGCCCGTGGGACCGAGGAAGAGGAAGCTCCCGATCGGACGGTTGGGATCGCCCAGGCCCGCGCGGGAGCGGCGCACCGCGTTGGCGACCGCCACGACGGCGTCCTTCTGACCGACCACGCGGCTGCCGAGCTTGTCCTCCATCTTGAGGAGCTTGTCGCGCTCGCCCTCGAGCATCTTGCTCACGGGCACGCCGGTCCACTTGGAGACCACCTTCGCGATGTCCTCGTCGGTGACCTCTTCCTTCAGGAAGGAGGTGCCTTGCTGCACCTCGGCCAGCTCCTTCTGCGCGGCCTCGACCTGCTTCTCGAGCGCGGGGATCTCGCCGTACTGAAGGCGCCCCACCTTCTCGAAGTCGCGGGCGCGCACCGCCTGCTCGAGCTCACCGCGCTTCTCCTCCACGGCCTTCTTGGCGGTGCGGGTGCCCTCGATGATCTCCTTCTCGCGCAGCCACTGGGCGCGCATGCCGTCGCGCTTCTCCCCGAGCTCCGCGAGCTCGCTCTCGAGCACCACGAGGCGCTTCTGGGAGGCGGGATCCTTCTCCTTCTTGAGGGCCTGCTTCTCCACCTCGAGGTGCACCAGCTTGCGCTCGACCTGATCGATCTCGGTCGGGGTCGACTCGATCTCCATCTTCAAGCGCGAGGCCGCCTCGTCGACGAGATCGATCGCCTTGTCCGGCAGAAAGCGATCGGTGATGTACCGATCGGACAGCGTCGCGGCGGCGACGATCGCGGCGTCCTGGATGCGGATGCCGTGGTGCACCTCGTAGCGCTCCTTGAGCCCGCGCAGGATCGCGATGGTGTCGCTCACGGTGGGCTGACCGACGAAGACCGACTGAAAGCGCCGGGCGAGCGCGGCGTCCTTCTCGATGCGCTTCTTGTACTCGTCGAGCGTGGTCGCGCCGATGCAGCGCAGCTCGCCGCGCGCGAGCGCCGGCTTGAGCATGTTGCTCGCGTCCATCGATCCCTCGGCCGCGCCCGCGCCCACCAGCGTGTGCAGCTCGTCGATGAAGAGGATGATCTCGCCCGCAGCGTTCTCGATCTCCTTGAGCACCGCCTTGAGACGATCCTCGAACTCACCGCGGAACTTGCTGCCGGCGACCATCGCGCCGAGATCGAGCGACATCACCCGCTTGTCCTTCAGCGAGTCGGGCACGTCGCCGCTCACGATGCGCTGCGCGATCCCCTCGACGATCGCGGTCTTGCCCACGCCGGGCTCGCCGATGAGCACGGGGTTGTTCTTGGTGCGGCGGGCCAGCACCTGCATGACCCGGCGGATCTCCTCGTCGCGCCCGACGACCGGGTCGATCTTGCCCGACTTGGCGAGCTTGGTGAGGTCCTTGGTGTACTTCTCGAGCGCCTGGAACTTCGCCTCGGGCTCTTGGTCGGTGATGCGCTGGTTGCCGCGCACCTCGCGCAGCGCGGAGAGCAGCTTGTCGCGATCGACCCCTTGGGTCGCGAGCAGCTTCTTGACGTCGTCGTCGTCGAGGGCCGCGAGCAGGACGTGCTCGGCCGAGGTGTACTCGTCCTTGAGCGCCTCGGTCTCCTTCCACGCCTTGGTCAGCATCGCGCTGGTGCGGCGTGAGAGCCCCGGCTCACCGCCGCCCTTCACCTTCGGCATGCCGCTCAGGCGCGCTTGCAGCGCGTCGGTCACGCCTCGAACGTTCGCTCCCGTCTTCTGGATCACCGGCGCCGCGACGCCTCCGTCCTGCAGAAGCAGGGCGAGCAACGCGTGCTCGGGATAGAGCTCCGGGTTGCCCATCTCGGCCGCGATCTGCTGCGCCGCGGCCAGCGCCTCTCGGGTCTTCGTCGTCAAGCGATCGGTACGCATCGGTCCTCCGGTTCTCGCTGCGAGCGACCTCTCATGGGGCCGCACGAAAGCCGGCCGACGGTAAACACCGAGCCCCCTCGGTCAACCCACGGATTCGATCTCCGTCGCTCCGCGTCGCCTCACACGCCTTGGTGGGTGCGCGCGCCCCAGATCCGTTACAATCGGCCCCTCGCCGCCCATGCGGTACTGCCCTCAGTGCTACAGCGCCTTCCCCGATCGGACCTCCGGAACGTGTCCGAACGATGGGGTGACCCTCGTCTCGGGGCAGGAGTACGCCGCGATCCGCAGTGACCCGCTGATCGGCACCACACTGGTCGGTCGCTACAAGATCACCGCGCGCATCGGCACCGGCGGGATGGGCACCGTGTACCGCGCGGAGCAGTCCGGCCTCGGTCGCCCAGTCGCGCTCAAGGTGCTCAAGCGCGAGCTGGTCTCCGACCGCGAGACGGTCGCGCGCTTTCATCGCGAGGCCAAGGCGATGAGCCTGCTCCAGCACCCGAACACGGTGCAGGTCTTCGACTTCGGAGAGGACCCGAGCGCGGGCTACCTCTACCTCGCGATGGAGCTGCTCGAAGGGCAGCTGCTCACGCACCGGGTGGAGAGCGGTGAGTTCCTCGAGATCGAAGACGCGATCCAGATCACCCGCGAGATCCTGCGCTCGCTCGCCGAAGCGCACGGCAAAGGGCTGATCCACCGGGATCTGAAGCCCGACAACATCTACCTCGCCAAGGTCGAAGGCGCGCCGAGGCCCATCGTGAAGGTGCTCGACTTCGGCATCGCGAAGGTCTTCCGCGAGGACGCGCAGCCGATCGATCAGCTGCAGACCCAGGCCGGCACCGTGTTCGGGACGCCGCGCTACATGTCGCCAGAGCAAGCGCAGGGAAAGCCGCTCGATCCCCGGAGCGACCTCTACGCGGTCGGCGTGCTGCTCTACCAGATGCTCGTCGGTCACTGCCCGTTCGTCGACGACGACGCGGTCGTGGTGATGGCCAAGCACATCCGCGATCGGGTGGAGCCGCCCCGCAGCGCGGCGCCGGAGCGGCCGATCCCCGCGAGCCTCGATCGCATCGTGATGAAGGCGCTCGAGAAGCAGCCGGGCGAGCGCATGAGCTCGGCGGAGGCGTTCGAGCAGGCGCTCGCGTCCGCGCGCGACGACGTCGGCGCCGAGCGCGCGCTGCACCAAGAGGGGCGACGCTCGCACCCGACCCAGTCGCTCGCGCAGCTCAGCGGCTCGCTCGCGGCGCTCCCCCGCGGACCGGTGCTCATCGCGGCCGGTGTGGTGTTGATCGCGGTGCTCGCGGCGGGCATCACCGTCGCCACCACGCGCCCCAGCCGGGCCGACGGCGCGCTGACCGTGGTGGCGCTCCCCAACACGACCGGCTCGCTGCCTGCGCCGCCGGTTCGGAGCGCGCCGGTCACGCCGACGGTCGAGGCGCGCTCGGTCATGGTCGTGAGCGAGCCGGAGGGCGCGGAGGTCTGGCGCGGCGACTCGCTGCTCGGGCACGCGCCGCTCTTGGTCGAGGTGCACACGGGCGACGGACCGCTCGCGCTTCGCCTGGAGGATCACCGCGACGCGTCGCTCGACCTCACGAGCGCCGGGCCGACCGAGACCGTCACGCTCATCGCCAACCGGCGTCGCGGCGGTCACCGAGGGCGCGATCCCGACGGGGACACCGAGGTCCCCGAGGTGACGGAGACACCGGTCACGACGACGCCGCCCTCGGGCGGTGGCGGCGCGTACGAGCGCTTCGAGTAGGCCGCGAAACGGGGTGCCGCGATCGGGCGTGGGGGTTAGATCTGCCCGCCGATGCACGCGACCCTCACGCGCTTTCTCTCTGGGCTCGCCCGCGCGCAGCACCAGCACCCGCTCCGCTTCGCGCTGACCGCGTTGCTCATCGCGGTGGCCGCGATGCCCGGCGTGCTCCAGCTCGAGCTCAACAGCGACTTCCAGGCGCTCTTGCCCGAGAGCTCGCGCTCGGTGCGCGATCTGGACGAGATCCGCGAGCGCTTCGGCGGTACGGTGATCCTGACGCTCACGGTACAGGACCTCCGCGGGGAGGGCGCCGATCGGGATTCGCTGCGCGCCTTCACCCGGGCGCTCGCGGGTGAGCTCGAGCAGCTCGAGGGGCACGCGATCGCGCAGATCGACTGGAACGTCGCCGACTTCTACGACTTCGTCCGGGAGCACCAGCACCTCTACGCCGATCTGACCGACCTCACCGAGATCCGCGACGCGCTGCAAGCGCGCCTCGACTGGGAGCGGGCCCACGCCAACCCGTTCTACCTGGATCTGGAGAACGAGGAGCCTCCCGATCCGCAGGCGACCCTCGATCGGATCCGCGCGGACGCCGAAGAGGCCGAGCACGAGATGGATCGCTTCCCCGAGGGCTTCTACCAGCACCCCGAAGAGCCGATCACGTTCATCTTCATCCGCACTTCGATCCGCGGGGGCGAGAGCGACGCGACCGATCGGCTGCTCGCCGCCGTCGAGGACGCGACCGAGCGCGCGCTCACCGCGACGGGCAACGCGCAGCCGACCGCCTCCCGCGGGCGAGGCAACGACGCGGGCATCGAGGCGGCGCCGTTCCGGATCGACTTCGGCGGCGACATCATGGACGTCCGCGAGGAGAACGAGGCGCTCAAGGAGGCGGTGGCGCGATCGACGATCGTCACGCTCGTCCTGCTGCTGATCTCCATCTACGTCTTCTACGTGAGCTGGCGCGCGATCCCGCTCCTCGCGCTGACCCTGATCGCGCCCTGCCTGCTCGCGTTCGGTCTCGCCGAGCCGATCGTCGACAACCTCAACGCCTCGTCCGCGTTCCTCGCGTCGATCGTGATCGGCAACGGAGTGAACTCGAGCATCATGTGGCTCGGCCGGTACTTCGAGGAGCGTCGCCAAGGCAAGCTCGGCGCCGACGCGATCGAGGCGACCCACCTGGGGACCTGGCAGGGCACGCTCGCTGCGGCGCTCGCCGCGGCGCTCGCCTACGGATCGCTGACCGTCACCGACTACCGAGGCTTTCGCGACTTCGGGTTCATCGGCTTTCTCGGGATGGTCTTCTGCTGGCTGGCGGCCTACGCGCTCTTGCCTGCGTTCGCGACGATCGCGGAGCGCGTCCGGCCCATGAAGGTCGCGCCCGAGGATCGGGACAAGAAGGGCGTCTACGGCGTGCTCTTCGCGCGCCTCTCGCTCGCGTCGCCGCGCACGATGCTGATCGCGTCCGCGATCCTCACCCTGGTGACCACCGCGGCGATCGTGTTCGCGGTGCAGCGCGATCCGCTGGAGTACGACTTCCGCAAGCTCACCTCGGTGCGATCGGCCACCGCGCGG